>NZ_JBVKCZ010000010.1:0-240645 GCF_055634335.1 Streptomyces sp. NPDC111802 | reverse complement strand
CTGATCGAACGTCTGGAGGACCTCGACACCGCGACCATCCGCTTCGCGCATTCGGCCGCCGTGCTGGGTTCGCCCTTCTCACCCCAGCTCGCCGCGACCATCGCGGTGCTCGGCGACGAGACCGCCGCCGAGGCGGCCCAGAAGCTGCGCGCGGCCCGGATCCTGACCGACGGCCATGGCCCGGACGGTGAGCTCGAGTTCGTTCACCCGCTGATCGCCACGACGATCTACCGGTCCATCCGCTCGGGCTTCCGGGCCGGTCTGCACAACGCGGCCGCGGATGCCGTCCTCAACGCGGGATACGGCCCCACCGTCGCCGCCAGGCATCTGCTGGAGGTGCCCTGCGAGGGCAGCCCCGAGACGGTCGAATGTCTGCGTGAGGCCGCTCGCGAGTACCTGCGCGCCGGGGCGACCGAGGCCGCCCGGCGCCTGCTGACCCGCGCGCTGCAGGAGCCGCCCCTGCCCGAGGACCGTGCCGCGGTCCTGCACGAACTCGCCTGCGCCACGTTCCTGATCGAGCCCACGGCCACGGTGCGGCACCTCCGCCAGGCGCTGGCGGAGCCCGAGGTCGACCCCGACCTGCGTGCCTCCATCGTCTATCGGCTGACGACGGCGCTCGCCCACACCGACCGGATGGCCGAGGCCGTGACCGTGGCCGCCGAGGAGGCCCGGCAGGCCGCGAATCCGCGCGTCAAGCTGCGTATGCAGGCGGATCAGTTCGTCTGGAGCACGATGCGCGCCGACGATCCCGACTCGCCCGCCCGCTCCCGGACGCTGGCGCGGCTGGCCGAACAGCTGCCCGGCCGCAGCCTGGAGGAGCGCTACATCCTGGGACTGCGGGCCTGGGATGCCGTCCTGCGCGGCGAACCGCGGCAGACCGCCCTCATGTATGCGGAGAAGTCCCTGCGCGGCGGCATGAGTTGGACCGATGAGAACCGGGGCTTCGAGGTGCCCCTTTCGGTCGCCCTGGTGTTCATGTACGGCGACCAGCCGCGACGGGCCGAGGAGTTGTTCGAGAAGGGGATCGCCGAGTGCGCGAGCAAGGGCTGGCACGGCTCCCATCTGGCCTTCGGCCAGACCATCGCCGGCTATGTCCGCTACCACCGCGGCTGTCTGGCCGAAGCCGAGGACCTGGTCCGGGAAGGCCTGCGCATCGCCGACAAGGTGGAGGGCGTCGTGGCCGCCCAGTGGTACGGCGTCAGCGTCCTGATCCAGACGTTGCTGGCCCGTGGGCGCGTCGCCGAGGCTCGCGCACTCGCCGACGACCACCACTTCGGCGACATGGCTCCGAACGCCATCATCTATCCCGACCCGCGCACCGTGTACGCGGAACTGCTCCTGGCGGAGGGACGGCACTCGGAAGCGGCGGCGCTGCTGTCCGCGGTCGGGGACTGGCTGGACGGGCGGGCCTGGCGCAACCCGGCCTGGTGTCCGTGGCAGCTGCGGCTCGCGACCGCGCTCGCCCCCACCGACCCGGAGGCGGCGATCGCCCACGCCCAGGACGCCGTCCGCCGCGCCCGGGACTTCGGCGCCGCCTCCACCGTCGGGCAGGCCCTCCACACCCTCGCCGAGGTGACGGGCGGGCCGGCGGCGCTCGACCTGTACGCGGAGGCGGTCGACCACCTGGAGCAGTCGCCCGCCTCCTACGAACTCGCTCGCGCCCAGGTCGGCCACGGCGCCGCGCTGTCCCGCAACGGGCGGCTCCAGGAGGCCGCCGACCGGCTCTACCAAGGACTGGAAGGCGCCGTCCACTGCGGGGCCGAGGCACTCGCCGCCCGCGCCAGGGAGGAGCTCTCGGCGGCCGGTCTGCGCCCGCTGCCCCTGCGCTACGTGCAGGCGGACGCACTGACCGCGCGGGAACGCCGTACGGCCGAACTGGCCGTCGAGGGCAGCCCGGTGGCAGTGATCGCCAAGGATCTGCACCTGACCGAGCAAGGGGTGCGGCAGTTGCTGTCCAGCGTCTACCGCAAGATCGGCACCGACGCGGCAGGGCTCGCCAGGGCTCTGGAGACTCCTCCTCGTATGCGTCCTTGACGTCACATGGGCCGCGTGCGTCCCTCCCAGTACGGATCCCGCAACCGCCGCTTGTACAGCTTTCCGTTGGGATCGCGCGGCATCTCGGCGATGAAGTCGACGCTCTTGGGGCGTTTGTAGCCGGCGAGTTGCCCGGCGCAGTGGTCGAGGATCGTGGTGGCGAGGGCGGGTCCGGGCTCGTGGCCGGGGGCCGGTTCGACGACGGCCTTGACCTCCTCGCCCCAGTCGTCGTGGGGGATGCCGAAGGCGGCGGCGTCCGCGACGGCGGGGTGGGCCAGCAGAACGGACTCGATCTCGGCCGGGTAGATGTTGACCCCGCCGGAGATGATCATGTCGATCTTGCGGTCGCGGAGGAAGAGATAGCCGTCCTCGTCGAGGTAGCCGAGGTCGCCGACGGTGAAGAAGTCGCCGATGCGGTTCTTCTTCGTCTTGGCCTCGTCCTTGTGGTAGGCGAAGCCGCCGGTGTTCATCTTCAGGTAGACGGTGCCGAGTTCGCCGGGCGGGAGCCGCTTGCCGTCGTCGTCGAAGATGGCGAGTTCGCTGATCGGCCAGGCCTTGCCGACCGTGCCGGGCTTCTTCAGCCAGTCCTCGGCGGTCGCGAACGCGCCACCGCCCTCACTGGCGGCGTAGTTCTCCTCCACACAGGGGCCCCACCAGTCCAGCATCGCCCGCTTCACATGGTCGGGGCAGGGGGCGGCCCCGTGGATGGCGTGCCGCATGGACGAGACGTCGTAGCGGGAGCGTGTCTCTTCCGGGAGCGCCAGCAGGCGGTGGAACTGTGTTGGGACCATATGAGTGTGTGTGCACTTGTGGGTGTCGATGACGCGGAGCATCTCCTCGGGTGTCCACTTGTCCATCAGCACCAGCCGGTGCCCTATGTGGAGGGAAGCGCCCGCGAACTGGAGCACCGCGGTGTGGTACAGCGGCGAGCAGACGAGGTGCACATTGTCGTCGAACGGCTTGATGCCGAAGATGCCGAGGAAGCCGCCCAGGTAGGCCTCCTCGGGGGGCTTGCCGGGCAGGGGGCGGCGGATGCCTCGGGGGCGGCCGGTGGTGCCCGAGGTGTAGTTCATGACCCAGCCGAGCGTGCGGTCGGCGGGCGCGGACTGCGGTTGTCCGTCGAGGAGTTCGGCCCACGGCCGGAAGCCCTCGACCTCGCCGACGGCGTAGCGGTGGGTGGCTGGGAGGCCGGCCTCGTCGGCGGCCTGGCGGGCGGGGTCGGCGAACCGCTCATGGGAGATGAGCACTTTGGCGCCGGAGTCGGCGACGATCCAGGCGATCTCGGGTCCGACGAAGTGATGGTTGACGGGGACCAGGTAGAAGCCGGCCTGGGAGGCCGCCAGGTACGCCGTGAAGAATTCGACGCCGTTGGGGAGGACGACCGCGAAGGCGTCGCCGCGCTGGAGGCCGGCCGCGCGCAGGCCGTGGACCAGGCGGTTGGTGGCGGCGTGCAGCCGGCCGGCGGTCCATCGCTCGCCGTCCGGGGCGACGAGGACCGTGCGGTCGGGGTCGGCGGTGGCCTGGGCCCAGAAGCCGACGGGCGGTGTGCTGACGGCGGGTGCCGCGGACGTGCTGGTCACTGGCCGCTCCTTCCGGCGATGCGGTTGATGCGGTCGACGGCTCGTTCGAAGCCGCGGGTGAGGTCGTCGAAGACGGCCTGGACGCTTCGTTCGCTGTTCATCCGGCCCACGATCTGACCGACGGGTGTGCCGAGCAGCGGCTCGACCTCGTACTTCTGGATCCGGGAGACGGCGTCGGCCACGAGCAGTCCCTGCAGGGGCATGGGGAGGGTGCCGGGCCCGTTCGGGTCGTCCCAGGCGTCGGTCCACTCGGTGCGCAGCTGCCGTGCGGGCTTTCCGGTCAGGGCGCGGGAGCGGACCGTGTCGGCGGAGCCGGCGGCCAGCAGCTTGGCGGTCAGGGCGGCCGAGTGCAGATCGGCTTCTGTGGTGGTCAGCCATATAGAGCCCAACCAGACACCCTGGGCGCCGAGGCTCAGCGCGGCAGCCACCTGTTGGCCGCTGCCGATGCCTCCGGCCGCGAGCACGGGCAGGGGGTCGACCGCCTCGACCACCTCGGGGGTGAGAACCATGGAGGCGATGTCACCTGTGTGGCCACCCGCCTCGTAGCCCTGGGCGACGACGATGTCGATGCCCGCCTCCTTGTGCTTTCGGGCGTGCCGGGCGCTGCCCGCGAGCGCGGCGACTAGCACGCCCCGGTCGTGTGCCCGCTCGACGACGTCCACGGGCGGTGAGCCCAGGGCGTTGGCGAGCAGCTTGATCGGGTAGTCGAAGGCCACGTCGAGCTGGGTGCGGGCGACCTGCTCCATCCATCCGGTGATACGCCAGCCGGAGGCCTCCCCCTCGGCGAGCTCGGGCACGCCGTACTTGGCGAGGGTGTCCTTGACGTACTGCCGGTGCCCCTGCGGGATCATCGCCTCGACATCGGCCTCGGTGACGCCTTCGACCTTCTTCGCCGGCATGACGACGTCCAGGCCGTAGGGCCGGCCCTCGACATGTGCCTGGAGCCAGTCGAGGTCGCGCTTGAGGTCGTCGGGGGCCGTGTAGCGGACCGCGCCGAGCACTCCGAAACCGCCGGCCCGGCTGATGGCCGCGGCGACGGCGGGGAACGGCGTGAAGCCGAAAATGGCGTGCTCGACTCCCAGTTTCTTGCTCAGCTCCGTCTGCATGGGCGCAGGATGCCGCAGTCCCCCGGACGACGGAAGGCCTTTTCTGATACACCGTCAGATCTCTTGAAAAGCGCCCTGCGTGACCGCCTCGTTGACACGGCCAACTCCTGACACGAAAGTTTCACCACGCAAGGTGATCCCGGAAAGATACTTTCAGCCGAAGCGGCGGGAGGAACCTCGATGACGGACGACAGCAGCAGACCGACTCGGCGTCAACTGGGCAGAGGGGTCCTGGCCCTGGGCGGTGCCCTGGCCATCGCCCCCTTCCCCGCCGGACCGGCGGCCGCCTCCTCCGGCCGCCGCGCCACCACCTTGCGCCACGGCTCCCCCGAACACGCCGGACTGCTCCCCGCCCACCTCCGTCAACTGGTCACCGACGCCGAGGCGTTCCTCGGCCCCTCCCCCAAGCGCCCCTGGTACGCGGGCGCCGTCCTGCTCGCCGGTCGGGGCGGCACCGTGGCCCTGCACCAGCCGATCGGGATGGCGGTGCGCTATCGGGCGTACGACGAGAAGACCGACACCGGCGTCGAGTTCCCGGCAGACCAGCAGCTCCCCATGGCCGAGGACACCGTCTTCGATCTGGCTTCGGTGTCCAAGCTGTTCACCTCGATCCTCGCCGTGCAGCAGATCGAGCGGGTCGCCCTCGGTCTGGAGGCCACGGTCGCCTCCTATCTCCCGGACTTCGGCCGTGCGGGCAAGCAGGACATCACCATCCGTCAGCTCCTCACCCACACCTCGGGGTTCCGCGCCTGGATCCCGCTGTACGCCGCGCCGACGTACGAGGAGAAGCTCCAGCTCATCTGGAACGAGGCGCCGCTGAACCCGCCGGGCTCCACGTATCTCTACTCGGACCTGAACCTGATCTCACTCCAGCTGGTCCTGGAGAAGATCACCGGGCACGGACTCGACACGCTCCTCCACGACGAGATCACCGGCCCGCTCGGCATGCGCCGCACCCGTTTCAACCCGCCCGCCGCCTGGAAGCCGAGGATCGCGGCCACCGAGGACGCCCGCAAACCCTGGTCCGGCCTGGACCGCGGTCTGGTGTGGGGCGAGGTCCACGACGAGAACGCGTTCAGTCTGGGCGGAGTCGCCGGCCACGCGGGGGTGTTCTCGAACGCCTGGGACCTCGCGGTCCTCGGCCGGACACTGCTCAACGGCGGCGCCTACGGCCGCTCGCGCATCCTGGAGCCGGAGTCGGTGGAGCTGATGTTCACCGACTTCAACACCGCCTTCCCCGGCGACGAGCACGGCCTGGGCTTCGAGCTCTACCAGCACTGGTACATGGGTGCGATGGCCACCCCGCGCACCGCGGGGCACACCGGCTTCACCGGCACCTCGCTGGTGCTGGACCCGACGACCGACTCCTTCCTCGTGGTCCTCGGCAACTCGGTCCACCCGGTGCGCAGTTGGCGTTCCGGTTCCGCGCCCCGGGTCGCCGCCGCGAACAACATGGCCCGCGCCGTACCGGTCCGCCCACGGCACGGCCGTACGGCGTGGTTCTCGGGAATGGCGACCGCCACCACCGCGACTCTCACGCTCCCCGCGCTCGACACGTCCTCCGGCGACGCCCGGCTGTGCTGCGCCCTGTGGTGGGACACCGAGCCCCAGGCGGACGTCCTCGCCCTGGAGGCGACGACCGACGGCGGCACCACCTGGCAGGCGCTCCCCTTCACGACGACCCGCCACGGCGAACAGCCCCAGGACCACGCGGCCGGCACGGCCACCGGCTGGTCCGGCCGCGTCTGGCACCGCCTCACGGCCCGGCTCCCGGCACACCAACAGCTCGCGATCCGCTGGCGGTACGCCACCGACCGGCTGTACGTGGGGCGCGGGGCCTACGTCGACGGCCTGCGCGTGGAGGCGGCACGCGCCGCCCTGTTCGACGAGGCCCGGCCCGCGGACGCGGCGCGGATCACGGCGAACGGCTGGACCGCCGCCGCGGACTGACGGCTCAGCCCGGTACGTCCAGTCGCTCGGTACCGAGGACGGACAGCAGCCGTAGCGCCTGATCGGACGGCGATCCGGGGGCGGCGGTGTAGATGACGACCCGCTGGTCGCGGTCGGAGATGTCCAGGACGTCGCAGTCGACCGTGACGGGGCCGACGACGGGGTGGTCGAAGGTCTTGCGGAGCGTGGGTGCGGAGGTCACGTCGTGGGCAGCCCACAGCCGGGCGAACTCCTCACTGCCGTCGAGGAGTTCGCGGACCAGTCCGGTCAGTTCCGGGTCGTCCGGGTAGCGGGCCGCAGCAGCGCGCAGTTCCTGCGTCGAGTTCCTGGCGAACTCCGCCACGTCCGACACGCCGTAGAGCCGCCGGCCCTCCGGGTGCGGTCCGAGGAAGGCGCGCCGGACGAGGTTGCGGTCGCGGCGGGGCAGGGCGGAGAAGTCCTCCATCAGGGCGGCCGCCAGGTCGTTCCAGGCGATGATCTCGAATCCGGCCGAGACCACGATCGCCGCGGCGTTCGGCAGCCGGTGCAGCAGGTCGACGATGCTCCGGCGGACCTCGCGCGAGGGTCCCGGCGGCGGTCCGGGCGGGGCCCCGGCGAGGTGGTGCAGATGGGCCCGCTCCGCGTCCGACAGCCGCAGGGCGCGGGCGAGCTGGGCCAGCACCTCACGCGAGGGGTGCGGGCCGCGGGCCTGCTCCAGCCGGGTGTAGTACTCGGTCGAGATGAACGCCAGCTGTGCCACCTCCTCGCGGCGCAGCCCCGGCGTACGGCGCCGCGGCCCGGTCGGCAGCCCCACCTCGGCGGGGGCGATGCGCTCGCGCCGGCTGCGCAGGAAGTCCGCCAGTTGTCGTCGGTCCACGTCTTAAGTGTGCGCGTGCGTCCAGGGCTCATCCAGGTACCACCGGTGCCTGGATGAGCCCCGGGGCCGGTCGCAGGCTTGACGGCATGGACAACACATCTGTCACCGCGACCGGTCTGCTCGACGGCAAGGTCGCGTTCGTCACCGGCGCCGGTCGTGGCATCGGCGCCGCCGCCGCTCGGCTGTTCGCCCGCGAGGGTGCCCGGGTGCTCCTGGCGGCCCGCACGGAGACACAGCTCAAAACGGTCACGGAGGAGATCCGGGCGGCGGGCGGCACCGCGGACCATGTGCGGTGCGACCTGGCCGACTCCGGCAGCGTCCGGGCCGCCGTCGACCGGGCGGTGGAGCTCTACGGCCGGCTGGACGTCGCCTTCAACAACGGCGCGACGATCCAGCCGCCCGGCCCGATGGACCAATTGTCGGAGGCCGAGTTCGACCGGATCAGCGCCGTCAACCTCAGGGGGCCGTGGCTGGCCATGAAGGCCGAGATCGCCGCCATCCGCGCCACGGCCGGGCGCGGCGCGATCGTCAACAACTCCAGCGTCGGCAGCCTCGCGGCCAACCCCGAGCTGCCGGTGTACGGCGCGTTGAAACGGGCGGTCAACAGCCTGACCGAGTCGGCCGCCGTCACGTACGGCCGTGAGGGCATCCGCGTCAACGCCATCGCCCCCGGGCTCACCCTCACCGACATGGTCGACGAGTGGGAGAGCGACTCCCCCGGCATAATCGACCGGCTCACCGCACAGAACCCGCTGGGCCGGGCCGCCGACCCGGAGGAGATCGCCCAGGCCGCGGCCTGGCTCCTGAGCGACCGCGCGTCCTATGTCACCGGCGTGATCCTCCAGGTGGACGGCGGCGCCGGCGCCTAGTCGGCGCCCTCCAGCACCGCCATCGCCGCGTTGTGCCCCGGCACCCCGCTCACCCCTCCCCCGCGTACCGCGCCCGCCCCGCACAGCAGCACGTTCGCGTGGCGGGTCTCCACGCCCCAGCGACCGGTGCCCTCCTGCGCGTACGGCCAGGCGAGCTCGCGGTGGAAGATGTTTCCGCCGGGCAGTCGCAGGTCACGCTCCAGGTCCAGCGGCGTCCTGGCCTCGATGCACGGCCGCCCGTCCGCGTCTGTCGCAAGGCAGTCGGCGCTCGGCTCGGCGAGCTGGGCGTCGAGCTGGGCGAGCGTCGACTTCAGCAGTTCGTCGCGTACGGCGTCGTTGTCGCGCTCGAAGAGGCGGGCCGGGGTGTGCAGCCCGAAGAGGGTGAGGGTCTGGTAGCCCTGCTCGACGAGGTCCGGGCCGAGGATCGTCGGGTCCGTGAGCGAGTGGCAGTAGATCTCGGAGGGCGGCGCGGCGGGGAGTCTCCCGGCGGCTGCCTGGGCGTGGGCGGTGGCCAGCTGTTCGTAGCCCTCGGCGATGTGGAAGGTGCCGGCGAATGCCTCACGCGGGTCGACGGAGCGGTCGCGCAGCCGGGGCAGGCGCTTGAGCAGCATGTTCACCTTGAGCTGGGCGCCCTCGGCGGGAGCCGGGGGCGTGTCGCCGGTGAGGGTGGCCAGGGCCTGCGGGGAGGCGTTCACCAGGACGTGCCGGGCGGCGGCGACTCCCTCGCCGTCCGCCGTCCGGTAGCTGACCTCCGCCGTACGGCCGTCGGTGTCGATCCGGACCGCTTCGTGCCCGGTGACGATGACCGCGCCCGCCTCCCGCGCCGCCGTGGCCAGGGCGTCGGTGAGGGCGCCCATGCCGCCGACGGGGACGTCCCAGTCGCCGGTGCCGCCGCCGATCACGTGGTAGAGGAAGCAGCGGTTCTGCTTCAGCGACGCGTCGTGGGCGTCGGCGAAGGTGCCGATCAGGGCGTCCGTCAGGACCACGCCCCGCACCAGGTCGTCCGTGAAGCGCTCCTCGATCGCGACGCCGATCGGCTCCTCGAAGAGAGTCCGCCAGGCCTCCTCGTCGTCCACCAGGCGGCGCAGCTCCGCACGGCTCGGCAGGGGTTCGGTGAGCGTCGGGAACACCCGCTGGGCGACCTCGCCGGTCATGCCGTAGAAGCGCTGCCAGGCCTCGTACTCGCGCTGTCCGCCCGTCAGCCGGGCGAACGCCTCCCGGGTGCGTCCCTCGCCGCCGCCCACGAGCAGCCCGGTCGGCCGTCCGTCCCGTTCGACGGGTGTGTACGAGGAGACGTCGCGCGTGCGGATGCGGAAGGCCAGTCCGAGGTCCTGCACGATCTTCTTCGGCAGCAGGCTGACCAGGTACGAGTAACGGGAGAGCCGCGCGTCGACCCCGGCGAAAGGCCGCGTGGACACCGCGGCGCCCCCGGTGCGGTCCAGCCGCTCCAGCACCAGTACGGACCGTCCGGCGCGGGCCAGGTAGGCGGCGGCCACCAGCCCGTTGTGGCCTCCGCCGACGATCACGGCGTCGTACGTACGGTGTCCCGGGTTTCCCTCGTGTGCAGGCATGGTTCTTCGTAACACGTGATGATCTAGGTCGGCCAGAGGTGGGACGCGAGGGCGTCACCGGCCGTGGTCCCCTGGGCTCACACGCCGCCGGACGTCCGCTGCTGCCGCAGCAGCGCCACCCTCCGGTACAGCTCGACCGCCTCCGCGCCCCGCCCGAGCTGTTGCAGGCAGTGGGCCTCGTCGTTGCGGCTGGCGAGGGTGTCGGGGTGGCCGGCGCCGAGGACGCGTTCGCGGGCGTCGGCCACTCTGCGGTACTCGGTGAGCGCGTCCGGCCAGCGGCCCAGCCAGCCGAGGCTCACCGCGACCTCGCGCCGGCTGACCAGGGTGTCCGGGTGGTCGTGGCCCAGTACGCGCTCACGGATCGCGCACACGTCACGGGACTCTGCGAGCGCCTCCTCCCACCGGCCGAGACGGCCGAGGTTGACCCCGAGGCCGTGGCGGGCGCGCAGGGTCTCGGGGTGGGCCGGGCCGTGCACGCGGGTGCGGTCGTCGATCAGGTCGCGGTAGAGCCGCAGCGCCTCCGCGCTGCGGCCGAGCCGGCCGAGGCTGATGCCGACCTCGTAGCGGGCGGCGAGGGTGTCGGGATGGTCGGGGCCGAGGGCCTTGGCGCGAGCCTCGGCGACCTCGCCGTAGGTCTGCAGGGCCTCCGTCCAGCGCCCCAACTGGCCCAGTGCGTAGGCGACTTCGTAGCGGGTTACCAGGGTGTCGGGGTGGTGCGGGCCGAGGATGCGGGCGCGGGCGGCGGCGACCTCGTCGGCCATGCGGTACGAGTCCTCCAGCCGGCCGAGCCGACTGAGGTTGAAGGCGAGATTGTGGCGGCAGCGCAGAGTGTCGGGGTGGTCGGGGCCCATGGCGCGCTCACGGGCGATCAGTACCGACGCGTAGACCTGGTGCGCGTCGAAGTGGCGACCCAACTGGCCCAGCACGTACGCCATTTCCTGCCGGGCGGCGAGCGTGTCGGGATGGTCCGGACCGAGGGAGAGGCTGCGGGCGCGGGCGACGTGCTTGTACTCGCGCAGCGCGTCGGCGGCGCGGCCGGTGCGGCTGAGGGTGAAGGCGACCTCGTAGCGGCTGGCGAGGGTGTCGGGGTGGTCGGCGCCGAGAAGGTGCTCGCGCTCGGCGGCGACCGCCCGGTGCACCTCGCCCGCCTCGGTCCAGCGGCCCAGCCGGCCGAGGCTCAGCCCGGCGTTGTGCCGTCCGGCCAGCGCGGTCAGCGTCGCCGCGGACGGGGCGGGCGGCTCCTCGGGTACGGCGGTCCCGTCGGGCCGGCCCGTGATGGGACGGGGGATCCACTCGCCGGTGAGGCCGGCCGCGGCGTCGGGAGGTGTGGTGCGCAGTCCGGCTCCAGTGGCCTTGTGGCCGGTGGTCATGCCGCGGGTCCAGGACGGCAGGCGCGTCTCGCGGGCCATGGGCTCCGGGGGCCGGAGGGCGGCCGATTGCGGGGTCACCACGGTCGGGACGTATACCGGTGTCGTACGGCCCACGCTGATCCGGCGACCCAACTCACGCCCGTCGTACGGGCGTTCCTCGGGGCGCTTGGCCAGCAGGTCGAGGATGACCTGCTCGAAGTACTCCGGCAGTTCGGCGCGGTGGCTGCGCGGCGGACGAGGCGGGGTGTCGCGGTGCCCGACGAGGATCGCCCAGGGGTCGTCCAGGTCGAACGGGGGCACCCCGGTGGCGATCTCGTACAGCACGCACCCCAGCGAGTACAGGTCGCTGCGCTGGTCCACCTCCTCCCCGCCGATCTGCTCCGGCGACATGTAGTGCGGGGTGCCCATCGCGATGCCGGTGCCGGTAAGCCGGGAGGTGAAGCCGATGTCATGGGCGAGACGCGCTATGCCGAAGTCGCAGATCTTCACCGTGCCGTCGGCGAGCCGCATGATGTTCGCCGGTTTCAGGTCGCGGTGCACGATGCCCTGCTGGTGGGTGTAGGCGAGGGCGGCGGCGACCTGGTCGGCGATGTCGATGACGTCCGGGACGGGCAGCGGATGGTGCTTGTTGTCCTCCAGCAGCTGGCTGAGGTTGCGGCCCTCCAGCAGCTCCATGACCAGAAACAGCACGCCCTCGGACTCGCCGAAGTCATGGACGACGGTCACCCCGCGGTGCTGCAGGGCCGCCGCCACCCGGGCCTCGCGGCGAAACCGCTCCCGCAGGACACGGGTGAAGGAGTGGTCGTGGTGGGGTCCCAGCGGCTTGAGGCACTTCACGGCGACATGGCGGCCGAGCGACTCGTCGCGCGCACGCCACACCTCGCCCATACCGCCGCGCCCGATCGGATCCAGCAGCCGGTACCGGCCCTGGATCAGCCTGCTGTCCCCCATCTCCCGCGCTCGCCCCCCGTTGTGATCCGCCCCACCCTCCCCCGGCTCGTCCAGTATGGCGAGCTATCGTCCGAGTTTGTACGGTGCCGGGCGGGAGCCGGGGCCGAGTCGTGCCATGGCGCGCAGGATGTGTTTGGGCGGGAGTTGCCAGCGCAGACGTGCGGGAATGCCGCGCAGCAGGGTGCCCGTGACACGCAACTGGCGGGTGACGGTGGCGGGTTTCGGGGCCGGTCTGCCGTACAGCTCGTGGGCGTACGGCGGCAGGGCGGCGTACGCGAGGAGCGCCACGCGCCGCCACAGCACCTCGCGCGCCGGGACGAGAAGGGGATGCGTCGGCGGGCGGAGCAGGAAGTCGTCCACCGCGCGTGCCTCGGGTCCGCACGCGAGCTCGGGGCGCACCTTCTCGAAGTACGCCGCCATCTCGGCCTGGTTCTCCGGTACGGCGTCGGGGTCGAGGCCCACCAGACGGGCGCCGAGGCGCTGTTCGTCGATGTAGCGGTCGGCCTGCTCGTCGGTGAGGCGGATGCCGGAGCGGCGGGCGACCTGCAGATAGGAGTCGATCTCGGCGCAGTGCACCCACAGCAGCAGGCCGGGTTCGTCGACGCCGTACCGCTCCCCCGTGTCCGGGTCGGTGGCGCTCAGCATGCTGTGGATCCTCCGCACCCGGGCGCCGGCCTTCTCGGCGGCCTCGGTGGTGCCGTAGGTGATGGTGCCGACGAAGTTCGCGGTGCGCAGCAGACGGCCCCAGGCGTCGCGCCGGAAGTCTGTATGACGCCGCGTACGGCTCGGGGGTGCAGGGCCTGGAGGTAGAGCGCGCGGATTCCGGCGACCCACATCATGGGGTCGGCGTGCAGCTGCCAGGTAACCGACCGCACCGCGGCCCGATCGTCCCCCAGGAAGGCCACTGTCGCCCCTCTCCGCCTCGTATGAATGCGCACCAACACGGTACGCATCCCGGGGCACATGGGAAGACCCCCGTGGTCTGCACCACGTGGACTTTGCATTCACGAAAGGGATCCGGCACCGGGCGACTAGACCGGACTTCGCCGCCACGAATATCTGACGGTTGACGCGTAAATAACTGAAGCCGCAATTGAGTCCGTGTTTGCGGTCTGTCAATGCCTGACTAGAGTGGGCCATATGGGTGAGACAAAATTCTATGTAGCGAAGAAGGGTGACAATCTGACCAAGATTGCCACCACACACGGCCTGACGCTGGCCCAGATCCTGGAGTGGAACCCCGAGATCACGAATCCGAACGTGATTCAGATCGGACAGCGCATCCGCGTTTCCGCCCCGGAGTCGGTCGTCGGCTACGAGCCGTTCCCTGGTCCCGACTTCTTCCAGCCGACCAGGACCAGCCCGATCATCGAGGCCATGGGCTACCGCCTCATCGAGGAAGGCTGCTCGTCCTATCCCGGTGGGCCGGACTTCCAGTGGAGCGACGCGGACCGGGCGTCCTACTCCAAGTGGCAGCGCAAGCTGGGTTTCTCGGGCAAGGACGCGGACGGCCTGCCCGGCAAGAAGTCCTGGGACAAACTGCATGTGCCCCACGTCGTGGCCGGGGGCTAGCCCTCGACTGCTCAGTCCTCGGCTTCCTCATCAGCGGGATGAGCCCTCGCCATTCCTGCCGCGGGCGGAGATCCCCCGGCCGCAACGGGGGCGCGGCCGGAGGAGGCCGGGGGATCCAGAGGGCCGCGTACCGATTCCAGGACCTTTTGCCCCTGAAGGTCGACCCATTTGGTGAAGAGCTGCTGGGAGTATCCGAAGATCACGGCCCAGGCGATGATCTGGGCCGAGGAGTCCAGCGAGGTGAGCCCGGGTACGAAGCCGCCCCGCATGAGGAGTAGGCCCAGTACGGCTGTAAGGGCACCTGCGGGGATCTTCAGTGCCGCCAGGGCGATCGGGACGGGATAGGGCGTCGACGTTCCCCGGATTTTCCGCAATGTGGATGTCGCCGCCACGCCGGCGGCTACGAGGCCCACGAATTCGACGACGAGATAGTCACCCCAAGCCGAAACTGCGGCGAAGTTCTGGTCGAGTTCGGTGGATTCGAAGTAGTCCTGGCTTCCCGTGGGGCAGACGACCACATAGTTGACCTTCGAATCCGGGGCGGGCGCGTGGTTCGGCCGTGGCGGGTTGAAGCAGAGGGGAACGGATTCCGGGAAAAGGGAGGTGAGTACGGCCACCGCTCCCGCCAGGAAGAACAGGAAGAGGGCCACCCTCCAGACGATGCGCACGAAACTGCTCGCGCGGAGCTTCTCACGCAGCGCGACGCCGTGCGCCACATCCACGGCCTCAAGGACGATCAGCAGTTCCGTCTCGTCGATGACTCGTCGCCGCGCGGACTTCTCCATCACGATTTCCGTGGCGGCCCTGCGCGGGTCGTCGCGGGCCAGGTGCTCTCTGACCACGGCCAGCATTCCGGGGAGATAGGGAGCCACCTCGGCGGGGGTCCGGAGAAACGACTTCAGCCAGAGCAGACGTGCCGTGTTCAGATGGACCTGCGCCGCCATAACATGAGAGCCGAAGGGCGCCCGGTGATGCTCTTCGAAGGTCAGGATGCGCTCCGTGCAGTGCAGTTCTTCCTCGGCCGCGGCCAGCAACGCCAGGCCGTCCGGACTGCCGGAGCTCTCCACCGCCCGTTTGCGTTCGTTGACCAGCGCCCGGAGTTTTCGGACCGTGGCGCGGGCGTCCTCGCCTTGTTCCCAGGACCGTCGCTCGCGGTACCACTCGGGGTAGCGCCCCGGAATCAAGCCTCGGATCCACTGGCCAAGTCCCATGGGCCCATGGTCCGTACCCCGGCGTTGCGCCTATGGTGATTGCCCCGAACGAGGGTGCGCCGCCGGGCGTCAGCCGTCAAAATGTGGAGATGCGCCTTACCGCCGCACCCTCGGCATCCCCAGACCGATCCACGAGATGATCTCCCGCTGGATCTCGTTGTTGCCGCCGCCGAAGGTGAAGATGACGGCCGAGCGGTAGCCGCGTTCCAGTTCGCCGTGCAGCACCGCGCCCGCCGAGCCCTCCTTCAGCGCCCCGGGCGCCGCGACGATCTCCATCAGCCACGCGTATGCGTCGCGGCGCGCCTCGGAGCCGTAGACCTTGACGGCGGACGCGTCCTGCGGGGTGAGCGTGCCCTCCTGGACGGCGCTGACCATCCGCCAGTTGAGGAGCTTGAGGGCGTCGAGCCTGGCGTGGGTCTGGGCGAGACGGCGGCGTACCCAGGGGAGGTCGATCACCCGGCGGCCGTCGGCGAGCTTGGTCTCCATGGCCCAGCGCTGGACGTCGTGCAGCGCGCGGATGGCCATGGTGCCGTGGGCGGCGAGGGTGACGCGCTCGTGGTTGAGTTGGTTGGTGATCAGGCGCCAGCCCTGGTTCTCGGCGCCGACGCGACGGGCCACGGGGACGCGGATGTTCTCGTAGTAGCTGGCCGTGGTGTCGTGCGAGGCGAGGGTGTTGATGAGGGTGCAGGTGTAGCCGGGGTCGGTGGTCGGGACGAGGAGCATGGTGATGCCCTTGTGCGGCGGGGCGCCGGGGTCGGTGCGCACGGCCAGCCACACCCAGTCGGCGGTGTCGCCGTTGGTCGTCCAGATCTTCTGGCCGTTGACCACGTAGTGGTCGCCGTCCCGTACCGCGCGCGTCTTCAGGGACGCGAGATCGGTGCCCGCCTCGGGCTCGCTGTAGCCGATCGCGAAGTCGATCTCGCCGGAGAGGATCCTCGGCAGGAAGTACGCCTTCTGCTCGTCCGTGCCGTACTGCATGATCGTCGGGCCGACGGTGTTGAGTGCCATCAGCGGCAGCGGTACGCCCGCCTGCGCGGCCTCGTCGAAGAAGATGAACTGTTCGATCGCGGTCAGGCCGCGTCCGCCGTACTCCTTGGGCCAGCCCACGCCGAGCCAGCCGTCCGCGCCGAGCCGCCGTACGGTCTTGCGGTAGTGGCGTTTCTGGGCTGCCGGGTCGGTGAAGCGGGTCTGGGTGAGGTCCGGCACCAGTTCGGCGAAGTAGTCGCGCAGTTCGCTGCGCAGCCGCTGCTGCTCGGGCGTGTATTCGAGATGCACGGCGCCTCCAGGCTCCCCAAGGGCGGTCCTGACGGCGCACACCGTAGAACGTGTTTCAGAAATTGGGAATGGCGAGGACCGGGCCGGAACCTCCGGTGACCCTGCGCCGGCCTGGCGCGGGCTCCTCGGCCGAGGCCGGAAGCGCCTCAGTCGAGGGTGCTCATGAACTCCGTGCAGGCCCGCGCGCAGTCACGGCAGGCCTGTGCGGTGTCCTCGGCGGCCGGCAGACGGTCGAACGCGTGCGCGCTCTCCAGACACACCGTCCGGGTCCACTCCAGCTGCATACGCAGCGCGGCCTCGTCCAGCTGGTTCTGCTCGGCCAGCACCCGGCAGGTCGCGTCGCACACCTCGGCGCACAGGATGCCCTTGCGTCGCAGAAGTTCCTGGTCCTCGGGCCCGTCGGGATCGACCAGGCTCGCACGCAGGGCACAGGCCCGGGCGCACTCCGTACAAGCCTGGGCGCATGTGAAGCGGTCCTCTAGGAACTGGACTGGCTGCTGCTGGGACGTTGTCTGTGTCACACCGCTCGGGTAGCCGGTCCGATTGGCCCCAAACCCGGTGCTCGCAAGGGTTCCGGCCGGCCCCCCTGCTCCGTGCGGGTGACCCGGGGGGCACGGACGGGCTGGTCGGGTTCACGCGAGATGCCAGGGGTACTCGCGGGGCCATGAACATCGCATGGACGAACATCGCCGCGGAAGGCGCGCTCGGCATCGGACTGATCGTCGCCGGTCTGGTCGTCGTGGCGCTGCTCATCGGCGCCTTCGTGGTGGGCGCCCGGATCAGGCGCCGGGAACCGGCTCCGCCGCGCCCCGAGGAGCAACCACGGCTCCCAGCGGACGGCCCGGTCCATGAGGTCCGGGAGCACCGGGAACCGGACGAGGTGCCCAGAAGCGACCGCCGGCTGACCCCGCACGAGATGCCTGCCCACGGCAACATGCCCTCCCGGCGCAGTTCGTCGCAGCAACGGCGCCGCTGGGACGAGGGCCGAAGCGGATCGTTCGGCAGCGGCGGACAGGGCTGAAGCAGGCTCGACCGCGAAACGGACCGTAAGCCGCCGTGCCGCACCGCCCGCCCCCCGCCCAGCCGCCCGAGGCTGTCGTAACCAGGCCCAGGGAAGTGAGAACCATGGCCGACCCCGCACGCAACACCCTGCCGCTGCCCGACTACGACCACCTGCCGATCGGTGGCCTGGAGAGCCGCGTACGGTCGCTGTCCACCGGTGAGGTGGAGGAACTGCTGGCCTACGAGCGGTCACACGCCGACCGGCTTCCGGTGACCGAGCTGCTGGCCGCCCGGTTGGAGCAACTCCGGGCCGGCGCCGAGCCGACGTCCGGCGATCCCGGGGCCCTGCGGCCGGAGAGCAGCGCACGTCAGACGGGCTCGCCGGTGTCCCCCGCGACCTCACCGCAGCCTTCGAGCCCGCCGCCGCACGGCACGCCCGACCAGCGGGGCAAGCCGAAGGGTGATCGCACGTGACCGTCCGTTTCCCCGGAGCGGCACGAGGGCACTCGTGATCCGTGCTGTGGAGGAAGAGAAGGGCCCGGGCCGGCGCTCGGGCCCGCCGTGCGACCGAACACACCGTCGATTACATCGATGCGCGACTGCCGCTCTCCGAGGGCGGCGGTCTGCTGCGCAAGGCATTCCCCGACCACTGGTCCTTCCTGCTGGGCGAGATCGCCCTCTACAGCTTCGTCGTCCTGCTGCTGACCGGCGTGTGGCTGACGCTGTTCTTCCACCCGTCGATGACGGAGGTCGTCTACCACGGCTGGTACACGCCGCTCGACGGGGTGCGCATGTCGTCCGCGTACGAGTCGACACTGGACATCAGCTTCGACGTGCGCGGCGGGCTGCTGGTCCGTCAACTGCACCACTGGGCGGCCCTGGTGTTCCTCGCCGCGATCGGGCTGCATCTGCTGCGGATCTTCTTCACGGGCGCCTTCCGCCGGCCGCGCGAGGTCAACTGGCTGATCGGCGTGACCCTGTTCCTGCTGGCGCTCGCCGAGGGCTTCGCCGGCTACTCGCTGCCTGACGACCTGCTGTCGGGGACCGGCCTGAGGATCGCCCAGGGCATCATGCTGTCGATCCCGGTGGTGGGCACGTACGTCAGCTTCTTCGCCTTCGGTGGCGAGTTCCCCGGCGAGGAGCTGATCCCGCGGCTGTACTCCCTGCACATCCTGCTCATCCCCGGACTGCTGCTGGCGCTGGTCGCCGTCCATCTGATCCTGGTCTTCTACCTCAAGCACACACACTGGGCGGGCCGCGGCCGCACGAACCGCAACGCGGTGGGCAAGCCCATGTTCCCTCAGTTCGCCGCGTCGTCGGGCGGCCTGTTCTTCATGGTGTTCGGAGTCCTGACCCTGTTGTCAGGCGTGGGGCAGATCAATCCCATCTGGGCGTACGGCCCCTACCGAGCGGACATCGTGTCGACGGGGTCGCAACCGGACTGGTACGTCGGCTTCCTGGAGGGTTCGCTGCGTCTGGTGCCGCCATGGGAGACGCCGGTGGCCGGGCACACGGTGATGTGGAACGTACTGCTCCCCGCGGTCGTACTGCCGGGAATCCTGTTCGCGGTGCTGTACACCTACCCGTTCGTCGAACGGTGGGTGACCGGCGACCGGGAGGAGCACCATCTGTGCGACCGGCCTCGCGACAACCCGGTACGCACGGGGCTCGGTGTCGCGGCGCTCAGCTGCTACGGGGTCCTGCTGGCGGCGGGCGGCAACGACATCATCGCCGACACCTTCGCGATCTCCGTGAACGCGCTGACCTGGGTGTTCCGGGTCGCGTTCGTCGTGCTGCCGCCGCTCGCGTTCATGGTGACCCGGCGCGTCTGTGCGGCGCTGCAGGAGGCGGACCAGGAGCGGCTGGCGGAGGGTGAGGAGACCGGCGAGGTGCGGCAGACCGTCGCGGGCGGCTACGAGGAGAGCCATGAGCCGCTCGACGAGGAGCGGCGGTACGTCCTGCGCAGCCGCGTGCCCGCGGTGACGCCGGCGCCGAGTGAGGCCGACGGGGGCGCGCCCCGGGTGCGGCGGCTGAGGGCGACGGTCAGCGCCTGGTACTACGGCGACCGGCTGGAGCCGGAGGAGGAGGAACGGGAGTCGTCCGCGGACGAGTTGGAGCGCTGAGAGTCCCGGTCCGCGTGCTGGAAGACCATGCCGAAGACCCCGTGCCCCAGCACCCCGAGGCCGAGCAGGAAGAGCCACAGGCCGTAGACGACGCCGAGCGCCGCGAGGACGGACCCGGCGGCGGTCGTGATGGGCCAGGGGCTGCGCGGCGAGAAGAAGTCCAGCGGGCCGGCGGTGTCGGCGACCTCGGCGTCCGGGCGGTCCTGTGCCCTCAGGCCCCGCCTTCGGTACTGCATGTGCAGGAAGAACGCGACGAGAGAGGCCATCAGAAAGGCGACGAGAAGGACTGCGGTGCCGGCGGGTTCCTCGGAACTCAGGCCGTAGCCGACCGCGGTGACGAGGAAGAACCCCGCCACACCGATGAAGAGACGGGCCTCGGTCTTCACTGCTCCTGCCTTTGGTCGAGGCGGGCGATATCGGGATGGTGCAGGTCGAACGCCGGGGACTCGGAGCGGATCCGGGGCAACGCCGTGAAGTTGTGGCGCGGGGGCGGGCAGGTGGTGGCCCATTCGAGGGAGCGGCCGTATCCCCACGGGTCGTTCCGGGTCACGCGCTGCCCATGGTGGGCGGTACGCCAGACGTTGTAGAGGAACGGCAGGGTGGACAGGCCCAGCAGGAACGCGCCGATGGAGCTGATGGTGTTCAGCAGCGTGAAGCCGTCCCCGGCCAGGTAGTCGGCGTAGCGGCGGGGCATGCCCTGTTCGCCCAGCCAGTGCTGGACCAGGAACGTGGTCTGGAAGCCGATGAAGAGCGTCCAGAAGTGGATCTTACCGAGGTGTTCGTCGAGCAGCTTGCCGGTGAGTTTGGGCCACCAGAAGTAGAAGCCGCCGAACATCGCGAAGACGACCGTGCCGAACAGGACGTAGTGCAGATGGGCGACGATGAAGTACGAGTCGGTGAGGTGGAAGTCCAGCGGCGGGGAGGCGATGATCACGCCGCTCATACCGCCCAGCAGGAACGTCACCAGGAAGCCGCACGCCCACAGCATCGGCGTCTCGAACGACAGGGAGCCTCTGATCATCGTGCCGATCCAGTTGAAGAACTTCACCCCGGTCGGCACCGCGATGAGGAACGACATCAGGGAGAAGAACGGAAGCAACACGGCCCCGGTCGCGAACATATGGTGGGCCCACACCACCGCTGACAACATGGTGATGGCGATGGTGGCACCGATGAGGCTGAGGTAGCCGAAGATCGGTTTGCGGCTGAAGACCGGGATGATCTCGGAGACGATGCCGAAGAACGGCAGCGCGACGATGTACACCTCCGGATGCCCGAAGAACCAGAACAGGTGCTGCCACAGCAGCGCCCCGCCGCTCGCCGCGTCGTAGATGTGCGCCCCGAACCTGCGGTCGGCCTCCAGGGCGAACAGGGCGGCGGTGAGCACGGGGAACGCGGGCAGGATCAGGATCGACGTGAACAGCACGTTCCAGGTGAAGATCGGCATCCGGAACATGGTCATGCCCGGGGCGCGCAGGCACAGGATCGTGGTGATGAAGTTGACCGCGCCGAGGGTGGTGGACACACCGGTCACCACCAGGCCCATGGCCCACAGGTCCCCGCCCGAGCCGGGGCTGCGCACCGCGCTGTTGAGGGGCGCGTAGGCGAACCAGCCGAAGCTCGCGGCCCCACCGGGCACCAGGAAGCCGGACACGACCATCAGGCCGCCGAACAGGTACAGCCAGTACGACAGGGCGTTGAGCCGCGGGAACGCCACGTCCGGTGCGCCGAGCTGCAGCGGCATGATCGCGTTGGCGAACCCGGCGAACAGCGGGGTCGCGAACAGCAGCATCATGATCGTGCCGTGCACGGTGAACAGCTGGTTGTACTGGTCGTTGCTGAACAACTGCAGCCCGGGACGGGCGAGCTCGGCCCGCATCAGCAGCGCGAGGACGCCGCCGAGGAGGAAGAAGCCGAAGGCCGTCGTCAGATAGAGGTTGCCGATCACCTTGTGGTCGGTCGTCGTCGCCCACCGCAGCAACGCCCGGCCGAGTCTCCTGCGCGGGCGGGGCGGCGCCACTCGCGTCCGCCCGGTCCTGCTGTCCACCGCCATGCGCCGCTGGGTACCCCGGTGGCAGTGGCGGCAGTCCTGGACCACGCGCCTTTCACCCGTGCGCCTCAACCGCTCTCGGCGAACCTCCGCGCGAGGTCCCGGTGATGCTCCGCCACCTGGCCCGCCTGGGCTCCGGTGACGACGGAGCCCGGCATGGTCCCCAGCCGTTCCATCTGCTCGGCGAGCCGAAGGTGCTCGGCACGGGCGTGCTCACGGCAGGCGAGGCAGGTGACGCTCTCGGGCTGCGGCGAGGTCATCGCGTACGGCACCCGCGACGAGCAGCCCGTGACGACCGTCGCGGGGAGATCGCCGGCCAGGCCGAAGGTGCCGGCCAGGAGGTTGCGTACCCGGGCGTCGTAGCGGGTCACACTCCGCTCGACGTGGATGTGCGGATCGGCGCTGTCCATGAGGTCATCCTGCCCGCCCGCCGCCCGCACGAAGGCCGGACGCCGATGTCCGGGGTGCGCCGCCGGCCGTCGGTCAGTACCGTGCAGTTCTGGTGTTCGGGTTCGGCTGTGGGGAGGCGACATGGCCGGCGACAAGGCGGAGAAGCTGCCGCGCAAGGCCTACGAGAAGGAACTGCTGCGCCTGCAGATGGAGTTGGCGAAGCTGCAGGAGTGGGTGCGGACGGAGGGCGCCCGGCTGGTCGTGATCTTCGAGGGCAGGGACGCGGCGGGCAAGGGCGGCACCATCAAGCGCGTCTCGGAGCATCTCAACCCACGGGTGGCACGGATCGCGGCCCTGCCCAAGCCCACGGAGCGCGAGCGCACACAGTGGTACTTCCAGCGGTACATCGGGCAGCTCCCGGCCGCCGGGGAGATCGTGCTGTTCGACCGCAGCTGGTACAACCGGGCCGGCGTCGAGCATGTGATGGGCTTTTGCACCATGGAGGAGTACCAGCTCTTCCTGCGGCAGTGCCCGATCTTCGAGCGGATGCTGGTGGAGTCCGGGATCCTGCTGCGCAAGTACTGGTTCTCGGTGAGCGACGAGGAGCAGCAGGAGCGTTTCCGCCGCCGGCTCGAAGACCCCCTGCGCCGCTGGAAGCTGTCCCCGATGGACCTGGAGTCGATCACCCGTTGGGAGGAGTACTCCCGGGCCAAGGACGAGATGATGGTGCACACCGACATCCCCGAGGCGCCCTGGTACGTCGTGGAGAGCGACGACAAGCGCCGGGCCCGGCTGAACATGATCGCCCATCTGCTGAGCTCCGTCCCCTATCAGGACGTGCTCCCGCCGGTCATGGACCTGCCCGAGCGGCCGGAATCCACCGGCTACCGGCGCACGCCGCGCGACCTGCGGACCTACGTACCGGATCACGCGGCCGATCTCTGAGCCTCACTCGTGACCGGGCCGGACGACGGCGACCGGGCACTGGGCGTGGTGCAGCACCGCCTGGCTGACCGAGCCCAGCAGCAACCCGGCGAACCCGCCCCGTCCGCGCGCCCCGACCACCACGAGCCCCGCGTCCGCGCTGGCCTCGATCAGGGAGTGCCGGACCCGGCCGCGCACCAGCCTGCGGTCCACCGCGACATCGGGATACCGCTCGCGCAGCCCGCCCAGCGCCTCGGCGAGCACACGCTCCTCCTCGTCCTGCAGCCGGTCCTCGTCGTACGTCACGAAGGGCGGGTCGGCGGGAGACTCGTAGGCGCGCTCGGTCCGGGTGCTCCAGGCGTGCAGCGCCACCAGGCCGACGCCGTGCAGGGAGGCGTGGGCGAAGGCGAACTCGACCGCTCCGCGGGCCGCGGGCGAGCCGTCGACGGCCAGGAGGACGGGCCCGGCGGGGTTGGGCCTGCGCCGCACCACCAGCACCGGGCAGGCGGCGTGGGCGGCGAGGTGACCGGCCGTCGAGCCGAGCAGCAGGGCGCCGAACCGGCTCAGGCCCCGGCTGCCGACCACGGCCAGGGACGCCGTGCGCGACTCGATCTCCAGGACCGTCACCGGCTCCCCGACGACGACCTCGCGGGTGATCTCGACGCCGGGACCCGCGTCGTGGGCGCGGCGCTCCGCCTTGGTGAGCGTGCCGTCGATCAGCTCGCGCGTCCCGGCGTCGCTCGGCTCCCAGGGCCGCCCGCCGGGCGGTATGTGCGCGGCCGGCCGGCCAAAAGCGTGCACCAGCCGCAGCCCCACCCCCCGCAGCCCGGCCTCGCGCGCCGCGACCTCCACGGCCGCCATGCTCGACGGCGAACCGTCCACCCCTACGACCACCGGGCCCATCATCGCGTTCCCCTTTCCGGCAGGACCCGCGAGCGCCCGCGACCTCGCCGCGGCCGCCCCGGGCACGGACCGCCGACCGCTGTCCTCCCAGCCTCCACCCGCCGGCCGCCTCACGCACCGGGCCGGGATCAGTCGGGAAGAACCAGTCGCCCCTTCTCCCCCGGCTGGAGGAAGACCTCGCGCTCCGGGAGCCGTACGTCGATCGGTGAGGCGTCGGAGGAGGGGACCTCGATCTCCAGCAGTCCCCGCTCCAGGCGCAGCCGTACGCCCCAGTGGCCCTGGTAGCGCAGCGCGAACCCGTACGTGGACAGCTCGGGCAGGGGCACCGGGTCGAGCCACAGCGCGCCGTCCCGGGTCTCCAGGCCGGTCAGTCCGCGCTGGACGAGATCGAGGGTGCCGGCCATGGCGCCGAGGTGGATGCCCTCGCCGGTGGTGCCGCCCTGTACGTCGGCGATGTCGCCCTGGAGGGCCTCCTGGACGAACTTCCACGCCTCGCTGCGCCGACACCGGGCCAGCACCCAGCCGTGCACCAGGCCGCTGAGGGTGGAGCCGTGGCTGGTGCGATGCATGTAGTAGTCGACGGTGCGCCGCCATATGTCCTCGTCGAGCCGGTAGCCCAACCTGTGGAACAGGTCCCGCAGTTCGCCCGGTGCGAAGAGGTAGCCGAGCATCAGGACGTCGGCCTGTTTGGAGGCCTGGTAGCGGTTGACGGTGTCGCCCTCCGCCTCCAGGATGCGGTCGAGCCGCCGGATGTCGCCGTACCGCTCGCGGTACCCGTTCCAGTCGAGCTCGGCGAGGTCGCCGTAGCCCGCGAACTGGCTGATGACGCCGTCGTGGAAGGGGACGTGCAGGGTGTGCGCGACGTCCTCCCACAGGGTGAGTTCGCCGCCGTCCAGGCCGGTGCGTTCGACGAGTTCGCGTCGGCGGGGCTCGGGCAGGGTGTCCAGCAGCTCCAGGGTGCGGGCGAGCACCCAGGACGCCGTGACGTTGGTGTACGCGTTGTCGTCCAGGCCCGGTGTCTGCGCGTCCGGGTACGCCTCGTGGTACTCGTCGGGGCCGACGACGCCCTTGATGCGGTAGCGGCCCAGGCTGCCGTCGTAGACGGCCTTGTCGGCCCAGAAGCGCGCGATCTGCAACAGCATCTCGGCGCCCTTGGTGTGCAGGAACTCCATGTCGCCGCTGGCCTCGCAGTACTGCCACACGTTGTAGGCGATGGCCGACCCCACATGGTGCTGGAGGTGGGAGTGGTCGGGCAGCCAACGTCCCGAGCGCGGGTTGAGATGGAGCTGCTGGGTCTCCTCACGCCCGTCGCTGCCGCTCTGCCAGGGGTACATCGCGCCCCGCCGGCCGGCCGCCGCCGCGGCGGTGCGGGCCTGTTCGAGGCGGCGGTGGCGGTGGCGGAGCAGGGCTCGGGAGACTTCGGGGAAGTGCAGGTTGAGGTAGGGCAGGACGAACAGCTCGTCCCAGAACACATGGCCGCGGTAGGCCTCGCCGTGCAGTCCCCGGGCGGGCACGCCGACGTCGAGGTCGGCGGTGTGCGGGGAGAGGGTCTGCAGGACGTGGAAGAGGTGCAGCCGCAGGATGAGGCCCGACTCGCCGGGGACGTCGAGCTCGGCGCGGCGCCACAGCTGGCCCCAGGCGGTGCCATGCGACTCGACCAGCGCCTCGAAGCCCGGGGCCCGGCCGACCCGGTCGACAGCGGCGTGCAGCGGGTCGCTGATCGCCGGGTCGTGGGAGGTGTGCAGGGCGACCGTCTTGTCCACGGTGACGGTGCGGCCGGGGGCCAGGTCGAGCGTCAACCGCTGGATGACATACGGCAGTTCGTGGCGGACCTCGGCGGGTGCGTCGGCGGTGAGCCGGGCCGCGAGGCCGATGCGGACATCGGAGGTGCGGGTGCGGCAGCGCAGCCAGACGGTGTCCGCGGCGGAGGCACCGGTCTGGATGTGGGTCAGATGGCGGCCGTCGAGCTCCCGGTAGCGCGCCACACCGGAGTTGGTGACGCCGCCGTCCAGGGCCGCCTCCACCTCCAGCGGTCCGGAGTATCCCTCGGACGTGAACTCGGTGCGCAGGGCGGCCACATGGGGGTCCGCCATGTGCACCATCCGATGCTGGCGCACCGTCAACGCCCGGCCGTCGCCGAGGTCGTAGCGTGTCCGGCGTTCCATCAGCCCTTCGCGCAGATGCAGCAACTGCCGGTGTTCGAGCACGGTCGTGGTGTCGGGGTCGATCCAGTGCCCCTCGGGGAGACGGAAGCGCAGGGGCAGCCAGTTCGGGACATTGACCATGTCCTCGTTCTCCACACGGCGGCCCGAGACATCGGAAGTGAGCCGGTTGTAGATGCCGGCCATATATGTCCCCGGATAGTGGATGTCGTCGGCGGCGCACTCGGGGAGCACGCCCCGGGTGGCGAAGTAGCCGTTGCCGAGGGTGCACAGCGACTCGCGGAGGCGTTCGTCGGCGGGCGTGTAGCCCTCGTACTCCCAGCTCCAGCCCACCGCCGCGGTCTCCGGGCTCGGCTCGTCCGTCACTTCGGCTCTCCTCCCGCGCAGAGTTCTGCGAGGTCGCGTACGACGATGTCGGCGCCGTGCCGCAGCAGGCGCGCCCCCGTGTCCGCACCGGCCGCCCGGTCCACGCCGACCACCAGGGCGAACCCGCCGCGCTGCCCGGCCTCCACGCCCGCCAGGGCGTCCTCGACGACGGCGGCCCGGTCGGCGGACACGCCCAGTCGGCTCACCGCCTCCAGGAAGAGGTCGGGCCGGGGCTTGCCCGCGAGGCCCAGCCGGGCCGCCTCGCCGCCGTCCACGAGGGCGTCGAACAGATCGAGCACCCCGGCCCGGCTCAGCAGCTCGCCGGCGTGCCGGGAGGCGGAGGCCGCCGCGCGGGGCACTCCCGCGGCGCGCAGCGCCTTCACCAGCCGTACGGTCCCCGGATAGGCGTCGACGCCACGCTCACGCAGCCGTTCGGTGAAGAGGCGTTCCTTGTCCTGGGCCACGGCCCGCACCGTCTCGGGCGTCGCCTCGATGCCACGCGCGGCGAGGAAGGCCGCGGCTCCGTCGAGACGCGACTTGCCGTCCACATGGCGCAGATAGTCGTCCCGCACGTCGAAGGGGCGGCGCTGGTCCGGGTCGTCGGGCGGGTGGGCGCGCAGGAAGTCGTCGAAGGCGACCTTCCAGGCGGCGGCGTGCACCTTGGCCGAGTCGGTGATGACTCCGTCGGTGTCGAAGACGACGGCGCGCACATCACGAAGGACGTCGGCGAGCGGGTGTGGGGACGGGGCGGTGGTGTCCCCGGACCGGCCGGGGCCGCCGGCGGCGGACCCAGCGGGGTCGAGTGGCTGACGCATGGTCACCACCGCCGCCCTCGATCGGCGGCGATCGGACGCCGCGCGGCGCGCAGCCGCGCGTCTGGGGCATCCAGGGGACGCCGGGCCGGGACAGCACCACGGAACGCGAGGCCCACGGCCTCCTCACCTCCACTCGACGGTTCTCCCGCGCCCGGCGGGATCCGCTCATGGGTACCCGTCAAGCCTGCCTTGTCACCTCGCTGCCGCCCCTGAAGTGCCGAACGGCCCTGGCGTACCCGCCGCGGGCGTGGTGTGCTGGAGGTGACGGGAAGGACCCACGCAGGCGCGGGGAAGCGGCTCGCAGCCGCGCACCGCGCAATCAGGATCCGCGAGAAGTGGATGGGGCCCTTCCCGCCCCACGTGCGGGCCCGGCGCTCCCTGACCGGCCTCAGTCCCCCCGGTAGAGCGCCGTGAGCAGTTCGATCACCGCCTGTGCGGCGGACGGTTGGTCACCACGCCACCAGGCCAGCCGTACGGCGATGGGTTCGGCGTCGCGCAGCGGCCGGTAGACGACGCCGGGACGCGGATACTGGTTGGCCGTGGCCTCGGCGGTCACGCCGACGCAGCGGCCCGTCGAGATCACCGTGAGCCAGTCGTCGACGTCGTGTGTCTCCTCGGTCGCCGGGCGCGCGTCGGGCGGCCACAGGTCGGCGGTCGTGGTGCCGGTGCGGCGGTCGACGAGGAGGGTACGTCCGCTGAGATCGCCGAGTCGGACCGAGCGGCGCCGGGCCAGCGGGTCGTCGGCGGCCACCGCGCACAGCCGCCGCTCCAGTCCCACGATGGCGGAGTCGAACCGCCGGTCGTCCACCGGCCGCCGTACGACGGACAGGTCGCAGGCCTCCTCGGCGAGCCCGGCGGTGGAGGAGTTGACGCGGACGAGCTGGAGGTCGGTCCCGGGGTGGGCGGCGGCCCAGCGGCGCTGGAAGGCCGGGGTGTGCCGGCCGAGCGCCGCCCAGGCGTAGCCCATCCGCAGCCGGGCGTGCCCCGAGGTCGCTTCCCTGACCAGCTCGTCCACCTCGCCGAGTACCCGCCGTGCGTGGGCCAGGACGCGCAGCCCGGTCCCGGTCGGGGTCACCTCGCGGGAGGTCCGTCGCAGCAGCCGGACTCCGAGGGCGCGTTCCAGCGAGGCCAGCGAGCGGGAGACGGCCGCCTGGGAGACACCGAGGGCTATGGCGGCGTCGGTGAAGGTGCCCTCGTCGACGATGGCGACGAGGCAGCGCAACTGTCTCAGCTCCACATCCATGACCGAAGCATCCATGACCGAAGCGTATAGATCGGCTCTCGCGCGCATTTTGCGCAAGGATCGACGGGACACACGATCGCCGCATGCGCACCCGCCCCGCACCCGCACCCGCGACCGCCACCGCCACCGACACCGACACCGCGCCGAACGCTCCCGAGCAGACCGGCGGACGCGGACGCCTCGCCGGCGTGGCCACGATGATCGGCAGTGGTCTGTCCAACCAGACCGGCGCGGCGATCGGCTCACTGGCCTTTCCCGTCCTCGGCCCCGTAGGTGTGGTCGCCGTGCGCCAGTACGTCGCCGCGCTGGTGCTGTTCGCCGTCGGCAGGCCGAGGCTGCGTGCGTTCACATGGCGTCAGTGGTGGCCGGTGATCCTGCTGGCCCTGGTCTTCGGCACCATGAACCTCTCCCTGTACTCGTCGATCGAGCGCGTCGGCCTGGGCCTGGCGGTCACCCTGGAGTTCCTCGGCCCGCTCACCATCGCCCTGGCGACCTCGCGCCGCCGGGTGGATGTGTGCTGCGCGGTGATCGCCGCGGCCGGCGTCGGCACGCTGATGCGCCCGCAGCCCTCGACCGACTACCTCGGGATGGCCCTGGGCCTGCTGGCGGCCGTCTGCTGGGCGTCGTACATCCTGCTCAACCGCACCGTCGGCCGACGTGTCCCCGGAGCCCAGGGCGTGGCGGTCGCGGCCGGTATCTCGGCGGTGATGTTCCTGCCGGTCGGTATCGCCGTCGCCGTACGGCACCCGCCCACGGCCGGCGCCGTCGGCTGCGCTGTCACCGCCGGTGTGCTGTCATCGGCCGTGCCGTACCTCGCGGACCTGTTCACCCTCCGCCACGTCCCGCCCCGGGCCTTCGGCCTGTTCATGAGCGTCAACCCGGTCCTCGCGGCCCTGGTCGGCTGGGCGGGCCTCGGTCAGGGCCTGGGCGGGCCGGAATGGGCGGGCATCGGCGCCATCGTCGCCGCCAACTCGCTGAGCATTCTGACCTCGCGCGGCTGACCGCCCCGGCCGTCGGATCGTCCGCGTCGGCCCCGCGGAGCCACGCCGCCTCGGGTGTGCGACGAACGTGAACCGGCCGGTCACACCCAGCGCACAGCCCCCGCCCGGCAGCCGCGCCATGAGCGCGGCAAGCTCGCCCGCCTCGGCGGAATGATGAGCGCCCGGCCCCAGCAGCAGCCCGCCGACGAGCGAGCCGACCGCGGTGAGGGGAGCCGGCCGCCAGTGCGAAGGCATACGGCAGTACGAGTGCCGAACGGGGGCGGCGCCGCGCCATCTCCTCCATGCCGCCGCTCCGACCACGTGCCGGTGGCGGACGCCGGGTAAGGAACGCCCGGCGGTGGCCACGTGGGCCCGTCGTATGCGGGTACTCGGGGCGGAACGGCGGTGAACGGCGCCGCCCCCGCTATCAAGGGATGGCTCCCATGGCTCAGCATGTCCGCGACGTCATGACAACCGACCTGGTGACAGTCGAACCACAGACCTCCGTGGCGGTCGTGGCCCGGATGATGCGTGACGAGAACATCGGGGCCGTGCTGGTTACCGACGGCGACCGGCTGCGCGGGCTGGTCAGCGATCGCGACCTGGTGGTCCGCTCGGTCGCCGCGGGCCGCGACCCGGGCCGGACGACCGTGATCGACGCGTGCAGCGACGAGCTGATCACGGTGGGGCCCGACGACGACCTGGACCGTGCGGTCGACGTGATGCGTGAGCATTCCGTGCGCCGGGTTCCGGTCGTCGACCAGGGACAACACGCGGTGGGCGTCGTCTCCCTCGGTGACCTGGCCATCGAGCGCGATCCCAGGTCGGCGCTGGGCGACATCAGCGCCGCCAAGCCCAACAAGTGACCTCCATGTCAGGGCAGTTGGAGAGGAGGTGCGTCATGACCACTCCTGACCCCGAGCCCAAACGAACCCCAGGACTCGAACCGGGCGGTCAGGTCTCGCCGGGTGAGACCCCGCCCGCCGAAGGCGGCACCTACGGAATCTCCCACCCCGAGCCACCCGAGCTGCGCAAGGGGTGGGGCGCGATGCCGCTGATCGTGATCATGGTGGTGGTGGCTCTCGTGGTGATCGGGCTGATCGCCATGGCCATGGCCCTTTGACGATCGCCCACGTCGAGACCCGGCGGACGTGACCGGACGGCCCGGTGAGCGCGGTGACCTGCTGGATGCGTACAGCACCGGGCCCCCGTTCACCGGGGGTCGAGGCGCAGGTGGGCGCCCTGGCGCAGGAGGGCGCGCTGGACGAGATGGTGCGGCACCTGGCGGGGAGTGCGGCCGAGCCGTACGGACAGTGCCGCGCAGACCCCTGCTGCCTGGCCGGTCGCCATCGCGATGGGCATGACGCGGTAGGACGAGTGCGCCACGTGCGAGCCGGAGATGCAGCGCCCGGCGACGAGCAGGCCGTCCGTGTCCCGGGGCAGCAGGCAGCGCAGGGGGATGTCGTAGAAGTGCCCGCGGGGGACGCGCTTGAGGACGGTGCCGCTGCCCCTGGGGTTGTGGATGTCGACCGGGTAGGCGCCGTGTGCGACGGCGTCCCGGAAGGAGCGCGCCGCGAGGATGTCATGGCCGGTCAGATGGTAGTCGCCGAGGATTCGGCGGGTCTCCCGTACGCCGATCTGGGCACCGCTCTGCGCGATGTACGACTTCCCGAAGCCCGGTACGCGCCCGCGCAGGAAGCGGTCGATCTGGGCCATCTGCCGGCGTGCGGCGTACTCCGCGCGGCTGAGGTCCCACACATCGGTGCCCAGTGCCCGGGTGACCCGGGTGCTGTTGACGCTGACCTCATGGGAGTGCGGGGTGCCGAAGAACAGGATGTCCTCGCGGGGCAGACGCAGTTCGCCCGCCTCGGTGGCCTCCTGGACGAGGTCCCACAGGCCGTGCACGCCCCGCCACTGGTCGGGATGGTCGCGGACGTACTCGGAGAAACGCGGCTGGAGGAAGTCGACGACGCGGAACATCAGCGTCATCGGCTGGGTGAGCCCGTCCTCCGGCCGGCCGATCTCGTACGGGGCTCCGCAGGCGGCGGCGATGTCGCCGTCCCCCGTGCCGTCGATGATCACTGAGGCGTCGATCACCACGGGACCCGACTTCGTCTCGAAGACCACCCGCCAGCCGCCGTCGGAGGGCAGCGCGGTGGAGGCGAAGGAGTGGAAGAGCATGCGTACACCGGCCTCGTCGAGCAGGTCGAGGAGGACGAGTTTGTAGATCTCCGGGTCGAACGGCACGGTGTAGCCGGTGGCCGTGGACGGCGGGACGCAGCCGCCGCGTGCGGTGAGCCGGTCCAGCAGGAGCCACAGGAATCCGGCCACCACCGGCTCGCCCTCGCCGTGGTCGGTGGGCAGCAGGCGGCGGGCGTACCCGCCCTCGTCGAACACGGCCTGCTTCTGCTCGTTGTGGAAGGACATCAGCGGCATCACCAGGGCCACGGTGGCGTTGCCCCCGAGGAAGCCGTACCGCTCCACGAGCACGACGTCCGCGCCGGCGTCGGCCGCCGCGTAGGCCGCGGCGGTGCCGGCCGGGCCGCCGCCGACGACCAGGACGTCCGTTCGGCCCCCGTGACGGGCCGTACGAGGGGGCAGAGTGACGGTCCGGGCGGGTTCGACAGGTTCCAGGATCGGCATCGCTTCTTCCCGTCGGCTCGGTCGGGTTGCGGGCGCCGCGCGGCGACGTCCGGCGTCACGCCCCCCGGTCGCCCGGGGCCGGCGCCAGCATCAGGTCCGCGGCCCGCGCCCGGTGGGTGCCGCGCACTCCGCCGTCGATGGAGTCGAGGAGGGCGCCGCAGCGCACGCAGGTCTCCCGCGCCAGGTCCCTGAGCTCCCGGACGCGGCTGGAGAGGCCCTCCCGCCGGTGCGGGAACTCGTCCCAGAGCCGGTCCACCTCCGCGAGCAGGAGTCCTGCCTGCTCCCGTGCCACACCGACAAGGGCGGGCGCCCCGGTACGGCGGGCGAAGTCGAAGACCTTGCCCGAGTACGGCAGCGGCAGCACGGGCAGGCCGGACATCGCAGCGAAGATCACGACATGCAGACGCATGCCGACGACCAGGTCCAGGTGGCTCATGAAGCCGAGGATCTCGCCGGGGCTGTAGGAGTTGTGCAGGATGCGGCCGAGGTCCGGGTTGCTCATCCGGGACAGCACCCCGTGGGCGTGCCGGACGTCCTGGCGTTCCATCGGCACGAACACCACGTGCGCGTCCAGGCGCCGGGCGAGGAAGTCCGCGACCTCGGCGAGCAGCGCGTGGTAGTCGTCCTCGTCGAGCTTCTCCGCCGCCCGGCCGGGTTCGCGCACGGACATCCCGACCAGCCGGGCGTCCAGGGGCAGGCTCTCGTGCCGCATCATCCGCTCGGTGAACGGTTCCGGCGCCAGCAGCAGCGCCGGGTCGGCGGTGACGGTGAGCTCGCGCTCGACTCCCGCCTCCTCCAGGACCAGGCGGGACTCCTCGTCACGTACCACGACGTCGGTCATCAGCGGCAGCACGGTACGCACCGCCTCCCGGTCGTCCGTCTCGCGCAGCGGGCCCGCGCCGACCGCGTGGGCGAAGGTGGGCACGCCGCGCTCGTGTGCCGCCTTCACCAGCCGCAGATAGCGGCGCGCCTCACCGTCGTAGAGGATCCCGCCGCCGCCCAGCACCAGCAGATCAAGTCCGGCCAGTGCGTCGAGGACGGGTTTCTTCGGGACGCCCTCCCAGTCGATCACCTCGTCGGCCTCCGGCTGGTGGCCACGGGTGTGGTCGGCGTTCCGGCTGAAGACGACGAGCCGGGCCGCCGGCCGATGGGCGCGCAGGCAGCTCAGCACGCACCTCAGAATCGCTTCGTCGCCGATGTTGCGTCCGCCGTACGAACCGAGCAGGCCGATCCGCAGTTCCGGTGAGCCGGACGACGGGGGCTGGTTGATCGTCATCGGGGACTCCCGTTCGACGGAGGCGGGCGGGACGCACGACGCGGTTCCCCGACGACTCCTCCGCCGGGGACCGCGGGCTGGGATCGCCCGTAAGGCCAGTATGGGTCCTCGAGCACCGCCCGGCGTTTCGCCGCCGCGCACGTGACCCACGCGCGATCAGCATTGATACTTCCGAGAGCACGCGTGCACGACGCCGAGCAGCACGTCAGTCAGCGCCTGACGGGCCGTCAGCAAGGATCGACGAGGGGTTTCATTCCCATCTGACCTGCGCAAACAAGGGTCAAGGGCTAACCTGCTAGTGTCCCCAGGAGGTATCCCATGAAGATGCTGATCAACGTTGCGGAGACCGTGGTCACCGACGCGCTGCGCGGGATGGCTGCCGCCCATCCCGACCTGGTCGTCGATGTGGAGAACCGGGTGGTCGTACGGCGGGACGCGCCCGTGGCGGGCAAGGTCGCCCTGATCTCCGGTGGCGGGTCCGGGCACGAGCCGCTGCACGGCGGTTTCGTGGGCCCCGGAATGCTGTCGGCCGCCTGCCCGGGCGAGGTGTTCACGTCGCCGGTGCCCGACCAGATGGTGCGGGCCGCCGCCGCGGTGGACAGCGGGGCGGGCGTGCTGTTCATCGTGAAGAACTACACCGGTGACGTCCTGAACTTCGACATGGCCGCCGAGCTCGCCGAGGACGAGGGCATCCGGGTCGCGAAGGTACTCGTCAACGACGACGTGGCGGTGATCGACAGTCTCTACACGGCAGGGCGGCGCGGCACCGGCGCGACGCTGTTCGTGGAGAAGATCGCCGGCGCCGCGGCGGAGGAGGGGCAGTCGCTGGAGCGGGTGGAGGCGATCGGGCGTCAGGTCAACGAGAACTCGCGCACCTTCGGCGTCGCCCTCAGCGCCTGCACCACGCCCGCCAAGGGCAGCCCGACCTTCGATCTGCCGCCCGGCGAGCTGGAGTTGGGCATCGGCATCCACGGCGAGCCCGGCCGGGAGCGGCGGGCGATGATGACGTCGGGCGAGATCGCCGACTTCTCGGTGGGCGCGATTCTGGAGGACATGACCCCGCGCAATCCTGTCCTCGTCCTGGTCAACGGCATGGGCGGGACACCGCTGTTGGAGCTGTACGGCTTCAACGCCGAGGTCCAGCGGGTGCTCGCCGAGCGCGGTGTCGCCGTCGCCCACACCCTCGTCGGCAACTACGTCACCTCGCTCGACATGGCCGGCGCCTCGGTCACCCTGTGCCAGGTCGACGAGGAACTGCTGCGGCTGTGGAACGCGCCGGTGAAGACGCCGGGGCTGCGGTGGGGCATGTGATCCGGAGCCGGACGACCGCAACGCACCTGCCACGCAAGGAGATCCAGTGCTCGACGCCGATTTCTTCCGCCGTTGGATGACGGCCACCGCCGCCTCCGTCGACCGTGAGGCGGAACGGCTCACCGCTCTCGACTCGCCCATCGGGGACGCCGATCACGGCAGCAACCTCCAGCGCGGGTTCACCGCCGTCACGACGGTGTTGGAGAAGGAGGCCCCGCAGACGCCCGGCGCGATCCTGACGCTCGCCGGGCGGCAGCTCATCTCGACGGTGGGCGGGGCGTCCGGCCCGCTGTACGGGACGCTGCTGCGCCGGACCGGGAAGGCACTCGGCGACGCCGGTGAGGTCAGCGAGGACGAGTTCGCCCAGGCGCTGCGGGCCGGGGTGGACGCGGTCATGACGCTCGGTGGCGCGGCGCCGGGAGACAAGACCATGATCGACGCGCTGGTGCCGGCCATGGACGCGCTCGGCGACGGTTTCGTCGCGGCACGGGCCGCCGCCGAGGAGGGCGCGCTGGCGACGACTCCGTTGCAGGCCCGAAAGGGGCGGGCGAGTTATCTCGGGGAGCGCAGTATCGGGCACCAGGACCCCGGTGCCACGTCCTCGGCGCTGCTGATCGCGGGGCTGGCGGAGGCGAACGGTGAGTGACGACAGGAAGGTCGGCATCGTGCTGGTCTCGCACAGCGCGCAGGTGGCCGCGTCGGTGGCCGAGCTGGCGCGAGGGCTCGCGGGCGGCGGTGCGGAGGTACCGGTGGCCCCGGCGGGCGGCACCGAGGGCGGCGAGCTCGGCACCAGTGCCGAACTGATCGCCGCGGCGGCCGCGTCCGTGGACCGTGGGGCCGGGGTCGCCGTCCTCACCGACCTCGGCAGCGCGGTCCTCACCGTGAAGGCCCTGCTCGCCGAGGGCGACGAACTCCCGGACGACACACGCCTCGTGGACGCCCCGTTCGTCGAGGGCGCGGTGGCCGCGGTCGTCACGGCGGCGGCGGGAGCCGACCTCGCGGCGGTGGAGGCGGCGGCCGCGGAGGCGTACACGTATCGGAAGGTGTGAGGGGGCCTGTGGCTTCGGCGCGCCTCAAGTGCCGGGGCCCGGCGGCGGCTTGACGCGGGCCGGGCGCTACCCCTGCGTGACGTCCTTGACGAATACGATGCTGTCGCTGTCTCCCAAGTGCGCGGGGTCGAACGAGGCATAGCCGAACCACGGGGAAACGCGGGGCGCGGGCCGCGTGTCCCCGAGGGCGGTGGCCAGTTGGCGGGCGTCGATGACACACCGGTCCTCCGGGAGTGCGTACAGCAGGCCTTCGAGGGTGTCCGGCGGCGGGGTGTCCACTCCCCGGTGCCGGATCGTGCCGAGGGCGGTGGCCACGAAGGCGTACTCCTCGCCGAGTCGAGCGCTCACCAGCGCGCCGGCGCTCCACCACTCCACCCGCCCCTGCCACATCTGCATCGAGCTCTTCTCCCGCTGGAGATGGGAGTTCTGGGCGTGGACGAGCGCCGGGCCCCGTTCGGCGAGGGCGAGGAGGTTGTGGGCCATCATCGAATCCCGCAGCGCGCACAGCCGCGTCATGCGGGCCGCGGAGGTGTCGGCCATCCAGTAGTGGTAGCGCAGCAGACCGGTCGCGGTGCGCCCGTACAGGCGCGCCCGGTCCCAGTCGTCCCGGGAGGTCGTCGTGATCAGGTGCGGTGTCTGCGCGTCGAGCAGCGCCGTCAGATCGTCGGCGAGCAGCCGTAGCCGGCGGGCCTCGGCCGACTGTCCCACGGACTGGGCGGGGTCCATCATCGCGGCGGGGTTGGTCCACCGTTCGTCGGTGCCGAGCAGGCGGTCGAGCGTCTCTCCGGTGCAGGGGAGCAGGTCCGCGTCCACCCGGCTCGAGAGGTAGCCGTGGAGCGCGGTGAGGGCCCGGCGGGGGCTCGCGGCGGCGGTGATCTCCAGCGGGCCGTCGAAACCGGCGAAGCGGAGCTGCTCGGACGCGGGCCGGCCGGCGTTGTGGGCGCGCATCCAGCGCACGAGCTCGCGGTTGCCCGCGTGGGCGCCCCAGCCGTGGCTGAACCCCTGCCCCATGACCTCGTCGAGAGTGCCCGCGCCCGAGGTGACGTAGGCGTCGACCACCAGGCCCATGAGGCAGTCGCTCTCGATCGCGATCGTCCGGTAGCCCTCCTGCTCGACGAGCTCTCGGAACAGCTCGTTGCGCAGTTCGAGCAGCGTGTCCTCGCCGTGGGTGGGCTCGCCCAGGGCCAGCAGCCGGGGCCTGGCCGGGAGCAGCCTCATGACGGCGGCAGCCTCGACGGCATGGGCGGTGTCCTTGATGTCAGTCGCCATGCCTTCAACGGTATCGTTGAACCTTCGATTGAAACTTTGCCGCGATATCGTCCGCAACATGGGGCGAAACCTTCAAAGAGGAGACCTTCAAAGCGGAGAGCGGCTCAGGCCGGTCGATCTGGCGCGCGGGCACGGTCTGTCCACTCAGGCGATCCGGAACTACGAGGAGGCCGGCATCCTTCCGGCAGCCGGTCGCACACCCCACGGCTACCGCGCCTACACCTCGCTGCACGCGGTGGCCCTGCGCGCGTTTCTCGCCCTGGTGCCCGGCCATGGCCACCAGACGGCGACATCGATCATGCGGGCCGTGAACCAGGGCTCGGTCGATGAGGCGTTCCGGCTCATCGACGAGAGCCATGCCGAACTCCTCGACGACCGGCGAACCCTTCAGGCCGTGGAGAGGGCCCTGCGCGACCTGGAGACCGGCGCAAGGCCCGAGCCCGGCGCGGGGCCCGAGCCGGCCTCGGCGTCCGGGCCCGGCGACACGTTCATCGGGCCGCTGGCGGACAGGCTCGGAATCCGGCCCGCGACGCTCCGCAAATGGGAGCGGGCCGGACTGGTGCGCCCGCGCCGTGACCCGCTGACCGGCTACCGGGTCTACGACGAGGCTGATGTACGGGACGCCCGGCTGGCCCATCAACTCAGGCGGGGCGGCTATCTGTTGGAGCAGATCGCCCCGCTGATCGCCCAGGTGCGGTCGGCCGGCGGGCTGGAGCCGCTGGAGGCCGCGCTGCGCGACTGGCGGGGTCGGCTTTCCTCGCGTGGGCGGGCGATGCTGACGGGGGCCGCGGAGTTGGAGGCGTACCTCCGTGAGCGCGGATGAGGCTTCGCCGAGCCGACAGCCCTACCGAGGGCGTCGCCCCGCACGCCCCTCCTGGGCAACGCCCTTCCCCACGACCGCCAGTGCCGAGCGCAGTGTCGCCGCCAGTTCGTGCGGTGTCCCGGTCGGGGTGGGTGTCGGCGGTGTGCCACGCGTAGTGCTCGACCGCCGCGCGCAGGGCCATCGGCAGGCCGGCCCAGCCCGGGGAGCAGGCCGCTGCCCTCTTGTTCCTCGCCGCGGACGCCGCGAGCAACATCAACGGCGCGATCCTGGCCGTCGACGACGACTGGTCGGCGGTCTGACGGGCCCTCAAGCACCCTGTGCGAGCAGCCTCGGACCAACCGCCTCACTCACCGCCGACGAACTTCCTCGCCAGCCGATCCCCGGCCGCTTCCGCGGCCGCGGGGTCCTCGATCGGTGTCACCCGCGAGTCCTTGAAGACGATGTAGGTGACGCCGGAGGCCGTGCCGCCGCTGCGCGGATCGGGCGGGATGCCGAGGGCCTCGGCGGTGGCGTACGACGCCTCGCCGATGATGTCGCGCGGCCCGACGTCGCCGACGACCGCGTAGCGCACCCGGTCCCCGTACACGACGGCCGCGACCGAGCCGCCACGGATGCCGTGGGCACGGTAGTCCCAGATGCCGCTCGGGGTGGGCACGACGATGTACGGAAGATGTTCGGCACTCAACTGGCGGCCGTCGGACTGCTGGAAGGCCGTCGCGTCGGAGAAGTACGGATCGGTACGGCTGTTGCAGCGGTCGGTGGCCTGACCGTCGCAGTCGATGTCCATGTCGGCCTTCCAGAACACGACATCGTCCGTCCCGCACACCGGGATCGTCGCGGACGCACCGCTGTCGCTGCGGTAGCGCCCCTGGGAGACGGCGGTGCACCCGCTCACCTTTGACAGGAGCTCAGCGGCGCTGACGTCGGCCTCACGGCGTACCTCGGGTCCGTCCGGGTCGGCGGGCGGATCGGGGGGCGGTGTGGTCGGGGCGAGCAGGGCGGCGCCTGCGGCGGCCAGCGTCAGTGACTGGAAACGCACGACAAGGAACCTCTCGCCGGGGACACTGACGGACACTCATCGGGTACTGACGAACACCCAGCCCAATCTGCTGGTGTTTCGATCATGCTGCCACCACAGAGGTCCGTACGGCGCACATCCCGACCGACACGACATCGGTCCCCGGGCTCAAGCCAGGGGCCGGGGGTCTGAGCCCGCACCGGGCCCGACCCCCCGGCCACCCGCGTCCGGCGCCGGATCAGCGACGACAGCGGCCCCGCGCCGGGCGGCACGAACTGCCCATCCCTCAAGGAGAGTTCGGCCGCGAGGAGCTTCAGCATACGTAATCCTCCGCGCGGGTCACCAACGAGCGAGAAGTCTCCGACGGCCCGCAGGCCACCGGCGAACACCCTCTTGATGTGAGCGCGTCACCCGGGTCATATTGGTCCGGACCATTGCCGCGAGGCCGGCCCCGGGAGGCACAGTCGTGCGACGCGTTCCCGTACTCATGTCCGCCGTCGTCTGTGCGGCACTCGCGCTGTTTCTCTCCGCCTGCGCATGGGGCGCGGCGGACGGGGACGGCGGCGGCCGGCCGCCCGGGGCGCCGACGGGTGTCACCGCCGCCGCGGGCAGCGCTAGCAACGTGCACGTCATGTGGAACGCGGTCCCGGCCGAGGGCGGCATCCAGGTCTACGAGGTGTATCGGGGACCCACGAAGGTCAAGGAAGTGCCGGGCTCCGCGCACATGGTGGATGTCACCATGCTCAAGCCCGCGACCACGTATGCGTTCACCGTGCGGGCCCGTGACACGGACGGGCGTCTCGGCCCGCCGAGCAAGCAGGTCCGGGCGACGACGCCCAGGGCCGTGGCCGCCGACCGGTCCGCCCCGACACGGCCGGGGAAGGCGGACGGCCGGGCGGTCGGCAGCCGGGCGGTTCAGCTGTCGTGGTCACGGGCGACGGACGACCGGGACGTGGAGTCGTACGACATCTATCAGGGCGACACAAAGATCCACAGTGTGGGCGGGAACCAGACGGCGACCGTGGTCACCGGGCTCAGGCCGGGCACCCGCTACTCGTTCACCGTCCGGGCCCGGGACGCGGCCGACAACCTCTCCCCGGCCACGGCGGCCGTCCGCGTCACCACGCCCGGCACCGACGACGGGCGAGGCACCGCGCCGACCGGCTTCCGGGCCACGACCCATCGCGCGGACGGGGCGTACCACCTCGACCTGAGCTGGGTGCCGCCGCGCACCGACGGCGTCGTCACGGAGTATCAGGTCCAACTCGACGGCCGTGCGGCGACCTCGCTGGTGTACGGCGGAAGCGCACCCCGGGACAAGGCCACGTACAGCTTCTACCTGGGCCCGGAGAGCGGAGTGAGCCACCGGGTGCGGATCCGGGGGCGGCTGCCGGACGGCACCTGGGGCGGCTTCTCGGCGGAGCGGACGGTGACGACCGGCCGCGAGCAGGGCTGACAACCGGTCAGCAGTCACCCGGACGCAGCAGCGCGTCACCTGTCCGGGGCACGCCCGCGTGCGGGCCGTCCCCCGGGCGCGTTGGCTTCCCCTGAGGCAGCACGGGCGTTCCCGACCCTCGGCGGCGCAACCGACGTACCGCCGACCGTGCCGCCGGAGGGAATCCACATGCGCAACTCATCGCTCTTCCTCCGCTCGGGCCTGACCGTGGCAGCCGCCTCCGCACTTCCCCTCTTCGCGGCCGCCCAGACCGCCGCCGTCTCGGGGATCTCCGTGAGCACCACCGGGTCCACGGTCTCCGTCACGACCAGCGCGTGCACCAACGTCAACGGCAGTTGGGGCAACGCCTCGCTGCTCAACAGCCGACAGGCGAACTTCGCCCAGGGCCGCCAGGTCTCCCTGTCGGGGACGGCCGCGCTTCAGTCGGCCGCCTGGGCCAACGTGAGTCCCGGCACGTACACCGTCATCGTCGTGTGCTCCAACGGCACGACGGCGGGCACCCAGTCGGTCGTCGTCGCGGGCGCCACCCCCACCCGCACGATCTCCGCCACGGCCTCGCCGTCACGCGGCGTCATGGGCGGCGTGGGCGGTTCCTCCACGGACTTCGGCACCCTGACGCTGGTGGGCGGCGGTGTGCTGGTGGGTACGGCTGTCGCGGGCACGGTCTGGTACCTGCGCCACAAGTCGAAGCCGTACCGGCTCTGAGGTCGGTGCACCAGCGGCCGTCGCCGTCGGGCACGGCCCCCGGCTCACGCCGTCTCGTGCCCCGGCAGCTCCGCGAACTCGTCCAGCGCGCGCGTGAGCCACTGGATCCAGAAGGTCTCCAGATCCAGGCCCGCGCGCAGCACCAGGTGCCGCAGCCGGTCCTGCGAGCTGTCCTTGCCGGGCGGGAAGTCGCGCTTCTCGATCTCCTCGTACTCGGTCAACTGCCGTCGGTGCAGTTCGAGATGGCGGCGCAGATCCGCCTCGATGCCCTCGGTCCCCACGACCGCCGCGGCACGCATCCGCAACAGCAGCGTGTCGCGATGCGGCCGGGGGTCCTGGGACGCGCCGGTCCAGCGGGCCAGTTCGGCGCGGCCCGCGGGCAGGACCTCGTAGCTCTTCTTCTGCCCACGGGCCGGCTGCTCCGACGGCAGGGTCCGGATGAACCCCTCGGCCTCCAGTTTTCCCAGCTCGCGATAGATCTGCTGATGCGTCGCCGACCAGAAGTACCCGATCGACTTGTCGAAGCGGCGGGTCAGCTCCAGCCCCGAGGACGGCTTTTCGAGCAGGGCGGTGAGGATCGCGTGCGGGAGTGACATGGGGTCATCGTAGAGACGCGCTCGCGCGCCCCTACATGCTCGCTGCCAGCTCGGTGCCCTGCTTGATGGCCCGCTTGGCGTCCAGTTCGGCGGCCACGTCGGCGCCACCGATGAGGTGCGGGGTGCGACCGGCGGCCAGCAGCGCCTCGTACAGGTCGCGCCGCGGCTCCTGTCCGGTGCACAGCACGATGGTGTCGACGGGGAGGACCGTGCTCTCCTCGCCGACCGTGACGTGCAGTCCGGCGTCGTCGATACGGTCGTAACGCACGCCCGGGACCATGGTGACGCCCCGGTGCTTGAGCTCGGTGCGGTGGATCCAGCCGGTGGTCTTGCCGAGTCCCGCGCCGACCTTGCTGGTCTTGCGCTGGAGCAGATGGACGGTGCGCGGCGGGGCGGGCCGCTCGGGGGCGGCGAGGCCGCCGGGGCCCGTGTAGTCCATGTCGACGCCCCACTGGCGGAAGTACGTCGCCGGGTCCTCGCTCGCCTTGTCGCCGCCGTCGGTGAGGAACTCGGCGACGTCGAAGCCGATGCCGCCCGCGCCGAGGACGGCGACGCGCTCACCGACGGGGGCGCCGTCGCGCAGGACGTCGAGGTAACCCACGACGCTCGGGTGGTCGATGCCGGGGATGTCCGGAGTACGCGGGGTGACGCCGGTGGCGATCACCACCTCGTCGTAGCCGGCGAGGTCCTCGGCGGCCACCCAGGTGTTCAGGCGTACGTCGACCCCCTGCCAGTGGAGCTGGTGGCGGAAGTAGCGCAGCGTCTCGTCGAACTCCTGCTTGCCGGGGACCTTGCGGGCGACGTTCAGCTGGCCGCCGACCTCGCTCGCGGCGTCGAACAGGGTGACCTCGTGGCCGCGTTCGGCCGCGCTCACGGCACAGGCGAGGCCGGCCGGTCCGGCGCCGACGACCGCGACACGCTTGCGCAGCCGGGTCGGGGACAGCGTCAGCTCGGTCTCGTGGCAGGCGCGCGGGTTGACCAGGCAGGACGTGATCTTGCCGCTGAAGGTGTGGTCGAGACAGGCCTGGTTGCAGCCGATGCAGGTGTTGATCGCCTCCGGCTTTCCGGCGGCGGCCTTGGCGACGAAGTCGGGGTCGGCGAGCATCGGGCGGGCCATCGACACCATGTCCGCGCAGCCGTCGGCCAGCAACTCCTCGGCCAGCTCGGGGGTGTTGATGCGGTTGGTGGTGACGAGCGGGACGGACACCTCGCCCATCAGCCGCTTGGTGACCCAGGTGTAGGCGCCGCGCGGCACCGAGGTGGCGATGGTCGGGATGCGCGCCTCGTGCCAGCCGATACCGGTGTTGATGATCGTCGCGCCGGCGGCCTCGACGGCCTTGGCGAGCGTGATCACCTCGTCGAGGGTGGAGCCGCCGGGGACGAGGTCCAGCATGGACAGCCGGTAGACGATGATGAAGTCGTCGCCGACGGCCTCGCGCACCCGCCGGACGATCTCGACCGGGAAGCGCATGCGGTTCTCGTACGAGCCGCCCCAGCGGTCGGTGCGGTGGTTGGTCTGCGTGGCGATGAACTCGTTGATCAGGTAGCCCTCGGAGCCCATGATCTCCACGCCGTCGTACCCGGCCTGCCGGGCCAGGCGGGCGGCGCGCGCGTAGTCGTCGATGGTCCGCTCGACGTCGGCGTCGGTCAGCTCGCGCGGCGGGAAGGGGCTGATCGGCGCCTGGAGCGGGCTCGGGGCGACGAGGTCCTGGTGGTAGGCGTACCGGCCGAAGTGCAGGATCTGCATCGCGATCCGGCCGCCCTCGCGGTGCACGGCCTCGGTGATGACCCGGTGCTGCTCGGCCTCCGCCTCGGTGGTGAGCTTCGCGCCGCCCTCGTAGGGCCGCCCCTCGTCGTTGGGCGCGATACCGCCGGTGACGATCAGGCCCACTCCCCCGCGCGCCCGCTCCGCGTAGAAGGCCGCCATGCGCTCGAAGCCGCGCTCGGCCTCCTCAAGACCGACGTGCATGGAGCCCATGAGGACGCGGTTGGGCAGCGTGGTGAAGCCCAGGTCCAGCGGGCTCAGCAGGTGCGGGTATCGGCTCATCGGGCCCCTCCGTGCGGTGTCGTGCCTGACGTAGTTGTAGAGGACCGCGGAGCCTTTATGCAACTAGTTGCACAACCGAGGAGAGGTGACACCGGCCACTGCCACCGGTCGCCACCGCCACCGGTCGCCGTCGCCACCTGCCGCCATCGCCACCGACCGCCTCGGCACCACCGCCTTCGGGCACAGTGACCCCATGACCGCACACGCCGACGTGATCGACCTCGCCCAGCGGCTGATCCGCCGCCCCAGCCGCGCCGGGATCGACGACTACGGGCCCGTCCTCGGCGTCCTGGAAGAGTGGCTCGCCGGGCGCGAGCTGCCGTATCGCCGCCTCTACGGCGACAAGGGCGCCGTCGGCCTGCTGATCGAGGTCGCGGGCGGCCGGCCCGGCCCCTGGTGGGCCCTGGACGCCTGCGTCGACACCGCGCCCTACGGAGACGAGGCCGCGTGGTCGTTCCCTCCGGACTGCGGCGAGGTCGTCGACGGCTGGCTGCGCGGCAGAGGCGCGGCGGACTCCAAGCTCGCGGCGGCGATGTTCTGCGCCATCGCCGCCGAACTGCACGGCCGGGCCGGCGACCTGTCCGGCGGCCTCGCGGTACTCCTCGACGCCGACGAGCACACCGGGGCCTTCGGCGGCGCCCGCGCCTATCTGGCCGATGCGGAGGCGGTCCGCCCTGCCGGAGTGCTGATCGGCTACCCGGGGCTCGACGAGGTCGTGGTCGGCGGGCGCGGCCTGTGGCGGGCCACGATCGCGGTGCACGCGGCCTCGGGCCACTCGGCGTCCCGCCGTGCGGCGCCGGGTGCGGTCTCCCGCGCGGCGCGTCTCGTACGGCTCCTGGAGGAGTCCGAACTCCCGGGCGTCGAAGGCGAGTTCCCCCTGCCGCCGAAGCTGACGGTGACCTCCTGCCACGGCGGCCAGGGCTACTCGGTCGTACCCGACCTGTGCGAGCTGGGCGTCGACATCCGCACCACCCCCGGCTTCGACGCCCGCGACGCCGAGCAGCTGGTCCGCGCGGCGGCGGGCGAGCTGGACGCACGGGTACCCGCGCCGCGCCCGACCGCGGTCACCCCGGTGGCCTCCTGGCCGCCGTATCGACTCGCCGAGCACCGGCAGCCCGCGGCGGCGTTGCTGGAGGCCGCGTCCGAAGCAGGACTCGCCGTCCGGCCGAAGACCGCCGGCCCGTCGAACATCGGCAATCTGCTCGCGGGCGAGGGCATCCCGGCCACGGCGGGCTTCGGGGTGCGCTACGCGGGTCTGCACGGCGTGGACGAGCGGGCCTGTCTGGAGGACCTGCCCGCCGTCCACGCCGTCTACCGGCGCGCCGTACTCGGCCTGCTGGGTTCGTCGTGACCGAGCTCGCCCTTGCCGAACTCGGCCGTCAGAGACCGTGAGCCGTCACAGGCCGGGACGGCTCTTCAGCACCACGTGCAGCTCCCGCTCCTGGTCACCCGAGGCCGAGGTGAGGTCGTGCACCGTGAACAGGGAGTCCAGCGTCGTGCGGAGCCGTTCGATGGCCCAGTAGCCGCCCTGCGCGTCGGCCTCGACGGACGACGAGAGCCGGGCGGGCGGCGGACACTCGTGCGTGTCCGTCACCTCGAAGGTGCCGAGCCACACCATCGGGCGTGTCTCATGGAGCTGCTGCGGCACGTCGTCGGGACCCCGGTCGGACTCGAAGCACGTGCACAGCGTGTCGAACACGATCCGGGCGTCCTCCTTGCTGCATCCGCTGATCTCGACGGACACGGGCTCCTCGTGCAGTCGTTCACGATCCATCGTGATCGCTCCTCTCGTGGCCACACCGCGGTGCCACGGGTAGCCCGCGGAACCGGACCCCAACCCAAGAAAAGCACCACGCGCGCCGGAGCACTACCGGCGGAGCCGTCCCGCCCGCGCCTCAGCCGCGGGTGAAGCGGTACGTCTTGCTGTCGGTCAGCACGCAGAAGCCCGGCGAGATGACGATCACCCTGAGGGTGCCGGTACGGCGGTCGTAGTCGATGCCCTCCGACTCGAAGTCGCCCGAGCAAGAACTGCGCAGCGGGAGCTGGCGCAGCGCCGTGACATGGCCGGTCACGTCGGAGGAGCCGGGCTCGGCGGACAGGTCGATCCGGAGCAGCGGCTTGGTCATGCCGAAGAGGGTGCCCGCGGGGTCGTCGGAGGCGCACAGCAGGGTCGTGGCGCTGAGGAAGTCGCAGCCCTGCACATCGCGTACGGCGTGGTCCAGCCGGATGCTGGAGGTCCACGGGAGGTTCGCCGAGGGCGATGTGCCGGCGTTGACGCCGGGGGTGGGGTGGACGAGCAGGCGGGTCATGGTGCCCCACTCGCCGGAGACCATCCACTGGCCGCCGGGCGTGATGGCGACGAAGGAGTTGTTCAGCGCCTCGCCGGAGCCCAGCGTGTGGACGTACTCGGACCAGGACCCGTTCGGCGCCTGCACCCGGAACATCTTCGCGGTGCCCGAGTCCGCCTGGTACGGCTCGATGTAATAGCCGTTGTACGAGGCGTCGGGGTCGCCCACATGGTTCCAGCCGCGGCTGGAGACCGAGACGGGGATGGTGCCGATGCCGGTGTAGCGGTTGGGGCTGTTCGCCGGGACCTCCACCGAGGTCAGGCCCTGGCTCTCGGTGAGCGGGTCGGCGCGGTCGGAGCCGACCTCCGTCCAGGTGTCGGCGGCCTGGGCGGGCGCCGCGGTGGACAGCACCGCGGCGGAGGCCAGGGTTACGAGGCCGGTGAGAACGGCATGACAACGTTGCCAGGCACGCAGGGCCATGGGGTGACTCCTTGGGGGGTGGGGGTGCGCGTCGGCGGACAGTCTGGCGGGGCGATGTGGTCATGTACAGACCAAGCAGACGAACGGCTGCTGTCTGATCGGCCACAGTCCCGTGCCCCGGTGCCGGCTTCGTCGGACGTCCTCCGCTGTGTTGAGGGATGGTGGAGGTGAACGACCGAGGGGTCCCGGAGACGGTTGAACGCGGTAGAACAAGGGGAGTCGGCACGGGGGAGCGGCGTGCCGCGACAATGGGCGAAGGCGGTGCGTGGGATGTCTCCAGCCGAATCTCCCGGCGCCGAGGGCGGCGAGCCGGTGCGCGGGCCGGTGGGTCCGAGCGGCCTGCTCGACGTGCTCGCCGTGGCCTCGGTGGTGCTGGACACCGAGGGTCGCATCGTGCTGTGGAGCCCCCAGGCCGAGAAGTTGTTCGGCTACTCGGCGCAGGAGGCGCTGGGCGAGTACGCCGCCCGGATCATGGTTCACGAGCAGCACGTCGACCTGGTGGTCAAGCTGTTCGCCGACGTCATGGAGACCGGTGAGGGCTGGGCCGGGGCGTTCCCGATCCGGCGCAAGGACGGCGCCACGCGCCTGGTGGAGTTCCGCAACATGCGGCTGCTGGACGACCAGGGCGATGTCTACGCGCTGGGTCTGTGCGCCGACCAGACGACCGTGCGCCAGGTGGAGCGGGACGTGGCGCTGTCCACGCGCACGATCGCGCAGGCCCCGATCGGTCTCGCCGTCCTCGACACCGAACTGCGCTACGTCTCGGTCAACCCGGCGCTGGCGCAGCTCAACGGCATCTCCGCCGAGGACCACATCGGCCACACACCGCGCGAGCTGCTGCCCGATGTCGACGCCGACGGCGTCGAGGCGGCCCTGCTGGAGGTGCTGCGGACCGGTCGTCCGTTCGTCAACCAGCACATCGTGGGCCGCACCCAGGCCGATCCCGACCGGGAGCACCACTGGTCCGTCTCGCTCTACCGGCTGGAGGACACCACGGGGACGGTGCTCGGCGTGGCCGGGATGGCCGTGGACATCACCGAGCAGCATCAGGCCGCCCTGGAGGCCGAGACGGCACGACGGCGCCTGGCCCTGATCGCCGACGCCTCCGCGCGGATCGGCACCACACTGGAGCTGGACCGCACCGCGCGCGAACTGGCCGACGTCGCCGTGCCGGAACTCGCCGACGTCGCCGCCGTCGACCTGCTGGAAGCGGTGGTGGAGGGCAGACGCAGCACCCTCGGCCCCGCCGAGCCGGCGGTGATCCGCGCCCTGGCCGTCCAGGCCGAGCATGCCACCGAGGCCCTCGACGCCGCCGATCCGCCGGGCGAGGTCGCCCGCTACGGCTCGGACCGCCTCGTCACCGAGTGTGTGCGCACCGCGAGCCCGGTCATGGTCCCCCACGTCGAGGAGAAGGACCTGCCGCGGATCGCCCGCTCCCCCGAGGCGGCGGTGCAGCTGGGGCGCGCGGGTGTGCACTCCTATCTGGCAGTGCCGCTGATCGCGCGCGGCGAGGTGCTCGGCGCGCTCGACCTCAAGCGCACCCGCAATCCGCTGCCGTTCAGCGAGGACGACCTGCTGCTCGCCCGGGAACTGGCCGCCCGAGCGGCCGTGCAGATCGACAACGCCCGCTGGTACCAGAACGCCCGGGACACCGCCCTGACGCTCCAGCGCAGCCTGCTGCCCAGCCACCCCGCGGTGACCGGCGGCCTGGAGGTGGCCTCCCGCTACCAGCCGGCGGGCGCGAGCGCCGAGGTCGGCGGCGACTGGTTCGACGTGATCCCGCTGGAGGGCGGCAAGACCGCGCTCGTCGTCGGCGATGTGATGGGCAGCGGCATCGACGCCGCCACGACCATGGGCCGGCTGCGCACGGCCACCCACACGCTGGCCTCGCTCGACCTCGAACCGACCCTGCTCCTGGAACACCTCGACAAGATCACCGAGGGCCTCGACCACTCCATCGCCACCTGCGTCTACGCCGTCCACGACCCTCAGCTGCGTCAGTGCCGGATCGCCAACGCGGGCCATCTGCCCCCTGTCCGCGTCCGCCACGGCCGCGACCCGGAACTCCTCGAACTGCCCACGGGAGCGCCGCTGGGCGTGGGCGGTGTCGCCTTCTCCACGACGACCGTGGATCTCGGGCCGGGCGACCAGCTGGTCTTCTACACCGACGGACTCGTCGAGACCCGTCAACACCCGCTGGACGAGCGCCTCGACGCGCTCCTGGAGCTCCTCGACGACCCCGACCGCGACCTGGAGGAGTGCTGCGACCTGCTGCTGCGCACCCTGCACAGGCCCGACAACTCCGACGATGTGGCGCTGCTCATCGCACGTGTGCTGCCCCTGAGTTGACGGCGGCGGCGCCGTCCACGCGAGGGTGGTCCGCGCCCGGACGGTGACGGCGGCGGCCACGGTGGCCGCGCTGGCCCTCGGCGGAACGGTCGCCTGCGCCGCGACCTCGTCGGACTCGGGCAACGGCCCCTCACCGTCGGCCTCCCGGTCGGCGGCGCCGGCCCGGCATGTGGTCCGGCCTCCTCGGAGGCGGCGTGCACGGCGAGTCGACCGTCAAGGACCCCGACACGGACGAGTGGGTCGTACTGATCAGGGCTGCTTGAGACCGATCACGACATTCGCGTACAGCTCCTCCGACACGACCAGACGCGCCGACAGTCCGCTGCTGGTGAAGGACTCCAGGGCCGTCGGCGCCTGGCGTTCACTCGTCTCGATCAGCAGACAGCCGCCGGGCGCCAGCCAGCGGGACGCCTCGGCGGCGACCCGGCGCAGCACGTCCAGGCCGTCCGGGCCGCCGTCGAGGGCGACGCGCGGCTCATGGTCGCGCGCCTCCGCGGGCAGCAGGCCGACCTCGTCGGTGGGTACGTACGGCACGTTCGCCGCGAGGACGCCGACCCGGCCGCGCAGTCCGGCGGGCAGCGCCTGGAACAGGTCGCCGGTGTGCACCTGACCGCCGTAGGGGGCAACATTGCGGCGGGCGCAGCGCACGGCCACCGGGTCGATGTCGGCGGCGTGCAGCTCGATCGGGCCGCGCGGGCCGAGTGCGGCGGCCAGGGCCGCGCCGACCGCGCCCGAGCCGCAGCACAGGTCGACGAGCACGGACGCCTCGGGTGCGAGGGCGAGGGCCTGCTCGACCAGGAACTCGGTACGGCGGCGGGGCACGAAGACGCCGGGTTCGACGGCTATGCGCAGCCCGCGGAACTCGGCCCAGCCGACGACGAGTTCGAGGGGCAGACCCGCTACGCGCCGGTCCACCATGGCGGCGAGCTCGTCCGGGGTGCGGGCGGCGGCCAGGATGAGCCGGGCCTCGTCCTCGGCGAAGACACAGCCGGCGGCACGAAGCGCGGCCACGATGCCGTCACGCGGGAGCGGCGGACGGGATGCGGGCGAGGAAGGAGACAGAGGGGGCATGGAAGCCGAGAGCCTTTCGGAAGCCGAAGGATGCTCTCGCGGTCGCCTACCGGCGGTGATCCGCGCCGACCCGAGGGGAGAGCACCCGACCTGACACAGCGGTAATGGGTCTCACCTCCCTGACTGTCCACGCCGGGACTGCCCCGGCCGGACGGCAACACTACCCCAACGATCACGACCGCTCCCAGGCATATACGAAGGCGGCCGAGGCACTCTCGCCGAGTCGTCGCTCCCCCGGCCCGCGAGCGGGTGACGGCACCGGAGCACGTACGGTTGTACGAAGAACGTACCGATCACGCTCGAACCGCGGGCCGTCGCTCACGACGGCCTGGAGGCGCCACCCCTATGAACATCACCCGAGGCTTCACCGGACGCCCACGCGTCCGGAATGCCGCGCTGCCGCCCGGCCAGTACGACGCCGGCGACGACTGGCCCGTGCTGTCCGCCGAGGTCACGCCCGAGCTGACGCCCGCCGAGTGGTCCTTCCGCGTCGACGGCCTGGTCGAGGAGCCGCGCGGCTGGAGCTGGGAGGAGGCGCACGAGCTGCCCAGGTCGGTGTATGAGGGCGACATCCACTGCGTGACCGGCTGGTCGAAGTTCGGTGTGCGGTTCGCCGGTGTGTCGCTGGACGCCTTCCTCAATATGGTCCGGCCCCATGTGTCCGCCACACATGCCGTCGCCTATGCGCACACCGGCTACACCACCAACCTGCCGCTCGCCGACCTGACCGGTGGACGCGCCTGGATCGCCTGGGAGTACGACGGGCAGCCGCTCGCGCCGGAGCACGGTGGCCCGGCGCGGCTGCTGGTGCCGCACCTGTACTTCTGGAAGAGCGCCAAGTGGATCGCGGGTCTGCGCATCGTCGACCAGGACGAGCCGGGGTTCTGGGAGCGGAACGGCTACCACGCCCGCGGCAACCCGTGGGAGGAGCAGCGGTACTCCGGTGACTGAGGTGACTGAGACATTCACGCCATTCACGCCGCCGACGCGTTTCGCCGTTCCCGGGCGGATCGCCGTCAGCGAGCAGGCCGCCACGATGTGGCAGACGGCCACGATCACCGAGATCCGCCGGGAGACCCCGCGGGCCGCCACCTTCCGGCTCGCGGTGCCCGCCTGGGCGGGTCATCTGCCGGGCCAGCACCTGGCACTGCGGCTGACGGCCGAGGACGGCTATGTGGCCCAGCGCCACTACTCGATCGCTTCCGCGCCGGACGACTCCGGGCACATCGAACTCACCCTGGACCATGTGGACGGCGGTGAGGTCTCCGGCTGGTTCCACACGGTGGCGAAGCCCGGTGACTCGGTCGAGGTGCGCGGCCCGCTCAGCGGCTTCTTCGCCTGGCCCGGGGACCGGCCCGCGCTGCTGGTCGGCGCCGGCTCCGGTGTCGTACCGCTGATGTCGATGGTGCGCCACCACCGGGCGCGGGGCCTGGATGTGCCGCTGCGGCTGCTGGTGTCGGCGCGCAGCCCCGAGGGGCTGATCTACGCACGGGAGTTCGGCGCGGAGACGACGCCGGTGTTCACGCGGAGTGCGCCCGACGGTGTGCCCGTGGGACGTATAGCCGCGGCACATATGGCGCCACTCCTGGCCGAGCAGCCGCCCGGTGGGTGGGAGGCCTATGTGTGCGGCTCCAATGGGTTCGCCGAGCATGCTTCACGGTTGCTCGTGGCAGCGGGTCAGCCAGTGGACCGGATCCGGATCGAACGCTTCGGCTGACGGCTCTTCGGGGCGCGGGAGGCGTATCCGTCCGGGATTGTCAGGAACGATGTCCGGTGTGCGGGGTACCTGGACGTCATGCGAAGCCGGGTGCGTGGCTGGCGCCGGCGGCCGAGTCCGCTGCGGCGCCGGTCGGATGTCGTGGAGGCGTGGACGCTACTGGCCGTGGCCGTCCTGCTGGTCGTGCTGGCGCCGCTGGTCGGAGTGCTCGCGGCCTGGTGGGCTCATGACGACGCCAGGGCCACGGTCAAGGCGCAGCGCGACGAGCGCCGCCAGGTACGGGCCGAGGTCGTCGGCCGGACCTCGAACGCGGTTCCCATGGCACAGGGCGGGCGGCAGCCGTCCGCCAACGTCACCGTCCGTTGGACAGACCCGGCGAACGGAGCGCGCACGGCCACGGCCCATGTTCCGGTGGGCACCCGGCCCGGCGAGACGGTCGACGTCTGGCTGGACTCCCGGGGCCGGACCGTGGCCCCACCGCCGGACGGCACGGCTGTCTGGCAGCAGACCGTCACCATCGGCGTCTGTGTGACGGTCGGCACGGCCGCCCTGATCCTCCTCGGTCACACCGTCGTACGGCATACCGCGATGAGTCGCCGTCTGGCCGAATGGGAGGAGGAATGGGCGCACACGGAGCCGCAGTGGACGGGCCGTCGGGCATGACCAGCGACATGTCGTAGGTCTGCCTCCCCGCACGCGCCGGGTCTGCCCCTCGTGCACACCTTCCGTCCGGCCGCGGAGACCGGGGTGCGGGCCCGGGTTAGCTCCCGGCGCTGCCGGCGGCGGTCACCCGACCACCGGTGACGGCCGGCCAGCCGCCAGGGATCTCCCACTCGCCGTCCACGACGGGCAGTTCGGCGTCCCTGACCAGTAGATCCGCCGTCCCGACCGGGTGATCGACGGCAGACGTCATGGCGCCATCGTAGGCGCTTGACCGGCAAGGATCTGGCGAGTCCTCCGATCATCCACGTACGGTGTGATCATCCGCGGTCACTCTTTGAAAAGGCGGTCCTCCATGGCCCTGTTCGACCTTCCGCTCGACGAACTGCGCGAGTACCGCAGCGAGTCCGTCGAGCCCGAGGACTTCGACTCGTTCTGGTCCAAGACTCTCGAGGAAGCGCGCGAGCACGACCTGGACGCACGTTTCGAGCCGGTCGACACAGGGCTGTCCACGGTCGAGGTGTACGACGTGACGTTCGCCGGGTTCGGCGGTCACCCGGTGAAGGGCTGGCTGCGGCTGCCGGCCGGGGCCACGGAGCCACTGCCGCTGGTCGTGGAGTTCCTCGGCTACGGCGGTGGGCGCGGCCTGCCGCACGAGAACCTGCTGTGGGCCTCCACGGGCCGGGCTCACTTCATGATGGACACGCGCGGCCAGGGCAGCGCGTGGGGCGCCGGTGGCGGCACGCCGGATCCGGTGGGGGCCGCGCCGGCGTACCCCGGCTTCATGACCCGGGGCATCGACGCACCCGAGAACTACTACTACCGCCGGGTGTTCACGGACGCCGTCCGTGCCGTCGAGGCCGCCCGCTCGCACCCCCTGACCGACGCCTCGCGCACGGTAGCGCTGGGCGGGAGCCAGGGCGGCGGCATCACGATCGCGGTCGGCGGCCTGGTCCCCGACCTCACGGCGATCGCGCCGGACGTGCCGTTCCTGCTCGACTACCCGCGCGCCGTCACCCTCACCGACCATCACCCGTACCGCGAGATCGGCCTCTACCTCAAGACCCACCGCGGCCGCGCCGAGGACGTCCTGCGCACCCTGTCCTACTTCGACGGCGTCCACTTCGCGGCCCGCGGCCGGGCGCCCGCCCTCTTCTCGGCGGCCCTGGAGGACCAGACCTGCCCGCCGTCCACCGTGTTCGCCGCCTTCAACGCCTGGGCGCACGGCGAGAAGGCCATCGAGGTGTACGACTTCAACGACCACGAGGGCGGCGGCCCCTTCCACGAGGCGGCCAAGCTGGACTGGCTGCGCTCACACGCCTGAGCGGGCCAGCATGGAGACGCGAGAGGCAGCGTTGCGGTTCGTCCGGGTCTGGCGGCGGGCCTGGGCCACGCACGACGTGGACGCGCTGCTCGAGCTCTACGCCGAGGACTGTGTCCACCGCTCGATGCCGTTCCGAAAGCCGCATCGGGGGCGTGCCGAGCTGGCCGCGTATCTGCGCTGGTCGTTCGCCGAGGAGCGGGTGACGGATGTGCGGTTCTCGGCGCCGGTGGTCGGCCAGGACGGCGTGGCCGTGGCCGAGTTCCGGGTCCTCAGCGAGGAGGACGGCGCGCCGGTCACACTCGCCGGGTGTGTCCTGGCGCGTTTCGACGCCGCGGGGCTGGCCGTGGCGACGCGCGACTACTGGCACACCGTCGAGGGTCACCGGGAGCCGGAAGGCGCACTGTTCCTCGTGTGAGTTCGGCGTGTTGGGCACCTTCCTTCCAGTCCGACCAGTCGGTACGTTCAGGGAGCCCGGGCCGCGGGACCGCGGTCCGGGCTCCCGGTGGACGACGGGTTCCCGGTGGAGGACGAGGGGTGGGTGGCTCATGGCGGAGCGCGAGGCACAGGTGCACGGGCACTGCGATCCGCGGTTCGCCGCGGTGCGGACCGCGTTCGAGGCGAACTTCCGGGAGCGCGGGGAACTGGGCGCCGCGGTCGCCGTCACGGTCGACGGCACGACGGTGGTGGACCTGTGGGGCGGATGGGCCGACGCCGCGCACAGCCGCCCCTGGGAGCACGACACGCTGGTCAACGTGTGGTCGACGTCCAAGGGGCCGACGGCGCTGTGCGCACACATCCTCGCCGACCGGGGCCTGTTGGACCTCGACGCGCCGGTGGCCGCCTATTGGCCGGAGTTCGCCGCGGCCGGCAAGGAGCAGATCCTCGTACGGCATCTGCTGTCGCACCGCGCGGGCCTGTCCGGTCTGCGGGAGCCGCACTCGCTCCAGCAGCTCTGCGACTGGGACTTGACGACCCAGCGGCTCGCGGCGATGGAGCCGTGGTGGGCACCGGGGACGCATTCCGGGTATCACGCGTTGACGTTCGGCTTCCTGGTGGGGGAGGTCGTACGGCGGGTGTCGGGGCTGCTCCCCGGGGCCTTCCTGGAGCGGGAGGTGACCGGGCCGCTCGGGATCGACTTCGCCATCGGGTTGCCCGAGAAGGACTCCGGTCGGGTGGCCGACCTGGTGCAGCCGCCGGTCGAGCGGACCAGTGAACAGGCGGCGATCTTCAGCCAGTTGGCTCCCGCCGCCCTGGCCGCGCTGACCAACCCGGCCGCGGGAGCCGCTCAGGGCAACTCGCCCGAGTGGCGGGCCGCCGAGATCCCCGCCGCGAACGGACACGGCACCGCGCGTGCGGTGGCCGCCCTGTACGGGATCTTCGCCGGACGGGGATCGTACGCCGGCCATCGCGTGCTGTCCCCCGAGGCTGCCGAGCGGGTGCGCGAGGGACAGGGCAGTTGCCGCGATCTGGTGCTCGGCGCCGGATTCGAGAAGGACACCGAGGTCGGCCTCGGCCTGTGGCTGAGCGGGGCGAACGGCTCGTACGGGCCCAACCCGCGGGCTTTCGGACACGACGGCCTCGGCGGCTCGTGCGGGCTCGCCGACCCGGAGGCCGGGGTGTCGCTGGGCTATGCGATGAACCGGATGGGGCCTCATATCGCCGATGACCCGCGGAAGATGGCATTGGTCGACGCCCTCTACAGCGCCCTGTGACGCCCGGCCGGCGCGGGTCGTTTCGGCCGAAGTGAGGGGCCGCCCTTCCCTGGTGGTGTAGACCAATGCTTGGATCTGGTGACGCAAGGAGCCCGCACGGCTACGACACGTCACCAACAGGAGGCGCGGCATGGCCCGCACCACCCCGCACGACCGCCCGCTCACCGAAGCGCAGCCGCTGTACTGGAGGATCGCCACCCAGCTGCTCGACGAACTGCGCGACGGGACCGTACCGCCCGGTGAACGACTGCCGGGGGAACGGCAGTTGGCGGAGCACTTCGAGGTCAGCAGGGAGACCGTACGACAGGCCCTGGAGGTGCTGCGCCGCAGCGGCCTGGTCGCCACCGACCGGCGGGGCAGCCATGCCACCCTGCCCGGTCTGCCGGTCGAGACCACGGCGTCGCTCACCTTCCCGGTCGGCGCCCGGACCGCGGGGCCGGGCGCCGTGGACCGGGCCACGGTCGCCTGGGAGACACCGCCTCCGGAGCACGCCGAGGCCCTGGGGCTCGCCCCGCACCGGCCCACCCTGGTGCACCGCTACGAGTCCGCGGACGCCGACGGACGCGGCCGGCGTACGGCCGTGACGTCCTTCTCCGCGGTGGCGCTCGCCGAGGTGGCGGAACTGGGCCGCTATCGCGAGCGCACCGACTTCTCCGGCTCCGCCCAACTGCGCCGCGCCTACGACTGGATGCGCAAGGCGGGCCTCTCGCTCCACCATCGGGACGCCATCACCCGCTTCCCGGGAGCGTCCGCGGTGCGGGTCACTCGTTGGGTCCACGACCAGCACGCCCGCCCGCTGGAGATCACGGACCTCGTCGTGGACGCCCAGCAGGACGCCCTGGTCTACGAGTTCACGCTGCCGGCCGCGGGGTGAGCACGCACGGGCGCGCTACCGGTCCGGCCGTCGCGCCACGACCATCCGCACCCGCGGGCTTCCGTCCCGCCGCCGGCCGAACTCGGGCAGGGCCTGGAGGTCCACCTGGAATCCGGCGCGAGCCAGTTCGCTTCGCACCTCCCCGAGCCGGAAGGCCCGGTAGTACATGACGAACCGCGGCCGCCACACGGCGTTGCGTACGCGCATCACCGCGTCGAAGCCCAGCAGCATCCAGTAGCCGAGGGACGCGGGTCGGGGCGGGGCGACGACGGGGAAGGCGAAGCATCCGCCGGGCCGCAGGACGGAGTGGACCTGGGCGAACAGTCCCGGCAGCTCACGGGGCAGGAAGTGCCCGAACGCCCCGAAGCTCACCACGAGGTCGAAGGCGGGGCCGAAGGGCAGGGCACGGGCGTCCGCGCGCACCCAGTCGACGCGCGGATTCCCGGCCTTCGGCTCCCCCGTCCGCACCCGCCGCCGGGCGACTTCGAGCATGCCGGCGCTGAAGTCCACGCCGGTGACGCTGCGCCGGCACACGTCGGCCAGCACCTCCACACCGGCGCCCGTCCCGCAGCACAGGTCGAGCCCGTCGTCGTACGGGCCGGTCCGGGAGAGCGCGGATGTGACGGCGGTCAGCACCGACTCCGGTGTGCGGAACGGCGTGTGGTCGAACTTCGGGGCGAGCAGGTCGTATCCGCGCTCGACGGACGACAGTGCCTGGACGGCGAGTTCGCGCAGCGAGGGTCCGTCGGGGCTGAACATCCGCGTCACCCCTGAGCGACGCGCTGCTCGAGGACCGCGAGGACCCGCTCGCACCAGCGCAGGATCTCCTCCTCGAAGGAGATTCCGGCGAGCAGCGTCAGATACGGCCCGACGCGGTCGGACTCGCGCAGGTACTCCCCCTCGGTCCGTCCGTCGAGCATGCGCTCACGGAGGCGTTCGTAGCGGCCGAGCTTGCCGCGCGCCCAGGTCATGCGCTCCTCGACCATCGCGCGGGTGGCCTCGGGATCCTCCATGGCCTGGAGCTTGATCAGGAGTTCGTCGCGAATCGCGGTGGGCCGGCGGGGCGGCTCGGCGGCGAAGGCGCGCAGGTCCTCCCGGCCGGCCTCGGTAAGGGTGAACATCCGCTTGTTGGGCCGCCGTTCCTGCTGTACGAACCTTGCCTCGACCAGGCCGCCCTGTGCGAGGCGTTCCAGCTCCCGGTACAGCTGCTGCGGGGTCGCGGGCCAGAAGTTGGCGAACGAGATGTCGAAGACCTTGGACAGCTCGTATCCCGAGGCCTCGCCTTCCAGGAGGGCGGCCAGGACGGCGTACTTGAGGGACATGTGGACACGTTAACAGCAAGTGATTATTCTCATCGGCACCTACTCAACTAATTGACTATGAGGTGATCCGATGCGCGCGTTCCGTGAGGCGGTCGAGGCGGGCGACGCCGAGGCGATCGAGGCCCTGCTGGCGGAGGACGTCGTCTTCACCAGCCCGGTCGTGTTCAAGCCGTACACCGGCAAGGCGATCACGGCGGCGATCCTGCGCGGTGTTGTGCGGGTCTTCGAGGACTTCCGCTATGTGCGCGAGATCAACGACCCGGGCGGCCGCGATCACGCGCTGGTCTTCACCGCGCGGGTGGGCGACCGGGAGCTCACCGGCTGCGACTTCCTCCGGGTGAACGAGGACGGGCTGATCGACGACTTCATGGTCATGGTCCGTCCGCTGTCCGGCGCGCAGGCGCTGGCCGAGGCGATGGGGGCGCAGTTCGACCGGATCGCGAAGGAGGCCGAAGCCCGGTCGGTGTGACGGCTCGGGCCGCCGCGAGCACGGCACACGCCAGCCGATCCCCTACGCGGATCGGCACTCGGTGAGCCGCCTTTCGAGGAACCTCCGTTCCGCGTCGTTCTCCACCAGTTCCAGCGCCCGCCGGTAGGCGTCGGCCGCCTCGTCCGTACGACCGCTGCGGCGCAGCAGATCGGCTCGGGTGGCGGGCAGCAGGTGGTACCCGGCCAGTTCCCCCTCCTCCTCCAACCGCGCGACCAGGGCGAGGCCCGCCTCCGTGCCCTCGGCCATCCCTACGGCGACCGCGCGGTTGAGGCGGACCACGGCGGAGGGCACGAAGCGGCTCAACTCGCCGTACAGGGCGGCGATATCGGCCCAGTCGGTGTCCTCGGCGCCGGGCGCGTTGGTGTGGCAGGCGGCGATGGCGGCCTGGATCTGGTACGGCCCGGCGCGGCCACGCCGCAGCGCGGTCTCCAGCAGGGCGGTGCCCTCGTCGGCCTTCGCGCGGTCCCAGGCCGTTCGGTCCTGGTCCTCCAGGGTCACCAGTTCGCCGGCCGCGTCGACCCGTGTGTCCCGGCGGGCGTCGTGGAGCAGCAACAGCGCGAGCAGGCCGAGCACTTCGGGCTCGTCGGGCATGAGGCGGGCGAGGACACGGGCCAGGCGGATCGCCTCGGCGCAGAGGTTCGTCCGCACGAGATCGGCGCCGGCGGTGGCCGCGTACCCCTCGTTGAACAGGAGGTAGATCACGCCGAGCACACCGGTGGTGCGCTCGGGCAGGAGATGGGCGGGCGGCACCCGGTAAGGGATCCCGGCGTTACGGATCTTCCGCTTGGCGCGCACCAGGCGCTGCGCCATGGTCGCCTCGGGGACGAGGAAGGCGCGGGCGATCTCCGGCGTGGTCAGACCGGCCAGAGTGCGCAGCGTCAGGGCGACCCGGGCCTCGATGGGCAGCGCGGGATGGCAGCAGGTGAAGATCAGCCGCAGCCGGTCGTCCTGCACACCACTGTCGTCACCGCCGCCTTCGGGCTCGTACGACGGCTGGTCGCGGGCCAGCACCGCCACCTCCCTGAGTTTCGGCGCCCCCACCGCCTCCCGGCGCAGTACGTCCAGGGCGCGGTTGCGGGCGGTCGTGGTCAGCCAGGCGCCGGGGCGGCGCGGAACTCCGTCGCGCCGCCACCGGTCGAGGGCCTGGGCGAAGGCGTCCTGGGCGCACTCCTCGGCGAGGTCCCAGTCGCCGGTCACCCGGATCAGGGTGGCGACGACCTGGCCCCATTCCTCCCGGAAGGCCGCGGCGACGGCCTCCTCGACGTCGTTCGTGGCGCTCACTCCCAGACCGGCCGCACTTCCACCGAGCCGCCGGCGAGGGCCGCGGGATGCCTGGACGCCAGCGAGATGGCCTCGTCCAGGTCGGCGACCTCGATGATGTCGATGCCGGCGACGTACTCCTTGGACTCCACGAAGGGCCCGTCGCTGAGCAGCACTTCGTCACCCTGGACGCGCACGGTGGTGGCGTCGCTGTGCGGCCGCAGGCGGGCGCCGCCCTTGACGATGTCGCGGCTGCGGACCTCGTCGATGTACGCGGTGAAGCGCGGGTCCTCGGCGATCTCCCCGGGGCTGAGTTCCTCGCCTGCGACGGAGGTGCAGATGAAAAGGACGTACCTCATGACCGCTCCTCGGTGAGAGAGACGTGCTCGTGCGCGATCAGCCGGCGCAGACCGACGTCGCGGTAGCCGGTGGTGACGTACATCGTGTCGTCGATGGGGGTGCCGTCCGTGCGGGTGGCGCGCAGCCGGACGAGGGCGTGACCGAAGGCGACGCTCTCGTCGACGTGGACGTGCAGCTCCAGCACCTCGCGGATGACGGGACCGGTGACGCCGGCGAACCACTCCTCCATCGACTTGCGCAGGGCGTCCGCCCCCTGGTGGTCCCGGCCCCTGCCGTACGCCACCACGTCCGGGGCGTAGCAGGCCGCCATGCGGTCGACGTCCCGCTCCCGCGCCGCCCGGGTCAGCTCGGCGTCGAGGCTGCGGATCTGTGTCTCGGCGTCCTCGTCCTCCCAGAACGGCCGCACCTCCATGGCCCCGATGGTGGCCACGGGATGCCGCGCGGCCGCCTCGATCGCCTCCTCGATGTCGTCGCACTCCAGAATGTCGAACCCGGCGACGTACTCCTTCGTCTCCGCGAACGGGCCGTCGCCGCGCAGCACCTCGCCGTCGCGTACCCGCACGGTGACGGCCTGGCCGGGAAGCGCCAGGCGATGGCCGTGCAGGCGTACGCGGCGGTCGCCGAGGTCTTCCACCCAGGGCTCGACGGGGGTCATGCCCGAGGCGTCGGCGGTGTCGTCGCCGCAGACGAGCAGCATGTACTTCATGGATCCTCCCGGTCCTCATGAGCTTCCTACACCCCACCGACGAACGGGACCGGTTCGAATCGACACCCGAGTGAGTGGACGTACGAAACAGTGGACGCACGGAATAGGAGAAGTCCTGGGTGCGTTCCCCCCCATACGGACTGCTCGCCACGCGCTGAATGACCGTGGTACCGTCGTGTCAGCACTTGTGTACGCCCAGTCGTGGGCGCCGGTGCAGTTCCCGTAGTTCGCCGGTCGATGTAACCGGCTTCTCCGCACCATCTCGTGACCAGCGGTAAGTCGCTGTCGAGGTGTTGTTTCCCGCCGCCAGAAGGCGCTCTGTCCGCCTTCCCGATGTCCGCGGCTCATCCCTTCCTTCCGCATGTCCCATGCCTTCCGTCCTTGAAAGGACCGACCACCATGACCACCACACTCGAACACCCACCTGTCCAGCAGCAGCGCCCGGCCCAGGCCGTCACCGGTGTCCTCGACATCGACGCGAGCGGGAAGGGGCACCTGCGCGCCGCGAACCTGCTGCCCACCCCCGCCGACCCTCAGGTCTCCCCCACGCTCATCCGCCGGTACGGCCTCCGCAAGGGCGACCTCGTCGACGGCGTACGCGGCGACCGGCGCACCCTCACCGAGGTCGCCCTCGTCAACGGGCGCGCGCCCGGCCAGAACCGGCGCCGCTTCGGCGAACTGACGCCGCTTCACCCGCGTGAGCGGATCCGCCTCGAACACCCGGCGTCCGGTCAGACCGGCCGGGTCGCCGACCTCATCGCCCCCGTGGGCAAGGGCCAGCGCGGTCTGATCGTGGCCCCGCCCAAGACCGGCAAGACCGTCCTCCTCCAACAGATCGCGGCCGCCGTCGCCGGCAACCATCCCGAGTGCCGGCTGATGGTGGTGCTCCTCGACGAACGCCCCGAGGAAGTCACCGACATGCGGCGCTCGGTGCGGGGCGAGGTGTACGCCTCGACCTTCGACCAAGCGCCCAAGCAGCACATCGCGCTGGCCGAGCTCGTCATCGAGCGGGCCAAGCGGCTCGTCGAGGCCGGCGAGGACGTCGTCATCCTGCTGGACTCCCTGACCCGGCTGTGCCGGGCGCACAACAACGCGGCCTCGTCCGGTGGCCGCACCCTGAGCGGCGGCGTCGACGCGGCCGCGCTGCACGGGCCGAAGCGGTTCTTCGGTGCCGCGCGCCTCGCCGAGGAGGGCGGTTCGCTCACCATCCTCGCCACGGCCCTGGTGGAGACCGGCTCCCGGGCCGACGACTACTTCTTCGAGGAGCTCAAGAGCACCGGCAACATGGAGCTGCGCCTGAGCCGGGACCTCGCCCACCGCCGCGTCTTCCCCGCCGTCGACATCAACCCGTCCGGCACCCGGCGTGAGGAACTCCTGCTGGCCCCGGCCGAGTTGACCGCCGTACGCGGACTGCGCCGGGCCCTGCAGACCCGGGACGGCCAGTCCAACCTGGAGACCCTCCTGGAACGCCTGCGCGAGACGCCCGACAACGCCACCTTCCTTCGGCGGATCCGGCCGACGCTGCCCGGCGAGTGAGACGTCACGGAGCATCGCCCGTCCGGGTGCAGGCGCGCCCCGACCGGCCCGGCCAGCGTGTTCCGAGGCGGCTGCCTTCCTACGTTGACGGTATGAAGATCGGATTTCCTTACCGGACGCTTGTGTCCACCTGTGTGCTCTGCGCGGCCGGTCTGCTGGCGCTCGCGCCCGCCACGGCGGTCGCCCGCACCGGACGCGACCCCGACACGGCCGACGAGAGCCGAGCGGCGACCCCACGGCCCGCGCTGCTGTACCGGTCCGGCACACTGGCGCGGCCACGTCCCGGAACGCCCCCGGTCCCCGAGGTCTCGGCGCTGTCGTGGCTGGTGGCCGACGCCGGCACCGGCGAGGTGCTCGCCGCGCACGAAGCGCACCGGAGACTGCCGCCCGCAAGCACCCTGAAGACACTCTTCGCGCTCACCCTGCTGCCGACCCTGCCCGCCGGTGTCCCGCACACCGTGCGCGAGGAGGAACTGGCGGGGATCGGCGCCGGCAGCAGTCTGGTCGGGGTCGCCGAGGGACGTACGTACCGGATCGCCGATCTGTGGCGCGGGGTGTTCCTCAGCTCCGGCAACGACGCCGTGCGGGTGCTGGCCTCCCTCAACGGCGGCTGGCGCGCCACGGCCGCCCGGATGCAGGCCAAGGCGCGTGCGCTGGGCGCCCTCGACACACGGGTGGTGTCGCCGGACGGCTACGACACGCCCGGCCAGGTGTCTTCGGCGTACGACCTGGCGGTGTTCGGCCGGGCGGGGCTGCGCAACGCGGAGTTCGCACGGTTCTGCGGGACGGCCGAGGCGATGTTCCCGGGCGGGGGCGGCTGGAAGTACCCGATCCGCAACACCAACCGGCTGCTGACCGGCGCCGACGGTGTGACCCGGTACCCGGGGGCGATCGGCATCAAGAACGGCTACACCAGCGAGGCGGGCAACACGCTGGTCGCCGCCGCCCGCCGGGGTGGTCGCACGCTCGTCGTGACGGTGCTCAATCCCCGGGCGGGCGGCGGGGGCACTGTCTACGAGGAGGCCGGCGAACTGCTCGACTGGGGATTCGGCGCGGCCGGCCGGGTCGAACCGGTGGGGTCGCTCGACGGCTTGCGGGCCAGACCCAGTCCGGGGCCCGAGACGGTGCCCGTCGTGGCGGCGGTGGCGCCCGAGGGCGGGGCGGGCTGGGCCGAGGCCTGCGCTGTCGCGGGCGCCGCCGGCGTGGGGGCCGGTGCCGTGTCGCTCGTGACCCGCGGCAGGGTGGAGCGGTCGGCGCCGAGTTGACCGACCGGCAGCCACAGCAGCAGACCGAGGGCGATCCAGGCGTAGGTGTTGCTGCCGAGGAAGCCGTCGACGCCGGACGCGTCGTCGAACCACAGCCACACCACGCTGGTGCACAGCACCGCGTACAGGACGGCCGCGACCCGCCGGTGCCCGTCGCGGACCAGGACGGCGAAGGACGGCAGCAGCCACACCAGGTGGTGGACCCAGGTGATCGGGCTGACAAGGCAGGCGGTGAGCCCGGTCAGCGCGAACGCCGCCGTCCAGTCGCCCGCCACAACCGCCCGGCGGGTGCGGGCCACCCAGACGCCCAGGACCAGCAGCACCACCACCGCCCAGACCGCGCGGCTCGACACGTCCAGCCGGGCCAGGATGCCTTGCAGCGACTGGTTGGAGACATAGTCGAGACGGCCCACCCGGGTGGTGTCCCACATCGCGTGCGTCCAGTAGAAGCGGGACGCCCCCGGCGCCGCCCACGCCGCCAGCGCCGTCGCCGCCGTGGCGACGGCCGTCGCCACGGCGGCGGCCCGCCAGCGCCGGGCCACCAGCAGCAGACCGATGAACGCGGCCGGCGTCAGCTTGATCGCCGCCGCCAGGCCGATGCCCACGCCCGCCCAGCGCTCCCGGCCGGTCGACAGCAACCAGCAGTCGAGGAGCACCAGGGCCAGCAGCAGGATGTTCACCTGCCCGAAGCTGAAGGTGTCCCGCAGCGGTTCGAACAGGGCAAGCGCGCAGACGGCCAGCGCACAGCCGTACCAGCCGTAGCGCCGCCAGGCCCGCCCGGTCAGCACGCGCAGCACGAAGGCCAGCGCCGCCAGGTTGAGCAGCAGCGCCAGCGCGATGGCGACATGCAGGTCCACCAGCGCCATGGGCAGCATGACGACGGCGGCGAACGGCGGGTAGGTGAAGCCGTATGTGGTGCCGGGCACCCGGTAGTCGTAGAGACGGCCGTCGTGGTGCATCCAGCTGTCGACGGTGCCGTAGTAGACGCGCAGGTCGAACCAGTCGCGCAGCAACGGCACGGTGGCGGTGAAGACGGTTACGGCCACGACGAGCACGAGAGCGAGCGCGAGCCGGCCGCGGTCGGTGCTGGGCAGTCTCATGCGGTGCGCTCCAACGCCGGGGCCTGCGCGGCCATATGTGCCTGCCACAGGACGATCACGGCGAGCACGCCGCCGGAGACCGCCAGCACCAGCTGGCCGACATCCGCGGAGCCGCCGCTGGGCAGTACCGTGAGCGCGAGCACTCCCGTGAGAGCCGCCACGCGGTGCCGTACGGAGGTGCTGGGCGCCGCCGCGGCGATGAGGAACAGCCCCCACAGCGCGTACCAGGGGCGGATCGCCGGTCCGAAGGCGGCCACGGCCGCCAGGCTCAGGCCGAGCGCGTACACCGGGCGCGGACGCCAGCGCCACCATATGAGGAGCACCAGGACCCCGGTCAGCACCAGGCCGAAGGCGTGCCACACCGGGACGGCCAGCGGCGCCAGATCGCTGCCGGCCTGCTCCAGCAACGAACCGGTGGCCCGACCGAGCAGGCTGGTGAGTGCCCAGTTCTGCGCGGAGACCGGGGTGTCCAGGGCGCCTATCCAGCCGTATCCCGTGCCCGCCACGGCCGTGGCGGCGACCGTGGCGGCGGCGGACGCGGCGGCCGTGGTCAGGACGGCCTTCACCGGGTGGTGGCCGGAGCGCATCTGGAGCAGTACGACGGCGACGAGGCCCAGCGCGGCGGGCGCCTTGACCAGCGCGGCCAGCGTGACGAGCACGGCCCCCAGGATGGGCCACCGGCCGAGCGCCGCGACCAGTCCGGCGCCCAGCAGGCCCAGCATGATGGCGTCGTTGTGGGCGCCCGCGACCAGGTGCAGCAGCACGAGCGGGTTCAGGGCACCCAGCCACAGCGCGGCCGACGGGTCGGCTCCGCTGTGCCGGGCCAGTCGCGGCAGCGCGGCCGCCATCAGCCCCACGCCGAGCAGCGCTATCAGGCGCATGCCGAGGAGCCCTGCGGGCAGTTCGCCGCGGGTCGCGCCGGACAGCACGGAGGCGACGCCGAGGAACACCGGGCCGTAGGGGGCCGCCGTGTGCCGCCACAGCGGGGCGACCTCGTCCGCGAGCGGGCCGCCGAGGTGGGAGGGGCCGTACGCGTACACGTCGATATGCGCGTCGACCATGGCCCCTTGGGCCAGATAGCTGTAGACGTCCCGGCTGAACAGCGGCGGCGCGATCAGCAGCGGCGTGGCCCACACGGCCAGTACCAGCAGCAGGGCGCGCGGGGTCGGCGGGTCGGCGCTGCGCACGAGCCGGCCGAGCAGCAGCCACGCCGCTATCAGCAGGACGACGCCGAAGTACACGCCGACCAGGCCGAGGGCCGCGTGGACCGAGCTCGGGGCCAGGAGTTCCCGGACCGGCAGCGCGCCGGACGTCTCACCGCCCAGGGCGAGAAAGGCGGTACCGGCCAGACCGAGTATCTGGCAGCGGCGGAGATCGACGGGGAAAGCCATGGCCAACACTCGCTCAGCGTGTCAACGCGGGGTGGCCGTCAGTTGACGGCGTTCTCTCCGGGGGGAAGCCGGGATGTGTCCGGCCGGTGATCGATTGTGGCCATGTGTTGAAGACTGCGACGCGTCTGCCTGGTGCGGTGGCTTGCCGACTGCGGGAGCGTTGTGGCTGGTCGCGCCCACGCGGCGGAGCCGCATATCGATACGGCCCCGCGCCCCTGAGGGGACACTGCAGCGCCCCCTCTAGAACACTGACAGGCCGGTCAAGGTTGTGAACCTGTCCAGAGCCGCCACTCCTGCCACCGAATTGCCTCGTTCGTCCAGGCCCGGGCTCCACACACACAGCGTGCACCGGCCCGGCACCACCGCGATGATTCCGCCACCCACGCCGCTCTTGCCGGGCAGGCCGACGCGGTAGGCGAAGTCGCCTGCCGCATCGTAGGTGCCGCAGGTCAGCATGACGGCGTTGATCTGTTTGGCCTGGCTTCGAGTGAGCAGGCGGGTGCCGTCGGCTCGGACGCCGTGGCGGGCCAGGAAAGAGGTGGCCAGGGCCAGGTCTCCGCAGGAGGCCTTGATGGAGCACTGACGGAAGTACTGGTCGAGCAGGGCCGGTACGGGGTTGTCGATGTTGCCGTACGACGCCATGAAGTGGGCGAGGGCGGCGTTGCGGTCGCCGTGCGCCGATTCGGAGGCCGCGACGTCCTTGTCGAAGTCCAGGGTCGGGTTGCCGCTCTCGGCACGCAGGAAGGCGAGGAGTTCACCGGCCGCGTCGCCGGTACGGGTCTGGAGCCGGTCGGTGACGACCAGGGCGCCGGCGTTGATGAACGGGTTGCGCGGGATGCCGTTCTCGTACTCCAGCTGGATCAGGGAGTTGAAGGGGTTGCCGGAGGGCTCGCGGCCCACGTACTCCCAGAGTTCGTCGCCCTCACGGGTCAGGTCGAGGGCGAGGGTGAAGACCTTGGTGAGGGACTGCGTGGAGAACGGCTCGCGCCAGTCCCCCACGCCGTACACCGTGCCGTCGAGTTCCGCGACGGCCATGCCGAAGCTGCGCGGGTCGCAGGCCGCGAGCGCCGGGATGTAGTCGGCGGGCCGGCCGCGGCCGGGGGTCCGCTCGATCTCCTCCGCGATGCGTTCCAGGATCGGCTGGAAGGTCAGTGACGACGTCGACGCTGCCATGATCACCATTGTGCCTCCCGGCCGGTCCCGGCGCCCATCCGCGGTATGTGTCCGTACTCGTCAGACGAGAGCCTGGCCGTTGCCTGCGACGACCTCGGGCCGCAGCAGGTCGGCGAGGGTCTCGGCGGGCAACAGGCCCTTCTCCAGGACGAGTTCGGCCACGCCCCGGCCGCTGACGAGGGCCTCCTTGGCGATGTCGGTGGCGGCCGTGTACCCGATGTACGGGTTGAGGGCGGTGACCAGGCCGATGGAGTTCTCCACGGTCCGGCGCAGTGCCTCGGTGTTGGCGGTGATGCCGTTCACGCAGCGCTCGGCGAGGGTCAGGCAAGCGGCCCGCAGGTGTGTGATGGACTCCGACAGGGAGTGCAGGATGATCGGCTCGAAGGCGTTGAGCTGGAGCTGTCCGGCCTCGGCGGCCATGGTGATGGCGACGTCGTTGCCGATCACCTCGAAGGCGACCTGGTTGACGACCTCGGGGATCACCGGGTTGACCTTGCCGGGCATGATCGACGAACCCGCCTGCACCGGCGGCAGGTTGATCTCGCCGAGACCCGCACGCGGCCCGGACGACAGCAGGCGCAGGTCGTTGCAGCTCTTGGACAGCTTGACGGCGATGCGCTTGAGCACGCCGGACATCTGGACGAACGCGCCGCAGTCCTGGGTGGCCTCGACCAGGTTGGCGGCGGTGACCAGCGGCAGCCCGGTGATCTCGGCCAGGTGGCGGCGGGCCGACTCGGCGTATCCGGCGGGGGCGTTGAGGCCGGTGCCGATGGCCGTGGCGCCCAGGTTGATCTCGTGGATCAGCTCGACCGCCTCGGCGAGCCGGGACCGGTCCTCGTCGATCATCACGGCGTACGCGGAGAACTCCTGACCCAGCGTCATCGGCACCGCGTCCTGCAACTGCGTGCGGCCCATCTTGAGCACGTCACGGAACTCGACGGCCTTGCCGGCGAACGCGTCCTGCAGCACGGCCATCGCCTTGAGCAGCCCCCGTACCGCGAACACCGTCGCGATCTTGACGGCGGTCGGATAGACGTCGTTCGTCGACTGGCCGAGATTGACGTCCTCGTTGGGGTGCAGGTACTGGTACTGGCCCTTCTGGTGGCCCAGCAGCTCCAACGCCCGGTTGGCGACGACCTCGTTGGCGTTCATGTTCGTCGAGGTGCCGGCACCGCCCTGGATGACGTCGACGACGAACTGCTCGTGCAGCTTGCCGTCGCGGATCTCTCGGCAGGCGGCGACGATGGCGTCGGCCTTCTTCGGGTCCAGCAGGCCGAGTTCCTCATTGGCGAGGGCGGCGGCCTCCTTGACGGCGGCGAGGGCGTCGATGAGGTGCGGGTAGGCGGAGATGGGCGTACCGGTAATGGCGAAGTTCTCGGTGGCGCGCAGGGTGTGGACACCCCAGTAGGCATCGGCGGGGACGTCACGGTCGCCGAGGAGGTCGTGCTCGCTGCGGGTGGCGGCGGTCATGAGGGAACGGTTCCTCTTTCAAAGGGGTTGATGGTTGGCGCCCCTGAAAGGGGCGCGGGGAACTGCGCGACAAGCCACAACGGGCCCGCAGTCGCCGAACGATATGTCGGCCCGGAGCACTAGGCGCAGGCCGGAACCACTACCGGCTCAAGGGATCGAACGGGCCGCACACACCCGACCTCCCGGCCGCCGCCAAGAAGCGCTTCACCCCGGAACTCGGTGAGCAGCTCCGGATCGACCCCGGCGAAGGCAAGCGCCGCCGCACCAACCGGCACACGTGCCCGATTCGCCCCATCAGCGATCTTCACAGCGACAGCCCGCCCATCCGGCAGGGCGGCGACCTGCACGCCCTCGAAGCCGTCCTTGGCGAGCAGCCCCGGCACGGCCCGCATCAGCGCGGCCACATCCCGCCCGGAGCCAGAGGCCATCTCCGCATGCTCCCGCATCGCGTCGGCGATCCGAGCCTCGGGCGTGCCCGGCGCCGCGGAGGTGATACGAGCCGCCGCACGGGCCAGGCCGTGCAGCGAGACGGAGAACAGCGGCGCACCGCACCCGTCGACGGTCACGCGCGCGATCCGCTGCCCGGTGAGGTCCTCGACAATCTCGGCGATGGCCTGCTGGAGCGGGTGTGCGGGGTCCAGGTAGTCGTCCAGGGACCAGCCGTTGAGCCGGCAGGTGTACAGCATCGCCGCGTGCTTGCCGGAGCAGTTCTGGGCGAGCCGGGAGGGCGCGCGGCCCTCCCGGACCCAGGTGTCCCGGACGACCTGGTCGTACGGCATGTCCGGGACGTTGCGCAGATGGTCCTCGGTGAGCCCGGCGAGTTCGAGGATGCGCCGGGTGCCGGCGAGGTGGCGTTCCTCGCCGGAGTGGCTCGCCGCGGTGAGCGAGAGCAGCTCGCCGTCGAGCGGGAGCCCGGCCCGGACCATGGCGACGGCCTGGACGGGCTTGAGCGCGGAGCGCGGATAGAAGGCGGCCTCGATGTCACCGAGCTGGAACCGGACCTCGCCGTCGTCACCGAGGACGACGACGGAGCCGTAGTGGATGCCTTCGATCATTCCGCCGCGTATGAGGTGGGCGACGGGGGCGTGGAGGGGTTCGCGGACAAGGGGTGCGTCCGCTATGGAGCTGCTGTACATCACTGCCTGGCTGTCGTGGGTCGATGAGGGGTCGTCGACCGACACGCTGTCACGCGTCGGCCTTGCCTGTGGTGCGCCCGGCCCGGCTGCGGATGGCGTACCAGCCCGCGACCAGCGCCGCGACGATCAGCGGCAGGCACAGCACGGTGGTGCGGCCGGCGCCGCCGTCGGCGTACATGAGGACCAGGACGGAGGCCAGGAAGGCCAGGGTCACGAGTTCGGTCCAGGGGGAGCCCGGCAGTCGGTAGCCGGGGCGGGTCAGCTCGCCCTTCTGGGTCTTCTGCCAGAAGAGCAGGTGACAGATCATGATCATGCCCCAGGTGGAGAGGATGCCGATGGCCGCGAAGTTCAGCACGATCTCGAACGCCTCGGCGGGGACGACGAAGTTGAGACCGACGCCGAGGACACAGATACCGCTGGTCAGCAGGATGCCGCCGTACGGGACCTGGCTGCGGCTCATCACCGAGGTGAACTTCGGGGCGGAGCCGGACATCGCCATGGAGCGCAGGATGCGGCCGGTGGAGTACAGGCCGGAGTTGAGCGAGGACATGGCCGCGGTGAGCACGACCAGGTTCATGATGCCGCCGGCCGCCGGGATGCCGATGTTGGACAGCACGGTGACGAAGGGGCTCTCGCCCGCCTTGTACGACGACCAGGGCAGCAGCATCGACAGCAGGACGACCGAGCCGACGTAGAACAGGCCGACGCGCCACATGATCGAGTTGATCGCCTTCGGCATGATCTTCTCGGGGTTCTCGGTCTCACCGGCGGCGACGCCGACCAGCTCGACGGAGGCGTAGGCGAAGACGACGCCCTGGACGATGAGCAGCATCGGGAGCAGGCCGTTGGGGAAGACGCCGCCGTTGTCGGTGATCAGGGACGGGCCGGGGGTGTGGCCGTCCACGGGCTGCTGGGTGACCAGCAGGAAGATGCCGATCAGCATGAAGACGACGAGCGCGCCGACCTTGATGATCGCGAACCAGAACTCCAGTTCGCCGAAGAACTTCACCGAGATCAGGTTCACGGTCAGGACGACGGCGAGCGCTATGAGCGCGATCACCCACTGCGGTATGTCGGAGAACATGCCCCAGTAGTGGGTGTAGGTGGCGACCGCCGTGATGTCGGCGATGCCGGTGGTCGCCCAGTTCAGGAAGTACATCCAGCCCGCCGTGTACGCGCCCTTCTCCCCCATGAACTCCCGGGCGTACGACACGAAGGCGCCGGAGGAGGGCCGGTACAGGACGAGTTCGCCGAGGGCGCGGACGACGAGGAAGGCGAAGATTCCGCAGACCGCGTAGGCGATGAACAGGGACGGGCCGGCGTCGGCGAGTCGGCCGCCGGCACCGAGGAACAGGCCGGTGCCGATGGCACCGCCGATGGCGATCATGTTGACGTGCCGGGCCTTCAGCGACTTGCTGTAGCCATGGTCTCCGGCGTCTACGTGACCGGACGAGGGGCGCGTCTCTTCTTTGAGGTGCTGCTCGCTCACGCCTCGGGTCCGCCTTCCGTGGGGCTGTCCGTGCGCGGGGGGCGCACGATGTCGGTGAGGGTCGTCTCGACGCGGTCGAGGTGGTGCGCCATGGCGTCGGTCGCGTCGAGTTCGGAACCGTCGATCAGCGCCTCGACGATGGCGCGGTGCTCCCGGTTGGACTGTTCGCGGCGGCCGCCCAGTTCGTTGAGGAAGGCCGACTGACGCGCCAGTGCGTCACGGATCTCCTCGATGACCCGGCGGAAGACCGGGTTCTGGGCGGCCTCGGCCACGGCCAGGTGGAAGAGGGTGTCCATCGCGACCCACGCGGTGGTGTCCGTCTCCCGTTCCATACGGTCGAGCAGGTGAGCCAGGTGGTCGAGGTTCTCCGGGGTGCGGCGCAGCGCCGCGTACCCGGCGACCGGGATCTCGACGTGACGGCGCACCTCCAGCAGGTCGCTCGCCGAGTAGTCGCCGAAGGTGGGGTCCTCGACGGTGCTGGCGACGACGAAGGTGCCCTTGCCGGTCTTGGAGACGGTCAGGCCCATGGTCTGCAGGGCCCGCAGGGCCTCGCGCAGGACGGGCCTGCTGATCTCCAGGGTGCGGCACAGCTCCGCCTCGGAGGGGAGCTTGTCGCCGACGGCGTAGTCGCCGCGCTCGATGGCGTCGCGCAGATGCGCCAGGACCGCTTCCATGGCGCTGATGCGTCGCGGAGGCTGTCCGGCTGTCCGGCTGTCTGACAGGTTCACGGGAGTGATACTCCGGGTGAGCTGTGGGTGGTGTCAAGGGATGCGAAGGGAGAGATTCACCGGGCGTGACGCCTCAAAGCCGGCATCACGCCCGTGAGAGCCGGCATCACGCCGGGGCTCCCGTCAGCTGTTGATCACACCCGCGCCCAGCAGCCCGAACAGCAGCAGCCCGACGACGATCCGGTAGATCACGAAGGCGTTGAAGGAGTGCTTGGCGACGAACTTGAGCAGCCAGGCGATGGAGGCGTAGGCGACGACGAAGGAGACGGCGGTGCCGACGGCCAGCGGCAGCGCGCCCGTGCCCGTGGTGCCGAGGGCGTCCTTCAGCTCGTAGATGCCTGCACCGGTCAGGGCGGGAATGCCGAGGAAGAACGACAGTCGGGTGGCGGCGACGCGATCGAGGTCGAGCATCAGCGCCGTGGACATCGTGGCGCCCGAGCGTGAGAAGCCCGGAAAGAGCAGGGCGAGGATCTGGGAGCTGCCGACGAGCATCGCGTCCTTGAAGGAGGTGTCGTCCTCCCCTCGCTTGTGCCGTCCCATCTGGTCCGCCGCCCACATCACACCGCTGCCCACGATCAGCGAGCCCGCGACCACCCACAGGGAGGCGAGCGGTCCCTCGATGAGCGGCTTGGCGACCAGGCCCACGGCGACAATCGGGATCGTCGCGTAGATCACCCACCAGGCGAACTTGTAGTCGTGGTGGTACCGCTCCTCCTTGTCCCGCAGCCCGCGCAGCCACGCGGAGACGATCCGCACGATGTCCTTGAAGAAGTACACGAGGACGGCGGCGATGGCACCGACCTGGATGACGGCCGAGAACCCGACGACCGCGTCGTCGTCGACGGGGATGCCCATCAGCCCTTCGGTGATCTTCAGATGGCCGGTCGAGGAGACGGGCAGGAACTCGGTCACCCCCTCGACGGCTCCGAGGATGAAGGCCTGACCGACGCTGATGGCGCTCATGGGATCCAGTTCCAGGGGTCGGCGGGACAGCTGGTGCGCACTGTCCTACCAGGTGCGGGTGTGGATCCGTGGCCCGCGACGCCGCGATGGCGGCCTACGACCACACCGCCTGAGCGACCGACACGCCGAGGAACGCGGCACCGAGGCCCACGGTCACGCTCCCCACGACGTTGGCGACGGCGTAGCGCCCGGCGCCCGCCTCGGTCAGCCGCAGGGTCTCGTACGAGAAGGTCGAGTACGTGGTCAGGGCGCCGCACAGGCCGGTGCCGAGCAGCAGCTGGAGGTGGGAGCTCGCGGCGCCGGCCGCCACCGCGCCGGCGAGCAGGCCGAGGATCAGACAGCCGGAGACGTTGACGACGAAGGTGCCCCAGGGGAACACCGAGTCGTGCCGGGACTGCACCGCGCGGTCGGTGAGGTAGCGCAGGGGCGCGCCGACGGCGGCGCCCGCGATCACCAGGAGCCAGTTCACGGCGACTTCTTACCTTTCGTATCCGATGTGCGCGGAATGTCGCCGCCGGTGTACCGGATGACCTCGCAGTCGTCGAGGGTGACGAGCCCTTCGGTGACGAGTTCGTCGAGCTGCGGCAGGAAGGCCCGTACGCGCTCCTCGGTGTCGACGACCACGACCGCGACCGGCAGGTCCTCGCTCAGCGACAGCAGCCGTGAGGTGTGGATCAGCGAGGAGGCGCCGAAGCCCTCGATGCCGCGGAAGACGCTGGCGCCCGCGAGGCCGGCCGCGTGGGCTCGGTGCACGATCTCCGCGTAGAGGGGTTTGTGGTGCCAGGTGTCGTGCTCGCCGACGAGGACGGTCAGGCGCAGGGCCCTTCCGGTCAGTCTGGTCATGACTGCCTCCGCTTCAGGACGCGGCGGGTGGCCGCTGCCGCGAGCCAGACCGCCGCAAGTGCCGTGATCAGGGTGGCGGCCAGGTAGGCCATCCCCGTGCGAGGGTGCCCCTCTTCCACCAGTCTGCGGATGTCCACGGCGTAGGTGGAGAAGGTGGTGAAGCCGCCGAGCACGCCGGTGCCGAAGAAGGGGCGGACGAGGCGGTGGGCGGCCCGCACTTCCGTGATCACCACCATGAACACGCCGATCACGGCGCAGCCGGCGGCATTGGTCCAGAAGGTCGCCCAGGGGAAGCCGCCCGGCTGGACCGGCCACCACAGGGTGAGCGCGTACCGGGCCGTGGCACCGATCGCTCCGCCGGCCGCGACCACCGCGACGATCGGCGCCTGCGTCCGCCAGGCCGGCTGCCGTGAGGTGCCGGCGGGGGCGCGGAGGCTCTCGGTGTCCGGAGCTGTCATGGTCGTACGTCTCCTACTCGCCTGGGCCCGGGCGTGCGGGCCTCGCGGGTGCAAGTAGGGACCGTTGGCGGCACCACTGCCGCGGTTCGGGTACGGCGGGCCCCACCACCGCGCCGCGAGGGTGATCGCGGCTGGTCAACAGGGTAACGGTCCAGTCGGCTGATCGTCCTGCCGCTTCGCCCAGGTCCTCTGGCCGTGGACCCGGACCGGCCGGACGTGGGCGCCAGGCTGCGCGTGCGGGTGGGGGTCGGCCGCCCGACCCTGGAAGCCGGGGCCCGGCCGCGACGGCGCGGCCGGGCCCCGCGTCACTGACTCGTCCGACTCACCGGTGGCGGAACCACGCCGTCGACGAGAGCGCCTTGTCGTCGTAGCCGAACAGGGACTGGTTCTCCCAGCCGTTGCCCGAGGAGGCGTCGGTCGGGTCCCAGCCGTTGCCCGTGACGGCGGTCCAGGTCGCCTCCCAGTAGAAGACGCCGAGGCCACGGCCGTTCGGGACGGCCTCCACGATGCTCGCGACGTCGTTCATCCACTTCGTCTGCCCGGCCACGGTGGCGGGGTAGCCGGAGACCAGTTCAGCGGTGGTGTCGATGATGTTCTCGTGCGCGTCCTCGCTGTCCAGCCGGAAGGGGTAGGCCGTCTCGGCGACGAAGACCGGCTTGCCGTAGCGGGAGGCCGCGTCGTCGAGGGTCGTCTGGAAGTCGTGGAGCGTGCCGTGCCAGTAGCCGTAGTACGACAGGCCGATCGCGTCGAACTTCACGCCGCTCGCGACCGCGTTGTCGAACCACCAGCGGGTGCCGGAGAGGTCGCCGCCCTTGGCGAGGTGCAGTGCGACCGTGGTGGACGAGCTGACCGCCTTGACCGCGTCGTAGCCGGAGTTGAGCAGGCCGGCGAGCTGCGCCCAGTTGTCCGTTGAGCCCTCGGACCACAGCATGCCGCCGTTGATCTCGTTGCCCACCTGGACCATGTCCGCGGTGGTGCCCTGTGCCTTGAGCGCGTTCAGGACGTCGTAGGTGTGGTCGTACACGTCGGTCCTGAGCCGGCTGTACGAGTGCCCGGACCAGGCGGCCGGCTTGGCCTGGGCGCCCGGGTCGGCCCAGGTGTCCGAGTAGTGGAAGTCGACCAGCAGCTTCAGGCCGGCCGCCTTGACACGCTTGGCCATGGCGAGAACGCGTGCCTTGTTGTTGTAGCCGTCGGCCGGGTTGACCCAGACCTTCAGGCGCGCGTAGTTCATGCCGGCGTTCTTCAGGATGGTGACCGCGTCGCCGGTGGTGCCCGAACTCGTCCGGTAGAGGCCGCCCTTGGCCTCGCTCTTGGCGAGGGAGGAGATGTCGGCGCCGTGGATCGACGTGCCACCCGTGCCGGACGCGAAGGTCAGGTCGTCGACGTTGAGCCAGTTGCCCGCGCCCGCGTCGCTGTTGATGCTGATCGTGCACTGGTTGCCGGTCACGCTGACCGGCACGACGATCCGGATCCAGCCGCTCGCCGAGACCGGGAGGTCGGTGTGCTGTTCGGCGCCGCCGCAGTTCTTCAGCGCGATGTACGCCGAGTTCTGGCCGCCGCCCGAGCGGACCCAGGCGGTGAGCTTGTAGTTCCCGTTGGTCAGGCCGGACAGGTACTGGTAGGTCTCCACCTTGTACGCCGACGAGGACCAGTGGGTCAGCCGGTAACTCCCGCTGTGCCCGCCCGCTTCGGTGAAGGAGGCGGAGTTCTGCCCGGCCGCCGAGTACGTGGACCAGCCGGCCGGGGTCGCGGTGCCGGTGCCGTCCGACTCGAAGCCGCCGTTGGTGAGCGTGCTCGCCGCCGAGGCGGTCTGCGCGGGCAGGGCGGTGAGGGCGAGTCCGGCGGCGAGCGGTATCAGCAGGACTCCGAGGGTGCGTCTGGGATGGAACATCTTCGTCCGTCGTCCCTTCGACGTATGGGGATGGGGGTCCCTCTCCGGGGAGGCCGGCGAGGGCCTCGCCACGGCGTTGACGAAACCGCCGCGGTGAGGAGCCCCTCCGCCCGCGGCTCGCGGCACACGCGGGCGGAGGGGAGTCGGCTCAGCCGTCGAGTCGTACGACCCGGACGGCTCCCGCGGGGACCTCCAGGCGACCCGCGGCGCGTTCTCCGGTCAGCAGCTCGGTGCCGGGCGCCTCCAGCGGCACCTTGGCGTCCGACGCGGTGTGGTTGACGGCGAACAGATAGCTGCCCGACTCGCCGGCGCGGCGCACGACCTCGACATCATGGGGAAGGTCGACACGCGGTGTGACCTGCGCGTCCTCGATCGCCCAGCCGAGCAGCGCGTCGAGGCCCTCGGCGCCCAGGCGCGTGGAGACGTACCAGGCGGTGCCCTCGCCGAGCCGGTGCCGGGTGACGGCGGGGTGGCCGGCGGTCAGGCCGTCGGCGTACGTCCAGACGGTCTCCGCCCCGCGCGGGACGACGAACTCCGACCACACGTCGCCGCTGAGCTCGGAGCCGTCGGGGCCGGTGATGCGCACCAACTGCTCCCGCAGCAGCGGCGAGAACTCCTCGATCGTCAGGCCGAGGACATCCCGCAGGGCGCCGGGGCAGGCACCCTCGTGCACGGCGTCGTGGTCGTCGACGATGCCGGAGAAGTACGACACGACGAGGGTGCCGCCGCTCTCGACGTACTCCTTGAGGTTGTGCCCGGCCGCCTCGGTCATCAGGTACAGGGCCGGTACGACGACAAGGGGATATCTCGACAAGTCGGCTTCCGGAGGGGCGAAGTCGACCGTGAGGTGGCGGTCGAAGAGCACCTCGTAGAAGGCGTCGGCGCGCTCGCGGGCGTCGTGGTCCTCACTGGGGCGCCAGTCGAGGTTCTGCGCCCACCAGGACTGCCAGTCCCAGAGCATGGCCACGTCGGCCTGGGTGCGGGTGCCGCGCACGCCGCTCAACAGGTCGAGGGCGGCGCCGAGTTCGACGACCTCACGCCACACGCGTGTGTCGGTGCCGCCGTGCGGGAGCATCGCCGAGTGGAACTTCTCGGCGCCGCGCCGGGACTGCCGCCACTGGAAGAACATGGCGCCCTCGGAGCCGCGCGCCACATGGGCGAGGGAGTTGCGGGCCATCTGGCCCGGGGCCTTGGCCGGGTTGCGGGGCTGCCAGTTGACGCCCGAGGTGGAGTGCTCCAGCAGGATCCAGGGCGCTCCCTGGGCCACCGAGCGCGTGAGGTCCGCGGCCATGGCGAGGTTGACGTGGGTGCGGCGGCCGTCGGTGATCAGGTAGTGGTCGTTGGTGACGATGTCGACCTCACGGCCCCAGGCCCAGTAGTCCACGGAGTCGCACTGGCTGAGGGCGGTCATGAAGTTGGTGGTGACCGGCACGCCGGGTGAGAGGTGGTGCAGGATGTCCCGCTCCATACGGAAGTTCTCGCGCATGGTGGCGTCGGCGAACCGCTTGTAGTCCAGCGCCTGGGCCGGGTTGACGGCGGTGGGTGTGCGGCGTGGCGGGTTGATCTGCCCGAAGTCCGTGTAGCGCTGGCCCCAGAAGGCGGTGCCCCAGGCCTCGTTGAGCGCGTCGACCGTCTCGTACGTCGACTCCAGCCAGCGGCGGAAGTGGGCGGCGCAGGAGTCGCAGTAGCAGGCCGAGACGGGGACGCCGTACTCGTTGTGCACGTGCCACATCGCCAGCGCCGGGTGGTCGCCGTAGCGTTCGGCGAGCTTGGTGGTGATGGTCGCGGCCGCCGTGCGGTAGTCCGCGTTGCTGTGACAGATGGCGGCGCGTGAGCCGAACTCGTGGCGCACGCCCTCCGCCGTCACGGGCAGCGCCTCGGGGTGGGCGCGGTAGAACCACACGGGCGGGCAGACGGTCGGTGTGCCCAGGTCGACGCGGATGCCGTGCTCGTGCAGCAGGTCGAACACACGGTCCAGCCAGCCGAAGTCGTACGCGCCGGGAGCGGGCTCCAGCAGGGCCCAGGAGAAGATCCCGACGCTCACCATCGTGACGCCGGCCTCCCGCATCAGCCGGACGTCCTCCGCCCAGACGCTTTCCGGCCACTGCTCGGGGTTGTAGTCCCCACCGAAGGCAAGCCCGGTGAGGCCCCTGGGGTTGGTCTCCGGCATGGATCTCTCCCGTTTGGTCGATCATTTGGGAACGTGCACACACTCGATCGGCGGTGCGAGCCCAACATAACCGCACAGCAACAACCATTGACAAGTGTCCGGGATGTTTCTCTACTGTGAACGCTCACAGAAGCATGGCAGGCCCTCGCAGCAGGCGAGGGCCCAGGTCAGGGGAGAGATCCATGCCCATCTCACAGCGCCGACGGCTCTTGTCCAGAAGTGCAGCCACATGTGTCGCCGTCGCCCTCGGCGCGACCGCCCTCACCGCTTGCGGCTCCGAGGACAGCGAGGCCGAGTCCGGTCCCGTCTCGCTGACGTACTGGACCTGGACGCCCGGCATGGACAAGGTCGTCGACCTGTGGAACAAGGGTCCGGGCAAGAAGGACCAGATCACCGTCACGGTGAAGAAGCAGGCGTCCGGCGACACGCTGGTCACCAAGATCCTCACCGCGCACAAGGCCGGCAAGGGCCCCGACCTGGTGCAGGCCGAGTACCAGGCGCTGCCGACGCTGGTCAGCAATGACGCGGTCGCGGACATAGCCGGCGAAGTCGGCGACGCGAAGGGCAAGTTCGCCGACGGTGTGTGGCAGCAGACCACGCTGGGCACCGACGCGGTCTACGCGGTCCCGCAGGACATCGGGCCGATGATGTTCTACTACCGCGAGGACCTGTTCAAGAAGTACGGCCTGAGCGTCCCGACCACCTGGGAACAGTTCGCCGAGACGGCCCGCGCGCTGAAGAAGAAGGCCCCGGACACGGACCTGACCACCTTCTCCGCCAATGACTCCGGGCTCTTCGCGGGTCTCGCCCAGCAGGCCGGCGCCAAGTGGTGGACGACCTCCGGCGACAAGTGGCAGGTCGGCATCGACGACGCCGCCTCCCAGAAGGTCGCCAAGTTCTGGGGTGACCTGGTCAAGGAGGGCGCCGTCGACAACCAGCCGATGTACACGCCGGCCTGGAACAAGGCGCTCAACACCGGCAAGCAGATCGCCTGGGTGAGCGCCGTGTGGGCGCCGGGCACGCTGACCACGGCCGCGCCCGCCACCAAGGGCAAGTGGGCCATGGCCCCGCTCCCCCAGTGGTCGCAGTCGGAGAACGTCACCGGCAGCTGGGGCGGCTCCTCCACCGCCGTCACCACCGACTCCCAGCACAAGGCGGCCGCCGCGAAGTTCGCCGCCTGGCTGAACACCGACGGCGACGCCCTCAACGCGCTGGCCAAGGAGAGCGGCATCTACCCGGCCTCCACGTCGGCCCAGCTCAGCGGCGCGTTCACCACGCCGCCGGACTACTTCTCCCAGCAGGCCGACTTCTACACCAAGGCCGCCGAGATCGCCGAGACCACGGCGCCGTCCGCGTGGGGTCCGAATGTGAACGTCGCCTACACGACGTTCAAGGACGCGTTCGGCAAGGCCGCCAAGGACAAGTCGGACTTCGTCGCCGCCCTGAACTCGATGCAGGACGACACGGTCGCCGACCTGAAGAAGCAGGGCTTCGAGGTCTCCGAGTGACCAGCACAAGCCGGAAGGCGTACGGGGTGAAGGGGGCCCCGTACGCCTTCCTCCTCCCCGCGACGATCCTCTTCGCCTTGTTCTTCGCACTGCCCATCGGCTACGCGATCTGGCTCAGCTTCCGCAAGATGAAGGTCTCCGGGCTCGGTCTCGGGTCCGGCGCCCGCAAGGAGGTCTGGGCCGGACTGGAGAACTACACCGACACCCTCACCGACAGCGAGTTGCTGAACGGCGCGCTGCGTGTGCTCGGCTACGGCTGCATCGTGGTGCCGGTGATGCTGGGCCTCGCCCTGCTGTTCGCGCTGATGCTCGACTCGGAGAAGGTGCGGCTCGCGCCCTTCACCCGGCTCGCGATCTTCCTGCCGTACGCCATCCCGGGCGTCGTGGCCGCTCTGCTGTGGGGTTTCCTGTACCTGCCGGACGTCAGCCCCTTCTACTACGTGCTGGCGAAGCTGGGGCTGCCGCAACCGGACCTGCTCGACGGCGGCCCGCTCTACCTCGCCCTGTCGAACATCGCGGTCTGGGGCGGTACCGGCTTCAACATGATCGTCATCTACACCTCGCTGCGGGCCATCCCGGCCGAGGTGTACGAGGCGGCCAGGCTGGACGGCGCCACGCCGCTGCAGATCGCGCTCAGGATCAAGATCCCGATGGTGGCGCCCTCGCTGGTGCTGACCTTCTTCTTCTCGATCATCGCCACGCTCCAGGTGTTCAACGAGCCGACCACTCTGAAGCCGCTCACCAACTCCGTGTCCACGACCTGGAGTCCGCTGATGAAGGTGTACCAGGACGCCTTCGGCAAGGGCGACATCCACGCGGCGGCCGCCCAGGCCACGATCATCGCCCTGGCCACGCTGCTGCTGTCCTTCGGCTTCCTGCGAGCCGCGAACCGTCGTAACAGGCAGGAGGCAGCACGATGAGTTCTCTTGCCGTGAGCAAGACGGGGCCGGCCGCCGGCACCGCCCCCGGGACGGTCCACAGCCGTCCGCCACTGCGCCGCCGGATCGCGCTGACACCTACGGTCACGCTGCTGCTCGGCGCGATCTACTGTCTGCTGCCCGTCGCCTGGGTCGTGATCGCCGCGACCAAGTCCGGCAGCGAGTTGTTCTCCACGTTCACGTTCCTGCCGGGCACCGGTTTCGCCGACAACCTCTCGGACCTGAGCGCCTACCGCGACGGCGTCTACTGGGAGTGGATGGGCAACTCCGCCCTGTACGCCGGTCTCGGCGCCCTGCTGTCGACGGTCGTCTCGGCGTTCAGCGGCTATGCGCTGGCCGTCTACCGCTTCCCCGGCCGGGAGACGATCTTCAACGTGCTGCTCGCCGGCGTGCTGATGCCGCCGGTCATCCTCGCCATCCCGCAGTACCTGCTGCTGGCGAAGGCCGACCTGACGGACTCGTATCTGTCCGTGCTGCTGCCGCAGATCCTCTCGCCGTACGGTGTCTACCTCTCGCGGATCTACGCGTCCGCCGCCGTCCCGGCCGATGTGGTCGAGGCAGGGCGGATGGACGGGGCGAGCGAGTGGCGGATCTTCACCCGAGTCGCGCTGCCGATGATGGTGCCCGGCATGGTGACGGTGTTCCTGTTCCAGTTCGTGGCGATCTGGAACAACTTCCTGTTGCCGTACATCATGCTCAGCGACGACGAGAAGTTCCCGATCACGCTGGGCCTGTTCACGCTCCTCGAACAGGGCGCCAACACCCCGGCGCTGTACACGCTGGTGATCACCGGCGCGTTCCTCGCGGTGCTTCCGCTGGTGGCGCTCTTCCTGGTCGTCCAGCGCTTCTGGAGCCTGGATCTGCTTTCCGGGGCCGTAAAGTCATGACCATGAGCAACACGGGGGGCCGACGCAGACCGCCGACCATCCACGACGTGGCGCGCGAGGCCGGAGTCTCACGGGGCACCGTCTCGCGCGTGCTCAACGGCGGGCACTACGTCAGCCCGGCCGCGCAGGACGCGGTCAACGCGGCGATCCGCAAGACGGGTTACGTGGTCAACCGGCATGCCCGCTCACTGATCACGGGCCGTTCGGACTCGATCGGCTTCCTGCTGACCGAACCGCAGGAGAGGTTCTTCGAGGACCCCAACTTCAACGTCCTGCTGAGCGGCTGCACCCAGGCGCTCGCCGCGCACGACATCCCGCTTCTGCTGATGCTGGCGGGTACGAAGGACGAACGGCGGCGCATCACGCGGTACATCACGGCCGGGCACGTCGACGGGGTGCTGCTGGTGTCCAGCCACTCCGGTGACCGGGTCGCGGAGGAACTGCGCGAGGCCGGTGTGCCCCTCGTCCAGTGCGGCAAGCCCATGGGGCCCGGCTCCAAGGTGAGTTACGTGGCCGCCGACGACCGGGACGGCGCCCGGGACATGGTGCGCCATCTGCTGTCCGTGGGCCGCCGCCGGATCGGCGTGGTGAGCGGCCCGCTGGACACCCCGGGCGGGGTGGATCGCCTCGCCGGCTACAAGGAGGTGCTCACCGAGGCGGGAATCGAGATCGACGAGCGGCTCATCGTCTCCGGCGACTACAGCCGGGCCAGCGGCGAGGCCGCCGCCGAGCGGCTGCTGGCGCAGGCACCCGACCTGGACGCCCTGTTCGTGGCCTCCGACCTGATGGCCCAGGGCGCCCTGGCGGCGCTCCACCGGGCGGGGCGCCGGGTGCCCGAGGACGTGTCCGTGGGCGGCTTCGACGACTCCGTCGCGGCGACGGAGGCCAGCCCCGCCCTCACGACGATCCGGCAGCCCTACGACCGCATCAGCGCCGAGATGGTGCGGCTGCTGCTCGCGCAGATCGGCGGCGAGGACCCGGCCGCGGTCATCCTGCCGACGGAGCTGGTGAGGCGGGACTCGACGTAGGGGTGTCGGGGGCGTGGGGGGTGGAGGCATGAGCGGGTCGCGAGGGGGCGGGTCGGGCAGGAACTCGCGAGCCGGTCAGGAATCGAGAAGCGGCCCGGCGCTCCCCCGTCCTAGCGTGAAACCACCGACGAAAACCCGTCGGCCACGTTTCACCGAGGAGGACGTCATGACCGCCGGAGTCAACACGATCATCTACCCCGTCAAGGACCTCGACCGGGCGAAGGCCCTGTTCAGCGCCCTGCTGGCCACGGAGCCCTATGCGGACGAGCCGTACTACGTCGGCTACAAGGACGCAGGTCAGGACGTCGGTCTCGACCCCAATGGACACGCGAAGGGCATGACCGGCCCGGTCCCCTACTGGCACGTGAGCGACATCAGGGCGACGCACGCAGCACTGCTGAAGGCGGGCGCCGAACCGCTCCAGGACGTCCACGATGTCGGCGGCGGCAGGCTGATCGCCTCCGTGAAGGACGCCGACGGCAACCTCGTCGGGCTGCTCCAGGACCCGACCGGCTGACCGCACCGAGCGTCGGCCGCGGCGCACACTTGCACGCGCACTAGTTGCACGCACAACAAATGGCCGAATCGGTGTTACCGTGCCGGTATGGCAGCGAAAACGGCCGACGTGGGGCTCGAGCAACGGTGGCGGAACATCCTGTCCGTGCACGCCCGCACGATGTGCGAGATCGACCGCGTACTGCACCCGCACGGCCTTGGAGCGAGCGACTTCGAGGTGCTCGACATCCTCGCGACGGCGGCGCCCGAGGAAGGCGAGCAGTGCCGGGTGCAGAACCTCGTCGGACGGGTGCATCTCAGCCAGAGCGCGCTGTCCCGGCTGATCGGCCGACTGGAGAAGGACGGGCTGGTGGAGCGTTCCGTCTGCGCCGAGGACCGTCGCGGCGTGTATGTCACCCTGACCCGCAAGGGCCGTGACCTGCACGCCGAGGTCCTGCCGTTGCAGCGCGACGCGCTGGCCCGGACGCTGAGCGGCTGACGGCCTGCGGCGAGCGACGGGCGCCGAGCGGCTACAGCGCGAACTCGGCGGCGTCCGGGAGGACTTCGATGCCCGCCTCGGACACCTGTGCACGGGCCGCCGAGCCCGGGTCGAGCAGGGGGTTCGTGTCGGCGAGGTGGGTGTAGATCCGGCGGGCGTGCGAGTGGCGGGCCAGCGCGGCGAGACTGCCGGCGGGGCCCGAGACGGGCAGATGGGACCCGTTCTGCGGCGCCTCGTCGGGCGTGAAGTGCGTACCGTCCAGTACGACGCAGTCGGCCGTCGCGATCAGGTCGTCCAGCAGCGGGGACCAGGTGCCGACGCGGGGTGCGTACACGAGGACGCGTCCGGTGGCCAGGTCCTCGACCCGGTACACCGTCACCCAGCGACGATCCGACGTCCTGGCCGGTACATACGCCGGCGCCCTGCCCCCGACCGGGTGCGCCGTGACGACCAGGCCGCCTGCCAGCACGAATCCGCCCTCGGTGAGGCTGTCCGCCCACTCCCACGGGGCGTGCCGGCCGAGCGCCGCCCGCGCCGGGCCCAGGGCGGCGAGCACCGGTGGGGCGGCGTATGTCTTCATCCCCGCGGCGTCGCGCAGCACGGCCAGGCCGGCCAGGTGATCGGCCTCGGCGTCGGTCAGCAGCACGCCCCGCACCGGGGTGTGCCGGGCGCCCGGCCACAGGGCGGAGGCGGCGTTGAGCTGGGCGCGGATGTCCGGTGAGGTGTTCAGCAGCCACCAGTCGCGGGAGTTGCCGGTGACGGCCGCGCATTCCGGGCCGCGGGCCGGAAGCTTCCCGTCACGTGCGGCGTCGCACCGGACGCAGGCGCAGTTCCAGCGCGGAAAGCCGCCTCCGGCGGCGGTGCCGAGCAGGACGACCCTCAAGACGACCCCCCACCCTTTCGCGTCGGCCCCTCGATGGGATCTTCCCTCTCCGTACGGCCGAACCACCCCGGGGCAGGGAGCAGTTCCGGCCGACCTTCGGGGCGCGGCCGGAACCAGTCGGGGCGGGCGGGGGGAGGCCGACTCAGGTGTCCGGCCCGGTACCCCGTGGGATCAGGGGCGGGCGAGCAGGGTGCGTACGCCCTCCGAGGTCAGGGTCAGCGGATGCGCGGACCCGGCGTCTATGGTCAGAGCCAGATCCTCGGACGGCCACTGGGAGGCGAGTGCGCCCAGCGGTACCAGGCGGTAGCGGGAGATGTAGGGCAGCAGCTCTGCCATCGCGGGCTCGGAGGTGAAAACCGGGACGACCGGCTCGCCGCCCGGGCGCTCGATGACCGGCAGCGCCACGGCGCCGGGGTCGGTTGCGTCCGCCTCGCCCACATCGTCGGGCACCGGGACGAGGACGTCGCTGCTCGCGAGCGTGTCCATCGCCGCCCTGTCCTCCGTGTTGTCGGCCAGCGCGTCCAGCGCCTGCCGTGCCGGTGTGGCGGTGTTGTCGTTCGCGGGTGTTTCCATGGCAGATCCCCTGGATAGCGACGGTCTACAGCCCTGCTCGCGTACCCGATCCGGACCGGAGCATTCCTATGACTGTCCGGGGGATCGGGCGGATGACGCGGGGTGGTCCTCGGAGCATCGGCCGTCCTCACCGAATCAGCGGAATGTGGTCGGACGCAGGCGTCCCGCCGAACAGCGCGGAGCGCGGCGACCACGTCCGGTCCTGCCCGGCCCACGGGCGAACCCGACCGACGAGGGCCGTACTCCTGGGCATCGAGGACACGGTCCGGCTTCGGCCCGTTTCGTAGTTATAGCCAGGAATCAGTGCGCGGAAGACTCATCGGACCCGAGGGCGTTCCGGCACCCGCGCTCAGCGAGTCGTGATCCACAGCGCGATCTCACCACCGACCATGCCGGGGCGGCAAAGCGCGTGGTTCGGAACGAGGGGTGGCGTCCCGGTTCGCTGTCGTAGTGGGGGCAGACCGAGCCCGGCAGCAGGCCCAAGCCGTCCGTCAGGAACGTCAGCGGCCCGAATGAGTCGGTGGCGGCCAGAAACCTCTCGGCATACGCGGACGCGTCGCCGCTGGCCGTCGGCAGGAAGCAGATCCTCGGTCGGGGCGCGCCCGCGTGTCCCAGGAGCCAGTCGTCGAGCAGACCGTCCTCCTCGGTGGAGAAGCCTCCGCCGAGCAGGGCCAGGCGGCGCGGGGCAATGTCGGACACCGGTGCGTCTCCTCGACGGGCGGGGACGGGGCGGGTGGGTGTCCGGGAACGATGCCGGGTCCGTAGCCGCGAGCGCAATCGAATTGACCTTGGAGAGGTCCCCTCGCGCGGTCCCCGCCCGGCGTCGGCGGCGGGCGAAGAGTCGTAGCCTGAGAAGGACGGGACAGGCTCCCGCCCTGATGGGCGCGGGAGGCGGTGTATGCGTTACGAGGACCGCAGGGCGGCCGGGCGGCTGCTGGCCGGAGGGCTGGAGGAGCTGCGCGGTCAGGATGTGGTGGTGCTGGGCCTGCCGCGCGGTGGACTGCCCGTGGCGGCCGAAGTGGCCCGGCATCTCGGCGCGCCGCTGGATGTGCTGGTGGTGCGCAAGCTGGGCGTGCCCCGGCAGCCGGAGTGGGGCTTCGGGGCGATCGGCGAGGATGGCGTCCGTGTCCTGAACCGGGATGTGATCAGCGAGGCCGGGCTGGATTCCGCCGAGCAGGCGTCCGTGGAGGAAGCAGAGCGGGCCGAGCTGGAACGGCGTGTGCGGGACTACCGGCAGGGGCGGGCCGCACTGCCGATCGCCGGTCGCACGGCCGTCGTCGTGGACGACGGGCTCGCCACCGGAGCGACAGCCGAGGTGGCCTGTCGAGTCGTACGAGGTCAGGGCGCTGCCCGTGTCGTGCTCGCCGTGCCCGTCGCGCCGTCCCACAGCGTGGCCCGGCTCCGGCAAGTGGCCGACGACGTCGTCTGCCCGCAGACGCACCGGATCCTCGGCGCCGTGGGCGCCTGGTACCGGGACTTCGCCCAGGTCTCGGACGCCGAGGTCACGTCCCTGCTCACGGCGGCCGCCCGCCGAACGCCCCAGTCCGAGCTCCCGGCTCCGCTCCCGCGGGCGCAATCCGCGTCACCGTCGAACCGCGAAGTGCTGATCCCCGCCGCCGGGGCCCGGCTGGGCGCCCACCTCGTCGTACCGGACGGGGCGCCGACGGTGGTGGCCTTCGCGCACGGCAGCGGAAGCGGTCGGCACAGCCCGCGCAACCAGTACGTCGCCACCGCCCTCAATCGCGCCGGCCTGGCCACCCTGCTGCTCGACCTGCTGACCGACGACGAGGCGCACGACCGGCACAACGTCTTCGACATCCTCCTGCTCGCCCGGCGCCTGCACGCCGCGTCCGTGTGGTTGCGTGATCAAACCGGCCTGCCCGTCGCCTACTTCGGAGCCAGTACGGGAGCCGCCGCCGCGCTGGAGGCCGCCGCACTGTCCGACTCCGGCATCGGCTCGGTCGTCTCCCGCGGCGGCCGCCCCGACCTGGCGACCCCGGCGGCGCTGACCCACGTACGGGCGCCGACCCTGCTCATCGTCGGCAGCCGTGACACTCAGGTGCTCAGCCTCAACCGCCTGGCCGCCGACCGGATGCACTGCGAGCACCGTATCGCCGTCGTCCCGGGCGCCACCCACCTCTTCGAGGAGCCCGGCACCCTCACCATGGTCGCCGAACTGGCCCGCGACTGGTTCACCACCCACCTCGACCGGCCCACCGCGCCTGCGCCGCCACGTCGGTCGGCGTGACATACGGAACCCTCGCGGCTTTGGTCGCGACGGTCCGGAGGCCCGGACTCCGCCGGCCTCCGGGGTCATGGAGATCGCGTGCAGAACGTATGCCTGAACTCTGGATCTCTGCACGGAGAGGGACCCCACGCGTGAGCGAACCGAACGGCCCCGTCTGCCCGGAGTGCGGCACGCCCAGGGCATCGGACGGAACTCCCGCCTGCTCCTGCGCCCGGCGGGCGTCCGATGCCCGCCGCGACACGCGCACGGCGGAGGCGGCAGCCGCGGAGGACTTCGATCCGGTGCGGATACGGCCGTTCGTGGAACTCGGCGACGACGCCGGGAAGGTCGCGAAGGACACCGAAGTCCCGAAGGAACGAGGGGACTCGCCGGATCCGGAGGGGACGCCCACCGCCGGAACGGTGTTCGGCACCGGGCCGGGCTTCGCCGAGGCCTCCCTTCTCCCCGGAGAGGGGGACGAACCGCTCCTTCCGGACGCGGGCGCCCCGCAAGTCCCCCGGCGTCGGCACCGCACCCTTCTGATCACCGGCGCGGGAGCCGCCTTGGCCGTGCTCGTCACGGGGGCTCTCGTCGGCGGACTCCTCTCGTACGAGAGCCCCGCGCGGGACGACGCTCCGTCCGACGGCGTGCGGGCGCCGGTCCCGGACGATGCCACCGGGGAGGGCCCCCAAGGGGCGCCGTCCGAGAGTGTCTCCCCCGCCCCGGTCTCCGGAAGCCCGACGTCCTCTGCCGGCACGACTCCCACCGGCGAGAGCCCCACCCCGACTCGCTCCACAACCCCCACCGAGTCCCCGTCCGCTCCCGGCCCCAGCTTCGGCCCCTCGGCCGCCCCCGCCGAGCCGAGCCCCCCTGAACAGCAGGACCCGATCCTCCGCTTCGGTGACAGCGGACCGGAAGTGACCGAACTCCAGCTCCGCCTGCGCCAGATCGGCTACTACAACGGCACCATCGACGGCGACTACGACCGTCAGGTCGAGAACGCGGTACGCGGCTACCAACTCACCCGCGTGATCCTCACGGACGAGCCGGGCGTCTACGGCACAGCGACCCGGAGGGCACTCGAATCCGAGACCTCTCAGCCGTGAGTCACGTCGCCGTCGCCGGCAGCTCGGCGACCGTCGTGACCTTGACCAACGGCCGGTACTGGTCCAGCACTTGCAGAGCCCTGGTGTGCGAGTCGTCGTCCGCGCCCGCACACGCGTCGGCGACGACCAGCACCTCGACGCCCGCGTCCGCGGCTGCCAGGGCCGTGGACAGGACGCAACAGTCGGTGCTGACGCCGGCCAGCACGAGGCGGCCCTCCGAGGCGGTGCGCCGGGCCAGTTCCGGGGTCCATTTGCCGAAGGTGGTGGCGTCCAGCACATGCCGTGCGCGGGCGGCGAACTCGTCGGTGAGCTGCCAGAGCCGGGCGTCCGGAGGTCGCAGGGCGAAGGGCCACTGCTCGTAGTACGTCCGCCAGGCGCCCTCCGGTTTCTCGGGCGCCACGAAACGGGTGAACGTGACCCGGTCCCCGAAGGCCGGCAGCAGACGCCGTACACCTTCCGCCGCCTCGGCGAATCGCGGGGCGGCCCAGGGGCTGTCGGGGTCGGCGAAGACGCGCTGCATGTCGATGACCGCGAGCAACCCGGCGGTCATACGGCGGCCCCCGCGTCCGCCGTGGGGCTCGGTGCCCGCTCCTCCTGCTCTCGGACGCGTCCGCGGCGCAGCACCAGCGTGCCGAGGAAACCGAGCGCGAGGGCCGCGAGGACGCCGAGGTTGGCGTACGCCCAGGCGCCGGACCTGCCGCCGATGCCCAGCGGGCCGAGCAGATAGCCCTGCCATTCCAGCCAGCTCGCCGTCGAGTTGGTGACCAGGCCCCACCCGAGCGCGGTGGCCGTGAGGGTCAGGAGCAGCGGGGTGAGCGGTACGTCGCCGTAGCGGCCGGTCGGGCGGTAGAGGTCGGGCTCGTCGTAGTCGCGGCGGCGCAGGGCCAGGTCGGCGAGCATGATGCCGCACCAGGCGGCGATGGGGACGCCCAGCGTGGTGAGGAAGCCCATGAACGGGCCGAGGAAGTCGTCGGCGACGAAGACGATGTAGACGGAGCCGAGGATCATCAGGACGCCGTCGACCAGTGCGGCCACGTACCGCGGCATGCGCAGGCCCGCCGAGAGCAGGGCAAGGCCGGACGAGTAGATGTCGAGGACCGCGCCGCCGACGAGGCCGAGGACGGCGACGACGGCGAACGGGACCAGGAACCAGGTCGGCAGGATCGTCGTCAGCGCGCCGATCGGGTCCGCGGCGACGGCCGCGTTGAGCTTGCTGGAGGAACCGGCCAGCAGGAGGCCGAAGACCAGCAGGAGCAGCGGTGCCAGCGACGCGCCGAAGGCGGTCCAGCCGATCACGCCTCGGCTCGACGCGGTGCGCGGCAGATAGCGGGAGTAGTCGGCGGCCGCGTTGACCCAGCCGAGACCGAAGCCGGTCATCATGAAGACGAGCGCGCCGATGAACTCCTGGGCGGAGCCGGTCGGCACGGCGCTGATGGCGGACCAGTGGACGTGGTCGGCGACCAGGGCGACGTAGACAAGGGTGAGCACGCCCGTGACCACGGTGATGACGGTCTGGAGCCGCATGATCAGGTCGAAGCCCATGACACCGACGACGACGGTCAACGCCCCCACCAGGACGAGGGCGACCACCTTGGTTCCGGTGCCGCCGCCCCAGCCGAGCCGGTCGAACACCGTGGCGGTGGCCATGGTGGCGAGGGCGCAGAGCACGGTCTCCCAGCCGACGGTGAGGACCCAGGAAATCACCGACGGCAGGCGGTTGCCGCGCACGCCGAACGCGGCGCGGCCGAGCACCATGGTCGGCGCGGAGCCGCGCTTTCCGGCCACGGCGACGAACCCGCACAGCAGGAAGGAGAAGACGATGCCGACGACTCCGGCGATCAGGGCCTGCCAGAACGAGATCCCGAAGCCGAGCGCGAAGGCACCGTAACTCAGGCCCAGGATGGAAACATTGGCCCCGAACCAGGGCCAGAACAGGATTCGGGGAGTGCCTTTGCGTTCGACGTCGGCGATCACGTCGAGGCCGTGGGTCTCCACCTGGAGCCTGCGGCTCGGGGGTCTGCCGTCGAGTGGGTCCGAGGATGTGATCACTGCGGCATCGTCGCACCACTCATCCCGCCGCGGAACACCGTCTGCGGGTGTCCGTCGCGCTGGTTGCCATGCGACAGTCACTCGTCCGAGTGGCTCTTGGTGTACCTGTTGCCTTCCGAGGGTGATGTTCATGGGGCAACAGCACTCAACCACAGGAGTACGAATGCGTATTCGCACCGCACTTGCCGCCACCGCCCTCGGAGCTCTGGCGCTCTTCGGCGGCGCCACCGCCGCCCACGCGGACGTCGACGACCAGAGCAGCGTCGGCGGCAGCCAGGGAACCCAGGAATGGCAGGGGCCCACGTTCACCGACCAGGGTGGCGCCGGCTTCGGCGCTGCAGGGGGCCAGGACATGGAGCAGGAGCAGGACTTCGGTGACGCCGACACCTCGTTCATGCAGTAGGTAGCAGTAGGTAAGGGTCTCAGGCCTCGGCCGCGCGCAGTGCCCACCGCCCCGCAGGGGCTGAAGGCGCCGTCGCGGCCGAGGGCCTGGCCGAGCCGGGCGGCGCCCCTGGCTCAGCCCAGCTTCTTCAGCAGTTCCACGGCGAGCGGGGCCGAGGAGGAGGGGTTCTGGCCGGTGACCAGATTGCGGTCGACGACCACGTTCGCAACCCACGGCTCACCCACCTGGACCTGCACGCCGGCCTCGGTGAGCCGGTCCTGGAGCAGCCACTTGGCCTTGTCGGCGAGGCCGGAGGCGGTCTCCTCCGCGTTGGTGAACGCGGCCACCCGGTAGCCGGCGAAGGTGTTGGTGCCGTCGGCCTTCGTGGCGGCGAGCAGTGCCGCGGGGGCGTGGCAGACGACGCCGAGCGGCTTGCCGGACTCCAGGGCGAGGGTCAGCAGCTTGCCGGAGTCGGCGTCGACGGCCAGGTCCTCCATCGGACCGTGACCGCCGGGGTAGAACACGGCGGCGTAGTCGCCGAGGTTCACATCCGTCAGCCGGACCGGTTCCCTCAGTTCCGTCATCTCGGCGAGCACGGCGGCGATCCGGTCGGCGTTCTCCTGACCTCCGTTGACCGCGGCCGCGAGGCTGCCCTGGTCGACGGTCGGTACGACGCCGCCCGGCGTGGCCACGACGACTTCATGGCCCGCGGCCTTGAACGCCTCGTACGGGGCGACGGCCTCCTCGGCCCAGAAGCCGGTGGGGTGCTTCGTTCCGTCGGCCAGCGTCCAGTGGTCGGCGCCGGTCATCACGAAAAGGATCTTCGACATGGGGTGCTCTTTCCAGCGGCGGAGTGGGTCGTTGTCCCGACCGTAGGCGCGCCCTGCCATTGGAATCCAATAGGCTCATGCATATGAGACATAGAGATTCCGATGCATCCAATGCATCCGATGCGGATTCGGAGGGAGCACAGGCGCGGAGAGCCCAGTTCAGCGGCGCGGCGTCGGTGGACCTGAACCTGTTGCGCACGTTCCTGGCCGTGTACCGCACCGGCTCCTTCACCGCCGCCGCCCGTCTGCTGGGCCTGTCCCAGCCGACGGTCACCACCCAGATCCGCGCGCTGGAGCGGCAGCTGGACCGGGAGCTCTTCCAGCGTCAGGCGCGCGGCGTCGCCCCGGCACCCTACGCGGACGAACTCGCCGCCCGGATCGTCGAGCCGCTGGACGCCCTCGCCGCCGTCACGGGTCCGGGTGGTTCCGCCGACGTCCACCCGGCGGAGCCGGTGCATCTCGCCGGTCCGGCCGAGCTCCTGACCCACCGCGTCATGCCGGCCCTCGCGCCGCTGGTCGACAAGGGCGTACGGCTGCGTGTCACGCCCGGCCTGACCGAGCCGCTCCTGGAGGAACTGCGGGCGGGCCGCTACGACCTGGTGCTGTCGACGTACCGGCCGCGCGGTCGCACCCTGGCCTCGGTGCCGCTGATGGACGAGGAGTTCGTGCTGGTCACGGCGCCTGCCTGGGCGGAGCGCAGCGGCGGACCGGCGCGGATCGCGGCCGACGGGCCCGCCGCACTGCACAGCGTGCCGCTGGTCGCCTACGCCGAGGACGTGCCGATCGTGCGCCGTTACTGGCGTCATGTCTTCGGCAGGCGTCTGGTCCGCCAGCCGGCGGTCACCATGCCCGACCTGAACGCGGTCAAGGCCGCGGTGGCGGGCGGCGCGGGGTTCAGCGTGCTCCCGCGCTACCTGTGCGCCGCCGAGCTGCTCTCGGGCGCTCTGGTGCTGCTGCACGACCCGGACGATCCGCCCATCAACACCGGCTTCCTCGTCCAGCGCCCGGGCTCCTCAGGCAACCCGCATGTCGCCCTGGTCCGCGACCACCTGCTGGAGACCGCCCGCGATTGGTGACGCCGTGAGGCTCAGCCGGCGCAGTCGCCGCCCCCGACGTCACCGACACGGTCATGGGGCGCGTTCAGTACTTCTTCGCGCCTGCAACGATCGCCTCCCGGATGCGGTGGTACGTCCCGCAGCGGCAGACGTTGCGGATCTCGTCGAGGTCGGCCTCGGTGATGTCACGGCCCTCTTCGCGGGCCTGGCGGACCTTGGCCACGGCGGTCATGATCTGGCCGGGCTGGCAGTAGCCGCACTGGGCGACGTCGTACTCCAGCCAGGCCTCCTGCATGGGGTGGAGCTCCTTGCCGACCGTGGCGGGCAGGCCCTCGATGGTGGTGACCTCGTCGGTGGGCCGCAGATCCTTCACCGGGACCGAACAGGGGTTGAACGCACGGCCGTTGATATGGCTCGTGCACGCCTGGCAGACGCCGAGCCCGCAGCCGTACTTCGGTCCGGTGACGCCAAGGACGTCCCGCAGCACCCACAGCAGACGTACGTCGTCCTCGATGTCCACGGTGACGGACTCGCCGTTGAGGATGAAGGTGTGTTCGGGCACGCTGGCTCCTAGAAGGCGCGGCTCAGGCCGTCGGTGGGGGACGCCGGGATCGGCGGGCTGGTGGGAAGCGGGTCGAAGCCGAGCGGTTCGCCGTGGTTGACCGGGAAGGTCGTCGGCATCGTGCCGGTCGCGCGTCCGTAGGCGCAGGCCACGGCCGCCATGGCGCCCGCGACGGCCAACTCGCCCGCGCCGCCGGGGGTGTCGGTGGTCGGCGGCATCACGATGATCTCCAGCTGCGGCGGGGTGTTCCACTGGCGGGTGTAGAAGTAGTTGTCCCAACTGCCCTCCAGGAAGCGTCCGTTGTCGAGATGCAGTCCAGAGCTGAGGGTGATCGCGATGCCGTCCATGATGCCGCCCATCATCTGGGCCTGAAGGCCGCGCGGGTTCACCGCCAGACCCACGTCCACGGCGCACACGACCTTGGTCACGCGCGGGCCCGTGTACGCGTCGGGTATCTCCCGTCCGGTGGTCTCCGGGCGGCAGTCGATCTCGGCGAGCACCGCGACGCAGGCGTGGTACTCGGGGTGGAGCGCGATGCCCTGCGCGGTTCCGTCCGGCATGGCACGGCCCCACTCCCCCACCTCGGCGACCTTGTCGAGAACGGCCCGTGCCCGCTCGTCCTTGAGGAGGGCGCGGCGGAACCGGTAGGGGTCCTTGCCCATGCGCTTCGCCAGCTCGTCCACCACCAGCTCCTGCGCGCAGCGCACGTTGGGCGAGTAGATGTTGCGCATGGAGCCGGTGTTGAAGCCCTTGTCGGTCTCGCTGAGGAGCTGGGTGACGACGCCGAAGTGGTAGGGGGTCTGCTGGGTGAGGGTGAAGATCGTCTGGGAGAAGGTGAGATCACCGACGGGCAGGCGGCTCGCCTCGGCGGTGATGATCTCGCCGACGCCGTGGCCGAAGTCGGTGGCCACGGAGGTGTGGCGCTGGTCGTAGGTCAGCACCTGGCCGAGCGCGTAGGTGGCACGCACCCGTGAGGTGGACATCGGATGCGTCCGGCCCTGGCGGAAGTCGTCGGTGCGGTGCCACATCAGTCTGACCGGCTTGCCCATCGCCCGCGAGACTTCGGCGGCCTCGCCGGCGGCGTCGTGGAACAGCTTGCGGCCGAAGGAGCCGCCGCCCTCCGTCACATGGACCTTGACCGCGCTCACCGGGAGTCCGAGCCCCCGGGCGATCTCCTCCTGGGCGACGATCGGCGCCTTCAGGCTCGCCCAGATCTCGGCCGAGTCCTCGCGCACGTCGGCAACGGCGCAGTTGGTCTCCAGGGCGCTGTTGCTGGCGAAGTGGAAGGTGAACCGGGCGTCGACCGACTTGGTCAGCAGATCCAGCCCGGGCAGCGGGAGTTCGGCCCTGCGCAGCTCGGCGCGGATGCTGTCGTCGGAGGCGTCCTCGGTGGTCCCGGGTCCCCAGCCGACCTGGAGCGCGCGTACCGCGTCGATGCACTGCCCGAAGGTACGGCCGCGCACCGCGACGCCGGTCGAGACGCGTACGACGTCGGTGATGCCGGGCATGGCCCGCACCGCGTCCAGGTTCTGCACCGAGCGGACGGTGCCGTTGATCGTCGGCGGCCGGCACACCATCGTCGGCAGCGCGTCCGGCACGTGCACGTCCATGGCGAACTTCTTGCGGCCGGTGACCGCCTCCAGCGCGTCGACGCGTCGCCGCGCGGTTCCGATCACCTGGAAGTCGGCGGACTCCTTGAGGGTGACGGCGACCTGGCCGGTGGCCACCGAGGCGGCCTTCTCGGCGAGTTCGCCGTAGCCGAGGCTCTTCCCTGTCACGGTGGAGGTGATGACCCCCGCTTTCGCCGTCAGGGTGCCGACGGCCTCCCCCAGTTCGAGCGCGGCGGCCCTCAGCAGACGGCCGCGGGCCACGGCGGCGGCGACGCGGATCGGGGTGTAGGTGGAGATGGTGGTGTTCGAGCCGCCGGTGAGCTGGTTGAACAGCAGCTCGGGCCGTGCGTCGGCGAGGGTGACGTGGATCCGCTCCAGCGGCAGGTCGAGTTCCTCGGCGATCAGCATGGCGCTGGAGGTGGTGATGCCCTGGCCGACCTCGGCCCGCGGCAGGGCGAAGGAGGCCGTGCCGTCGCTGTCGAGCCGGATGGTGATCAGGTTCGCCGTGGGCAGCGCGGCATGGGTGAGCATGTCGTTGAGGTCGTAGATCTCGGCCGGGCCGGGCAGCGAGGGGACCGCCGAGGCGGCCTCGGTGGGCGCGAGGACCGCCTCCGCGAGGGATGCGGCGACGGTCAGTGTGGAGGCGGCGACCACATAGCCGAGGAAGCGGCGTCGGCTGACGCCGTCGGGGTCGGCGGCGGACGCGGTGTCCGGCCGCTCGGAGCGGTGGTGAGTTCCCATCGGCTGGCCTCCCGGCGACGTGGCGTGCGGCCGTGCTCGGCGGCTCCTGACTGTGCACGGCCCGCACGCGTTCCGGAAGATCCTGGCGGCGCTTCGACACGCAACGCCCACAACACGCCTCACCTGTGAAGCTCCGGGCGGACGAGACATGACGTACCGGCCCGGCCAGGGCGAAGCTTCACCTGGAGCCGCGCCAGGGCGTGCTGATCAGCGTGCGGATCCCCGGGACGACTCTCGTCCGACGGCCGGCGCCGCACACGCGCCGGCGGCGCACGCCGTCAGCCACTGGTCGAAGTCGGCGTCGTAGCGGGTGCCGATGTCGGTGGCGTAGACGGCGTATCCGCCCGCGTAGTCACCGACGCGGAAGCGGGCGAGCATGCGGTGGACGTCGGCCGGGTGACGCTCGAACATGTAGCGGACGGCGAGGTAGCCCCACGGGTAGGTGCGGGTCACGTCGCTGTTGCTGTAGGTGTTCTGGAACAGGGTGCTCAGCCGGTAGGTGTGCCTGTCCGCCTCCTTGACCGCCTGGTCGTAGGTGATGCCGCGGTAGCCGTAGGAGACGTACTCGGCCAGCCCCTCGATCCACCAGACGTCCGGCACCGAGGTCTGCTGGGCGAAGTCGCCCTTCATGTCGTGGCGGGCGTCGAGGTAGTGCGTGTACTCGTGGTTGAGGTTCCAGATCCGGGCGGCGTGTCCGGTGTCCTGGCTCTTCTGGTACATGACCGCGAACGGTTCGTTCGCGGGGTCCGCCGGGTCTCCGATCAGCGTCATACCGCCGTTGTCCGTGCTGATGCCGAAGATGGCTCCGGCGTACGTCCGGTAGTCCTCACGGCTGGCGAAGACGAACAGGTCGAGGGTCGACAGGTACTGGCCCGGGATGGGTCCGTCGTCCCTGACCAGGTCGTGCACATACGCGTCCTGGCGCAGCACACTGGCGCAGGCCGCGTCGAGGTCGGCCGAGGTGAGCGACTGGGCCCGGATCGTGCGCATCGTGTCGCAGTCGCGGGTGACGGGCAGGGCGGCCCGGGTCAGCCGGCCGGTCAGGTCGCAGACGCCGTAGTAGGCGCAGTTGGCGCGGTCGTAGTAGTCGGCCTGTGTCGCCACCGCCACCCACAGACCTGCCGTGGGCCCGGTGATCCGGGTCGTGTCCAGCAGGTGCCGGGCCCGGGGGCGCACCGTGGGCCGCAGGGCCGGGTGCTCGACGTAACGGGCCAGGTTCATCCCGGCGTTGGAGGTGAGGTACGCGCGGTCGGTGCCGAGCAGGTCGAGGTGGTCGCGCGCGAAGGCGTGCAGGGTCCGGACGACGGACGGGTCGGCGGTGACCGCGCTGACGTACTCCTCGTTCCAGTTGCCGCGCCACAGGGGGGTGTACACGGAGTTGACGGCCGCCAGCATGGCGGGGATCGCGTCGTAGGAGCTGTCGTACGCCTTCAATATCCGCTGGTAGACCCGCAGATAGCGGGCCTGCTGGTCGGCGCTGTCGGTGAGGATGACGACCTCGCCCAGCACGTCGCCGTTGGCGGCGCTGACGTCCCTGGAGTGCGGACGGGCGAAGAAGGCGTCCAGTCCGCGGACGGTGTTCCGGGCCAGCGGCGCGCCGTACGGGCCGACGTCGTCCGGGTTGTTGAACTGCACGTAGTAGCCGGCCCGGAGGAACAGGACGAGCTGCCACACGCGGGCGGAGTTGTCGCCGGCGTACTGCCGTGCCGTGCGCGTGAACGCCTCGGCGATCGTGACCATTTGGGACTCACGGAAGACGGCGCGCGCGTCCGTGCCGGTGACCCCGAACAGGGAGTTGACACAGTCCGTGGTCGACGCCTTGACGAACGCGACGAGTGCGGCTCCGGTCCGGCGCCCGAAGTCGCCGGGTGTGCAGGGGGCGGCCTGCAGGCCGGGGTCCGTGGTCGGGCGGGTCGGGATGCGCGTCGGCGTCAGAGGGGGGAGGTGGGCGGGGGTGAGTGGCCGGTCCTGTACGGCGGGACGGGCGGCGGCATTGAGGGTCGGGCCGGCCGGCGGCGGGGGCTGTGTCGCGTCCCGGGAGGTGGTAGGGGCGGCGTCGGCCCGGGGCGCGGGTGTGGCGAGTGCCGGCGTCGACAGTAAGCCGCAGACGGTGACGCAGGCGGCGAGCGCCGTGACCATGCGTCTGGGCAGCACGAAGCGGTAGCGCATCTGGATTCCTTCATGGGTGGATGCGCCTCGATACGGGTGTTGAGGCGTGTGAGGCACTGTCTCAACGCCGCGTCGGCTCAACAATGCCGTGTGACATAGCACATGGCACTGCCGAGACATAACATCCGACCCCGACCAGCGCGCCGAGGTGCCGTCTGTCTATCCCCCGGTCGCGCTCCATGTCCGGGCGGCCCACGTCCTCAAGTGCGGTGACCGGCCCACGAGTTGGCGGTGGGCGTCGGTCGCGGACTGGAACAGGGCGTCGATCACTCCCTCGGCGAGCGCCGTGCGCCGCCAGGCCAGCACGTACCGGCACCACAACGGTGTACCGACCAGCGGTTTGACGACCACGTTCGGCACCGGCCGCATCGTCGGCTGCACGACGGCCACGCCGAGCCCGTCGGCGATCATTCCCTGCAACTGCTGCTGGTCGCCCAGGAATTCGTGCACGGCCGCGGGCGTGAAACCGGCCGCCGCACAGGCCGAGTAGAAGACGCCGGGCCAGCCCGCGCCGTCGTCCGGTGTCAGGAACCACGCCTCGTCGGCGAGGTCGGCGAGGGCGACCTGCGCGCGCCGCGCGAGCGGGTGCCGGTACGGCAGGGCCACGAACGTGGGCTCGGTGACGATGCCGCGGTGGGCGAGGGCGTCCGAGTGTTCCAGCTCCCTGCCCGGGTAGTCCGCGGCGATGGCCGCGTCCACCACGCCCTCCTCCAGCAGCTCGACGATCCGCGAGGAGGCGTAGACACTGCTCACCGCGAGCGAGACGTCCGGCAGCCGGGAGCGCACGCCCGAGACCATGCCGGCCAGCATCGGCGAGTTGGTCGCGGCCACCCGCAGGGTCCGGCGCGCGGACCCGGCACCGGAGGCGGAGCGGCGCCCGATCGCGTCGGCCCGGGCGAGGACGTCACGGGCCTGGGCGACCACCTCGAAACCGTACGGCGTCAGCCGCACGCCCGTCGGGCCGCGCTCGAACAGCGACTCGCCGAAGTGCCGCTCGATCCGCCGGAGTTGGGTGCTCATGGCGGGCTGCGAGTACCCCAGCTCGGCCGCTGCCCGGCCCACGCTCCCCGCGTCCGCGATGGCGCACAGCACCCGCAGATGCCGTAGCTCCAGCTCCACCCGTCCACTCCTCCTCCGCGTCGACAGAACGCACGCTTGAACAAAAAGAGCAATTACTTACAAACAGGACAATCTCGCTTCACGCAGACCCCCTTTGAACACTCATCGGAAGCTGCGGTTAGCATATGAGCGCCTCCTAGCTCGAAAGATAGGCCTGTGACTGTCAACGACGACTCGTTCACCAACTGGAAGAACCGCGAGGAGATCGCGGAGTCGATGATCCCGCTCATCGGGAAGCTGCACCGGGAGCGGGACGTCACCGTCCTCCTCCACAGCCGCTCCCTGGTGAACAAGTCGGTGGTCAGCATCCTGAAGACCCACCGGTTCGCCCGGCAGATCGCCGGTGAGGAGCTCTCGGTCACCGAGACCCTGCCGTTCCTCAAGGCCCTCACCGAGCTCGACCTCGGCCCGTCGCAGATCGACATCGGCATGCTGGCCGCGACGTACAAGGCCGACGACCGCGGTCTGACCGTGGAGGCGTTCACCGCCGAGGCCGTCGCCGGTGCCACCGGCGCCAACAAGATCGAGCGCGGTGAGGGGCGCGATGTCGTCCTGTACGGCTTCGGCCGCATCGGCCGGCTCGTGGCCCGGCTGCTGATCGAGAAGTCCGGCTCGGGCAACGGCCTGCGGCTGCGGGCCATCGTCGTCCGGGGCGGCGGCGAGCAGGACATCGTGAAGCGCGCCTCGCTGCTGCGCCGTGACTCCATCCACGGCCAGTTCCAGGGCACGATCACCGTCGACGAGGCCAACAGCACGATCAACGCCAACGGCAACGCGATCAAGGTGATCTACGCCAACGACCCCAGCGAGGTCGACTACACGGCGTACGGCATCAAGAACGCCATCCTGATCGACAACACGGGCAAGTGGCGCGACCGCGAGGGACTGTCCGAGCACCTGCGCCCCGGCATCGACAAGGTCGTGCTGACCGCCCCGGGCAAGGGCGACGTCCCGAACATCGTGCACGGCGTCAACCACGACACCCTCAAGCCGGACGAGCAGATCCTGTCCTGCGCCTCCTGCACCACCAACGCCATAGTCCCGCCGCTGAAGGCGATGGAGGACGAGTACGGCGTGCTGCGCGGCCACGTGGAGACCGTCCACTCGTTCACCAACGACCAGAACCTGCTGGACAACTACCACAAGTCCGAGCGCCGCGGCCGCAGTGCGCCGCTGAACATGGTCATCACCGAGACCGGCGCCGCCTCGGCCGTCGCCAAGGCGCTGCCCGACCTCAAGGCGAGGATCACCGGCAGCTCGATCCGCGTCCCGGTGCCGGACGTCTCCATCGCGATCCTCAACCTCCAGCTGGGGCGCGAGACCACTCGCGAGGAGGTCCTCGACTACCTGCGCGACGTGTCGCTGACCTCGCCGCTGCGCCGCCAGATCGACTTCATCACGGCGCCCGACGCCGTCTCCAGCGACTTCATCGGCTCCCGCCACGCCTCGATCGTGGACGCCGGGGCGCTGAAGGTGGAGGGCGACAACGCGATCCTCTACCTCTGGTACGACAACGAGTTCGGCTACTCCTGCCAGGTCATCCGCGTCGTCCAGCACGTCTCCGGGGTGGAGTACCCGACCTACCCGGCGCCGGCGGTCTGATCCCGCTCGACCGCCCGGGGCCGCGCGAGCGTGCGCCGGGCGGTCGTCGCGATTCCGTCCGGTCAGCGGCCTCGGTCAGTGACCTCGGTCAGTGGCCTCGGAACGCCTCCTCCAGCCACCATGAGCCGTGCTCGGCGACCACCTTGGCGTCGACGAGCAGCGGCGCGGACCGAGGGCCCGCGGCCCAGTCCGCCACGGCCTTGAGGTCGGCCCGCGTCCGGACCGTCACCGCCTCGAAGCCGTAGCCCCGCCCCACGGCGGCGATGTCCGTCGGCGGGAAGCGCACGGTGTCGAGAGGGTGCCCGTCGGGGCCGAAGTGGTGCACCTCGGCGCCGTAGGCCTCGTCGTCGTACACGACGACCACCATGGGCAGCCCGAGCCGGCGCACGGTGTCCAGTTCCACGGCGCTCATCAACGCGCCGCCGTCCCCGAGCGCGGCCACGGGCAGCCGGTCCGGCTGTGCCAGCGCCGCCCCGATCGTGGTCGCCAGTCCCAGCCCGATCGACTGGAAGGCCTGCGTGAAGCAGAAGCCCTTCTCGTCGGGCACCGAGAAGTACGCGCTCGGGTAGCCCATGAAATTGCCGGAGTCCACGCCGACCACGCGCTCGGCGGGCAGGATCTCGTCCAGCGCGACGCTCAGTGTCCTCGGGTCGATCCGCTCACGGGTGCTCGTGTCCGCGTAGGGCACGTCGCGCAGGCGCAGTCGCGCCGCGAGGGCCGTACCCACCTCCCCGGTCCGGTAGCCCTCCCGCTGTGCGCCGCCCGCCTCGAACGCCTGGCGCGCGGTGAGTCGGACGTCGCCGGTGACGCCGAGGTGCACCGGCCGGTGCGCGCCGAGTGCGGACGGGTCGTCGTCGACCTGTACGACGGTGGCGTCGGCGCCGATCAGGCTGCCGTGCCGCATGGTCCACATGTTGAGCGCGCAGCCCCAGCCGACGATCAGGTCGGCGCCCTGGATCAGTTCGGCGGCCAAGGGCGAGGCGAAGCCTCCGGAGACGTCCAGGGACCAGGGGTTGCCGTGGAAGAGGCCGCGGGCGACGGCCGAGGTCGCGAGCAGCGCGCCATGGCGCTCGGCGAGCGCCTCCAGGGCTTCCCGGCTGCCGGGTCCCCGTGCTCCCCGGCCGGCCACGAAGACCGGCCGTGCGGACCGTCCGAGCAGCTCCGCCAGGGTGGTCGCGCCCGCCGCGTCCGGCTCGACCGCGGCCCGTTCCGGTGGTGGTGCCGCGCGCTCCAAGGCCCCGTCGGGCACATCCAGCGCCTGGACCGGCAGGGGCAGGTTGAGCAGCACGGTACGCCGCTCCCCCACCGCCAGCCGTACCGCCGCACACGCCTGCTCCACGGCCTCCTCCGCCGACGTCACCCGAACCGCGGACGCCCCCACCGCGAGGGCCAACGCCTCTTGGTCCACATGGAAGTTGGACCGCGGCTCGGTCACCTCGGCCGCGAGCACGACAAGCGGCGTACGGCTCTTGGCCGCCTCCGCGATTCCGGTCATCGCGTTGGTCAGACCGGGGCCCTGATGCACGCTGACCACCGCGACGGTGCCGCTGGTCCGGGCGTACGCGTCGGCCATCGTCGCCGCGCCGCCCTCGTGCCGTGCGGCGACGAACCTCGCCCCCGCCGCGACCATCGCGTTCGTGACGTGGAAGTTGCCCGACCCGACCACACCGAAGACGTGGCCGACCCCGGCCGCGCACAGCGCCCTGCCGACCGCCTCCGCGACCTTCATCACCGCTCCACCAGGGCCAGCACGCGCGCCGGAGCCCCGGAGCCGGCCACGATGGGCAGCGGTCCCGCGAGCACGACGGAACCGGTCGGCGGGAGCGCGGCGAGGTTCCGCAGCTGCGTCAGACCGTACTTGTCACTGCCCATCAGGTAGGAGTGGCAGGGAAAGGCGGGCTCGAAGGAGTGCGCGCGCCCGGCATCCGTGCCCACCGTCTCGACCCCGAGTCCGATCACGGGCGACTCCTCGGCCACCCAGCGGGCGCACTCCACCGACAGTCCGGGTGTGTGCGGCCCGCTCTCGTCGGCGTTCAGGAAGGCTTCCTGTGTGTGCGAGCGGGCGTCCCAACCGGTGCGCAGCAGCAGCCAACCGCCGTCCGGCAAGGGGCCGTTGTCGGCCTCCCACGCCTTGACATGGTCGATCTCGACCAGGAAGTCCGGGTTGTCGGCGGCCTCGGCGGTGAAGTCCAGCACGGCCGCGGGCGCGATCAGCCTGCGCGCCGGCACGGAGGCCACGTCGGCGAGTTCCTTCCCGGTGACCCAGTGGTTCGGCGCGTCGAAGTGGGTGCCGGTGTGCTCGCCGCTGCGGAAGTTGTTCCAGTACCAGGCCGGGCCCCGGTCGTCGTAGCGGCTGATCTCCTCCAGCTCGAAGACGGCGGTCTGCCCGAACTGGGACGGCAGTTGGATCACCGGCGTCGACGACGACAGGGGCGAGGTCAGGTCGACGACTTCGATCGCCCCTCCTCGCAACCCGGACACCAACGCGGCAAGGACGGACGGCTCGGACATGGCGCCTCCTCGAACGGGACGGTGCTCGCACGGACAGCATGTCAGTCCCGCCCCGACCTCTTGGCGCGTCGATGACAACAGTGGCTCGATGCGTGAGGTGCCGAGACTCCCCCGCGTGTGCGGGATCGCGCCAATATCGCGGGCGCTCCCTCAAGGCCGACGGACGGTCCGCCGCGGGCGGAACAGCCACTTCACATGCACGTCACAGCTTCAACACACCAGGAACACATTCGGTCGATCACCGGCCCGGGCTGCCTTCGCCGGGCAGACGGCACGGGCGCCCGCTGCCTAACCTCCCCGGCTATGCGATCACCACGTACGAGACGTATCGGTCTCTCCGCCGTCCTCGGCCTCCTGCTCGCCGTCTTCGGACTGGCCCCCAGCGCGAGCGCGGCCGACCCCGCGCCGGCCGCCCTGACGTTCGCCACCGACTCGGCCACCACGACGCCCGGCGGCACGGTGCAGCTCTCCATGACGCTGACCAACAACAAGACGTACGACGTCCTGTTCGTCTACCAGACGATCGAGCCCACCTGGCGCACCACCCAGCGTCCCGACCTGAAGTACAGCTTCACCGGATGCGCACTGGCCACGGCCGCCGGCAGCACGCCCTGCTCCGGCACCGGCCCCAGCAACCTGGGCGCGAACTACGGCGCCACCATCCCGCCCGGTCAGAGCCGGACCGTCACGCTGACCCTCCAGATCGCCGCCGACTCGGGCTGCAACGGCAACATCGGCTTCTACTCGTACTACTACGCCGAGTTCAGCGACGCGACGAACACCAGCGGCGGCCCGGTCTTCACTCCGGAGACGCGGGTGCTCTGCGCCTGACGGCCGACTCCGCCCAGCCGGTGCCCCGCGCAGCCGCCCAACCTGCGCGGGGCATCGCCGCGCCGCTCAGGTAATCCGAACAGAGGATGAGTTTTCGCAGAGGTCGGCGAAACGCCGCCGTGGTGCTTCTTCCCCTTCCGCAAACGAGCGAACATGCCCCGTCATGGAGATCTTGCTCGTCGCCAGCGCGTTCAACAGCCTGTCCCAGCGCGTGTACGCGGAACTGTCCGACCAAGGGCACCGGGTGGACGTCGTCCTCGCCTCGCACGGCGCCGAAGCGGTCCGGGCCGCCGTACACGCGAACCGCCCGGAACTGATCATCGCCCCGATGCTGAAGACGGCGTTGCCGGAGGACGTGTGGCGGGAGCACACCTGTCTCGTCGTGCACCCCGGACCGCCGGGCGACCGGGGCCCCTCCTCCCTGGACTGGGCGGTCGCCGAGGAGGCGACCCACTGGGGCGTGACCGTGCTCCAGGCCGAGGCGGCGATGGACGCCGGCGCCGTGTGGGCCGCCCGGACCTTCCCGGTGCCGCTCGTCGGCAAGAGCGACCTGTACCGGGGCGAGGTCTCCGACGCCGCCGCTGCCGCTGTTCTGCTCGCGGTGGAACGGTTCGCCGAAGGATCGTTCAAGCCGCAGGCCCAGAGCGACCCGGCGATCCGCGTGCGGTGGCGCGACTTCTTCCGCCAGGAGCAGCGGCGGATCGACTGGGACGCCGACGACACCGCCACGGTGCTGCGCAAGCTCAGGGCGGCCGACTCACAGCCGGGAGTCCTGGACGAAGTCGTCGGCCGGGAGATGTTCCTGCACGGCGGGCATCCCGAGGACCGGCTGCGGGGAAACCCGGGCGAGCTGCTCGCGACGCGGGCCGGGGCGGTCTGCCGGGCCACCGTGGACGGCGCGGTGTGGATCCCGGAGCTGCGCCCGCGCAAGAGCTCCGGTGATCCGGCGCCGTTCCGCCGCCCGGCGGCCTCCGTACTTGCCTCCTTCCAGCGACCGGCCGAGCCGCGGCTCCCGGAGATCGCCGCCCCGCTCGAACTGGCCCCCGACCGCCAGACCTGGACCGACATCCGCTACCGGCAGCAAGGCGACGTCGGCTTCCTGCACTTCTCCTTCCCCGGCGGGGCGATGAGCACCGAGCACTGCCGCAGGCTGCACGCCGCCTACCGGTTCGCGCTCACCCGCCCCACCCGGGTGCTGGTGCTCGGGGGCTGCCGGGACTTCTTCTCCAACGGCATCCATCTGAACGTCATCGAGGCGGCCGGCGACCGCGCGGGTGAGTCCTGGATCAACCTCAACGCCATGGACGACCTGGTCGAAGCGGTGCTGCGCACCACCGACCGCCTGGTGGTGGCGGCGGTCGGCGGCAACGCGGCGGCCGGCGGGGTCATGCTGGCCCTGGCCGCCGACCTGGTGTGGTGCCGCTCGGGCACGGTCCTCAACCCGCACTACCGGCGGATGGGCCTGTACGGGTCGGAGTTCTGGACGTACACCCTTCCGCGCCGCGTCGGAAGCGAGACGGCCCGGCTGCTGACGACCGAGGCGCTGCCGGTGAGTGCGACGAGCGCCGAGCGGATGGGTCTGGTGGACCGTCTGGTGTCCGTGTCGGCGCAGGAGTTCGGTGCCGAGGTCGGGCACATGGCGGCCGCGCTCACGGAGGACCCGGACCTCGCGCGGCGGATCGCGGCGAAGGCGGCGGCACGTCAGTCGGACGAGGCCCGGCAGCCGCTCGCCGAGTACCGGCGGGCCGAACTCGCCCGGATGCGCGACATCTTCTTCGATCCGCACGCGCCGTACCACGCCCTGCGGTCCGCCTTCGTCCGCAAGCAGCCGAGCGGCTCCGCCCATCCGCTGGCCATGGGGGATGCCCGGTGAGCACACGGCTGCTCGTGGCGGGTGTCGGCAACATCTTCCTCGCGGACGACGCCTTCGGCCCGGAGGTGATCCGTGCCCTGGACCGGCACCCGCTGCCGCCCGAGGTGCGGGTGCGGGACTTCGGCATCCGCGGGATGGACCTCGCCTACGAGCTGCTCGACGGCTACGACGTCGCGCTGCTGGTCGACGCCGCGGCGCGGGGGCTTCGGCCCGGGACCCTGTCGCTGATCGAACCGGAACTCCCCGACGGCTCCTCGGGCGGCGCCCCGCCCGAGGCGCACGGCATGGACCCGGCGAAGGTGCTGGCCCTGGCCGCGCATCTCGGCGACGAGCCGCTTCCGCGGGTCCTCGTCCTGGCCTGTGAGCCCGAGCTGCGGAGTTACGGCGACGAGGACATCGCGCCGGGCATGAGCGCGACGGTGCGCGACGCGGTGCAGCGGGCCGTGGCGGCCCTGCACGGCATGGTGCCGGTGCTGCTCGCCGACCCGGCGGCCACCGACCCGTTGAGCCGCCCGGACGAATCCGCCGCCCTGTCCCCGGCCGGGCTCCGGCCCATGGTGGGCGGCGGCGCGGAGGATCGGTAGCGGACCGGCACCCTGGCCCGTCCCCAGCGATCGCGAGGAGCAGCGCCCATGTGTGAGTCCGTGGACGAGGTCACCCAGGCCGTCCTGGCGAAGAACGACGGTCTGGCGGCGAGCCTGCGCGACGAACTGGCCCGGCGCGGGGTGAGCGTGGTCAACCTGCTGTCCAGCCCGGGCAGCGGCAAGACGGAACTGCTCGGCCGGGTGCTGGCCCGGGCGGTGGAGCGGCACATCCCGGTGGCCGCGCTCACCGCGGACCTGGCGACCGAGAACGACGCCGCCCGGCTCGCGCGTTCGGGGGCCCCGGTGAAGCAGCTGCTCACCGACGGACTGTGCCACCTGGAGGCCCGCCAGCTGACCGCCCATGTGGAGGGCTGGCTGCCGTCTGACACCTCGCTGCTGTTCGTGGAGAACGTCGGCAACCTGGTCTGCCCCGCGGCGTACGACCTCGGCGAGAGCCTGCGGATCGTGCTGATGGCGGTGACGGAGGGCGAGGACAAGCCGCTGAAGTACCCCACGGCCTTCGGTTCCGCCCATCTGGTGGTGCTCACGAAGACCGATCTGGCCGAGCCGGCCGGTTTCGACGCGGCCGCCTTCGAGGCGCATGTGCGGCGGGTCAATCCCGGGGTGGAGGTGCTGCGCTCCTGTGCCCGCAGCGGCGAGGGCGTCGACACGCTCCTGGAGCGGGTGCTCGCCGCACGGGACGGAGCCCCCGTCCACCGGCCTCCGCTCGCGCCGCGCCCGCACGGACATGTCCACGCGACGAGCCGCGTCTCATGACGGCTCCCGTCACCCAGGCGGTACGCCGCCGCGTCACCGTGCGCGGCACCGTGCAGGGCGTGGGGTTCCGCCCGTTCGTGCACCGCCTGGCCACGGACCTCGCGCTGGCCGGGTTCGTGAGCAACACGGCGAGCGGTGTGCTGATCGAGGTGGAGGGCCCGCCGGACGGTATCGCCCGCTTCTGCGACCGACTCGCCACCCAGCCGCCCCCGTTGGCCGCCGTCGTCGGCGTCGGGGTCGAGGACCTGCCCGTCACGGGAGCCGACGACGTCTTCACCATCCGCTCCACCGACCGCTCCCCCGGCCGCACGCTCCTGCCGCCCGACACGGCGACCTGCGACGACTGTCTGCGGGAACTGGCCGATCCGGCCGACCGCCGCCACCGCCACCCGTTCGTCACATGCACCCACTGCGGGCCCCGCTTCACCATCGCAACCGGAATGCCGTACGACCGTGCGGTCACCACCATGTCCGGCTTCCCGATGTGTCCGGCCTGCGCCCGGGAGTACGGCGATCCCGGCGACCGCCGCTTCCACGCCCAGCCCGTGGCCTGCCCCGACTGCGGTCCCCGGCTGCGCCTGGTGCCGGCCGCCGGCAGCGGTGTCGGCCCCGCGCGGGACGCCGACGCGCCGGCGGCGGCCCGGGCGCTGCTGGCCGCCGGGCGGATCGTCGCCGTGAAGGGCCTGGGCGGCTACCACCTGGCGTGCGACGCCACGAACGCGCGGGCCGTCGACACGCTGCGCGCCCGCAAGGAGCGCGGCGGCAAACCGTTCGCGGTGATGTGCGCGGACCTGGACGCCGTCCGGCGGATCGCCGTGCTCTCCACGGCGGAACTGGCCGCCCTCACCAGCCCCCGGCGCCCCATCGTCCTGCTGCGCCGAGGTGCGGGGCAGGGCCCGCTCGCGCCCGGTATCTGCCCCGGCAGCCCGCACCTGGGCGTGATGCTGCCGTACACCCCCTTGCACAGCCTGCTGTTCGGGCTGCCCGGCGATCCGCCGGGTCCGCGTGTGCTGGTCATGACGAGCGGCAACCGCTCCGGGGAGCCGATCGTCACGGACGACGAGGAGGCACTGACCCGGCTGGCCGGGCTGGCCGACGCCTGGCTCGCCCACGACCGGGCCATCGCCTCTCCCTGCGACGACTCCCTGCTGCGGGTGCGGCCCGACGGCACCGAGCAGGTGCTGCGCCGGTCCCGGGGCTATGTACCCCGTCCCCTGCGGCTGCCGGTGGCCGTGCGTCCGGCGCTCGCGGTGGGCGGCGACCTGAAGAACGCGCTCTGCGTCGGCGAGGGCGACCAGGCGTGGTTCGGGCCGCACATCGGCGACATGGGCGAGCTGACCACGCTGGAGGCGGCCCGAAGGGCCGAGTCCCAGATGAGCCGTCTGACCGGCGTCAGCCCTGAACTCGTCGCCGCGGACCGGCACCCGGGCTACCACTCGGCGCGCTGGGCCCGCCGCCGTGCGGCACAACTGCCGGGCGGCAGACCCGTGTTCGTACAGCACCACCACGCGCACATCGCCTCGGCGATGGCCGAGCACGGACTCGACGGCACCGCACCCGTGATCGGTGTCGCGTTCGACGGCACGGGTTACGGCGACGACGGCACCGTCTGGGGCGGCGAGATCCTGCTCGCCGACTTCGCGGGCTTCCGGCGCTTCGCCCGGCTGACCCCCGCCCCGCTCCCCGGCGGGGACGCGGGGGTCGCCAACCCCTGCCGGCTGGCGCTGGCGCGGCTGTGGGCGGCGGGGGTGCGGTGGGACCCTGACCTGCCCTGCGTCGCGGCCTGCGCTCTCGGGGAACTCGCCCTGCTGGAAAGGCAGTTGAGTCGAGGCGTGGCCTGTGTGGCGACCTCCAGCATGGGCCGGCTCTTCGACGCCGTCTCGTCCCTGCTGGGTGTGTGTCACCGGGCGGAGTACGAGGCGCAGGCGGCCCTGGAGCTGGAGGCCGCGGCCGCTTCGGCGTGGGACGCGGACGGCTCGGCGTACGCCTTCGGCATCGCGGCCGACGCGTTCGATCCCGCACCCGTGCTGAGCGCGCTCGTCGCCGACCTGCGGAGCGGCACCCCGGCCCCCGTGCTCGCCGCGCGCTTCCACCGGGGCGTCGCGCGGGCCGTCGTGGAGATCTGCCGACGGACACGCCAGGACGCGGGGCCGGGCACCGTCGCCCTCAGCGGTGGGGTCTTCGCCAACGCGCTGCTGGAGGAGGAGTGCGCTCGGCTGCTGGGCGGGGCCGGCTTCACGGTGCTGCGGCACGGCGAAGTCCCACCGAACGACGGCGGGTTGGCCCTCGGCCAGCTGGTGGTCGCCGCGCACGAACGACAAGAGGAGTGACGCATGTGTTTGGCAGTGCCCGGCAAGGTCGTGGCCATCGACGGCGACGCGGACCCGCTCACCGGGCTGATCGATTTCGGCGGAGTGCAGAAACAGGCGTGCCTGGAGTACGTGCCCGATGTGCGGGTGGGTGAGTACGTCATCGTGCATGTCGGCTTCGCGCTCCAGCGCCTGGACGAGGAGTCGGCCCTGGCCTCGCTCAAGCTCTTCGAGGAACTGGGGCTGCTGGAGGAGGAGTTCGGCGACGCCTGGGAGCAGGCGGCCCGACAGGAGAGCGGGAGTGAGGTCCAGTGAAGTACGTCGACGAGTTCAACGACCCGGTTCTCGCCGGCCGGTTGCTGGACGAGATCCGCGCCACGGTCACCCGGCCCTGGGCGCTGATGGAGGTGTGCGGCGGCCAGACCCACTCCATCATCCGGCACGGGATCGACCAACTCCTGCCGGACGAGGTGGAGTTGATCCACGGTCCTGGCTGCCCGGTGTGCGTCACCCCGCTCGACGTCATCGACCAGGCACTGGAGATCGCCGCACGCCCGGGCGTGATCTTCTGTTCCTTCGGCGACATGCTGCGGGTGCCCGGCACCGACCGGGACCTGTTCCGGGTCAAGGGGGAGGGAGGTGACGTCCGGGTGGTCTACTCGCCGCTCGACGCCCTCGACCTCGCCCGCAGGAACCCGGACCGGCAGGTCGTCTTCTTCGCCATCGGCTTCGAGACGACCGCCCCCGCCAACGCCATGGCCGTGCACCAGGCCCGCCGTCTCGGTCTGGAGAACTTCAGCCTGCTGGTGTCCCATGTCCGGGTCCCCCCGGCCATCGAGGCCATCATGACCTCCCCCAGCTGCCGGGTGCAGGGCTTCCTCGCGGCCGGGCACGTGTGCAGCGTGATGGGCACGGAGGAGTACCCGGATCTGGCGGAGAGGTTCCGGGTGCCGGTCGTCGTGACCGGTTTCGAGCCGCTGGACATCCTCGAGGGCATCCGCCTCGCCGTCCACCAGCTGGAGCGCGGTGTGCACCGGGTGGAGAACGCCTACGCCCGGGCCGTGCAGGAGCGGGGCAACCCGGCGGCCCGGCGCATGATCGAGGAGGTGTTCGAGGTCACCGACCGCAACTGGCGCGGCATCGGGCGCATCCCCTCGAGCGGCTGGCGGCTGACCGACGCGTTCCGCGCCTTCGACGCCGAGCACCGTTTCGACGTCGCCGGCATCCGCACCGAGGAGCCCGCCGAGTGCCGCAGCGGCGAGGTGCTCCAGGGGCTGATCAAGCCGACCGAATGCGCCGCGTTCGGCACCACCTGCACCCCGCGCACCCCGCTCGGCGCCACCATGGTCTCCAGCGAGGGCGCCTGCGCGGCCTACTACCTCTACCGCCGGATGAGCGACCCGACGCCGCAGGCCGCCCCGGCCGCGCGGGAGGAGATGAACCCCGTTGCCTGAACAACTCGCCGAGACGGCCGACCCGGCCGCCTGGACCTGTCCCGCCCCGCTGCGCGACCAGCCGGTCGTGGTGATGGGGCACGGCGGCGGAGGTGCGCTGTCGGCGGAGCTGATGGAGCAGATCTTCACACCTGCCTACGGCAACAGCACCCTGGCCGCGCTCACCGACTCCGCGGTCCTCGAACTGGGCGGTGCGCGGCTGGCGTTCTCCACCGACTCGTACGTCGTCAGGCCGCTGTTCTTTCCCGGCGGCAGCCTCGGCGACCTCGCGGTCAACGGCACCGTCAACGACCTGGCGATGAGCGGTGCCCGGCCCGCGTATCTCTCCGCCGCCTTCGTCCTGGAAGAGGGCGTGGCCCTGACCGTCGTGGAGCGGATCGCCCGCTCCATGGGTGCGGCGGCCGAGACGGCCGGGGTCACCATCGCCACGGGTGACACCAAGGTGGTGGAGTCCGGCCACGGCGACGGGGTGTACGTCACCACCGCCGGCGTGGGGCTCGTACCCGACGGGGTGGACATCCGCCCCCAGCGGGCCCGGCCCGGAGACGCGGTCATCGTCAGCGGCCCGATCGGTCTGCACGGGGTGGCGATCATGAGCGTCCGCGAGGGGCTGGAGTTCGGCGTCGAGATCGCCAGCGACACCGCGCCGCTCGCGGACCTGGTGACGGCCATGCTCGCCGTCACTCCCGACATCCATGTCCTGCGCGACCCCACCCGGGGTGGTCTGGCCGCGTCCCTGAACGAGATCGCCCGCGCCTCGGGAACCGGTGTCCGGCTGCGTGAACGTGCCATCCCGGTGCCGGACGCGGTGGCGAACGCCTGCGGTTTCCTGGGGCTCGACCCGCTGTACGTGGCCAACGAGGGACGGCTGGTCGCCTTCGTGCCCCCGTCGGCGGCGGAGCAGGTCCTCGCGGCGATGCGGGCCCACCCTCAGGGATCCGGGGCCGAGTTGATCGGCGAGTGCGTCGCCGAACACCCGGGGATGGTCGTGGTCGCCACCGGTCTGGGCGGCACCCGGGTGGTGGACCTGCCGTTGGGTGAGCAGTTGCCGCGTATCTGCTGACGCGCACACGACCGGGCCCCGCCGGTGCCTCAAGAGCACCGGCGGGGCCCGGTCGTGTCAGGCGACGGCCGGCTCGATCCCGGTGATCTCCAGTTCCCGGCCGCTGCGCAGCTCGGTGGAGGGCCGGTCGCAGCGCGGGCACCAGAAGAACGGCGGCATGCCGACCGCGAACTCCTCGGCGCACGCATCGCACCAGGCCTGTGCCGGCACCTGCTCGACCACGAGCCGTGCCGCGGCGAGGGCGGTGCCGTCGCGGGCGACCTCGAAGGCGAAGTCCAGGGCGTCGGGAACGACCCCGGCCAGCTCCCCGACCCGGACGGTCACCTCGGAGACGGCGTCCGCCCCGTCCGCCCGGGCCAGCTCGCCGGCCCGCTCGATGATCGCGGTCGCGATCGACAGTTCGTGCACGGTGGGCTCACGGGTAGCGGTGGCCGGCGCGCACGCCGCCGGCCATCCGCCAGATCCGCATCTCCCGCCGCAGGCTGGGCAGCTCCCTGACCGCCACCGCCACGGCCAGCGCGCCCAGGACGAGGCACTCCGCCAGCAGGACCCGCTGTCCGGTCATTTCCGCTCCTCTACCCTTGCCAGGGCCCGTTCGTGCCAGTTGGACGTTCATTGCGGCGACTCCCAGCTGTCTGTCATCCCGGTGAGATGTTCGGCATGGACTCCACGAGGGTGTCGTGCCGCTTCCAGTGGATCCCGGTGGAGCGGCGCGCGTCGGCGGTGCCGTCCTTGTGGTGACCGGTCTGGTCCTCGTAGCGCCCCTGGTTGCCCTGGTGCATGCCGGGGACGTGCCCGGTCAGGTCGGGCTTCGCCTGGGGCCGGCCCACTCTGATGCTGCCCATGGGGATCTCCTTCCTCGCCTCCGACGTGCGGAGTGCGTGCTCATGTCCGCTCGGTGAGGTCCGTGAAGAACCGCTCGACGGCGGGCCAGACCCGGCCGCCGCCGGACAGGCCCTCCCATTCCTGGCGTACGACGGCGACCATCCGGTAGCAGTCGTCGATCGGCACGATCCAGTGGTGGTCGAGGCCGTGCACGGTGTTCACCAGCAGCGCCTCCACCTCGGGTTCCACGGTGGCGAGCTGCGGACACGTCTCGGCCAGCCGCTGCCAGGCCGCCGCGTCCACCTCCCAGCGCATGGCTCCCGCGGGGCTCGGGCCCTGGGCGGTGACCGTGCCGTCCGCCCTCGGTACGAAGAAGACGAGCCCGACGGGTACGCCCAGGACCGCAGTGTCGACGCGGGGCAGCCGCACCCGGCGCCGGGGCACCGGCCGATAGTGGCCGTCACCCGCCCCGCTCCCGGCGAACAGCACCGAACAGGGGCCGCAGACGCAGCGCACCTGATCCTGCCCGGTCTCGTAGAGGTGGGCGTGCTCGTCCGGCACCGGCGCGGCGCACAGGTCGCACACCTCCACCTCGGCCGTCGCCGCGCGATCGGCCGAGGAGCGGATGAGGCGGGCCAGCGCGCCGTCGGTGGTCACGGTGCGCCCCGGTGGGTCAGCGTGGTCAGCGGTACGAAGGCGGGGGCCGCCGGCCGGTCCGAGGGGGCCGGTACGGACTCCACCGCCGTCAGCTCGGGCGCCACGGCGAGCACCGCCTCCCGGACGGCGGCGCTGACCTCGCCCCCGGCGCTGCCGCACCCCGAGGCGCATCCGCCGCCGGACGAGACCCGCACCCGGGCCACGTCTCCCTCGACCCCGGCCCACTCCACGTCGCCGCCGCGCTCGCGCACGGCCGGGCGCATCCGCTCGACGGCGCGGGCGGCCCGTAGCTCGGCGGGTTCGGGGTGGATGTCGTGCAGCACCAGCAGATGGCCCAGCAGTTCGTCACCGGTCAGGTGTCCGACGAGCTGTCCGTCCGCGTGGTCCAGGACGCGGGCCAGCGCCTCGCCGTAGACCTCGGTCAGCAGCCGTACCGCCTCGGTCGCCGAGCGGGTGGTGGGGCCGGGCGCGGACTCGATGCCGGCGAGCAGCTCGTCGAGCCGGGCGAGCCGGGCCTCGACCTCCAGGTCCGCCAGCCGTGCCGCCGTGGCCTCAGCCATGGTTGGCTCCGTAGGTGGGCGAGTGCAGGGTGGTCAGCGTCTTGCCCTTGCCGACGTACATGTGCACACCGCAGGGCAGACACGGGTCGAAGCTGCGGACCGTGCGCATGATGTCGACGCCCTTGAAGTCGTCGGGGCCGTTCTCCTCGAAGATCGGCTGTCCCTGGACGGCGTCCTCGTACGGGCCGGGGGTGCCGTACATGTCGCGGGGGCTGGCGTTCCACGGGGTGGGCGGGTACGGGTGGTAGTTGGCGATCTTCTTGTCCTTGATCACCAGGTGGTGGGACAGGACGCCGCGCACCGCCTCGTGGAAGCCGCAGCCGATGGCCTCGTCGGGCACCTCGTAGTTCTCGAACACCTTGGTCTCGCCCGCGCGCACCAGCCCCATGGCCTCCTCCAGGAACTGCAGGGCCATGGCGGCCGCGTAGGCGACGAAGTAGGGGCGGGCGCGGTCCCGTTCGATGGTGTTGCTCCACTTCGGGATGCGCCACTCCAGGGTGGTCTCCGGCAGGCTCTCGCCCTTGGGCAGCGAGATGCGCACGCTGTGGCCGGTGGACTTGATGTACGGAGTGTCGACCAGTCCGCTCAGCGCGGTCGACCACAGCCGGGCGAGCGGGCCGCCGCCGGTGTCGAGGGCGAGGTGGTCCCCGCTGCGCTGGTCGAACCAGCGCGGGCTCATCACCCAGCTGTACTTGTCGTCGAAGTTGCGCTTCTGCGGGACCGGGACGGTCGTCTGGTTCCAGGGGTGGCGCATGTCGACGGGGTTGCCGAGCGGGTCGTGGGTGACGAAGGGCTGCTCATTGACCCAGTCCTCGTAGTAGGAGCTGCCGAGCATGATGCGCAGGCCGAGGTTGATGTCGACGAGGTTGTTGGTGACCAGTTCGCCGTCCACGATGATGCCCGGGGTGACGTACATCGCCTTGCCCCAGGTGTTCATCGTCTCGTAGCGGTAGTCGACGACCTTGGGGTCCTGGAAGGCGCCCCAGCAGCCGAGCAGGACCCGGCGGCGGCCGACCTCCTCGTAGCCGGGCAGCGCCTCGTAGAAGAAGTCGAAGACGTCGTCGTTCATGGCGACGGCCTTCTTGACGAAGTCGATGACCCGCATGAGCCGGCTGAGGTAGTCGGTGAACGCGGTCGGCTGCGGCATCGTGCCGACACCGCCCGGGTACAGCGTGGACGGGTGGACGTGCCGCCCCTCCATCAGGCAGAACATCTCCCGGGTGACCCGGCTGACCTTCAGGGCCTCCTTGTAGACCTCGCCCTCGAAGGGGTTGAAGGCCTTCATGATGTCGGCGATCGTCCGGTAGCCGTGGATCTCGCCGCGGGGTGCGTCGGTGCGGTGGGCGCGGGCCAGCAGACCGGGGTTGGTGGCCTTGACCATGGCCTCGCAGAAGTCCACGAACACCAGGTTGTCCTGGAAGATCGTGTGGTCGAACATGTACTCGGCCGCTTCGCCGAGGTTGACGATGTGCTCGGCGAGCGGGGGCGGCTTGACGCCGTAGGCCATCTGCTGGGCGTAGTCGGAGCAGGTGGTGTGGTTGTCACCGCAGATGCCGCAGATGCGGGAGGTGATGAACCCGGCGTCGCGCGGGTCCTTGCCCTTCATGAACACCGAATAGCCGCGGAACAGCGACGAGGTGCTGTGGCACTCGACGACTTCCCGGTTGGCGAAGTCGATCTTCGTGTAGATGCCCAGGTTTCCGATGATCCGGGTGATCGGATCCCAGGACATGTCCACGAGCTGGGGCGGCTTGCGCCCTGTGGGCCGGGCCTCGGTTGTGGTCATGTGCGGTACTGCCCCTCGCTGTCGGTGTTCCGTGAGTGAATCGGGTGGTGGAGTGCGCGGCGCATGGCGTCAGGGCCGCCAGTGCGGGTCGTAACCGCTGGTGAGCTTGCGCTTGTTGTGACGCCACCTGGGCTCGTGGTTCACCAACTCGTTGGTGAAGCCGCGCAGTCGGCGGATGACGGCCCCGTACGGCTTGATCGCCAGCGACGAGATGGTGCCGCCGGGGGGCTCGTCCATGAACGGCATGAAGGCGTCGGGGAAGCCGGGCATCGTGCAGCCGATGCAGATGCCGCCGACGTTCGGGCAGCCGCCGATGCCGGCCATCCAGCCGCGCTTGGGCACGTTGCAGTTGACGACCGGCCCCCAACAGCCGGTCTTGACCAGGCACTTGGGCGAGTTGTAGTCCTTGGCGAAGCTGGCCTGCTCGTAGTAGGACCCGCGGTCGCAGCCCTCGTGCACCGTCCTGCCGAACAGCCACTGCGGGCGCAGCATGTGGTCCAGCGGTGGTGGGGGTGCGGAGCCGGCCGCGTGGTAGAGGACCCAGATCAGGGTCTCCATGAAGTTCTCGGGCTGGATGGGGCAGCCGGGCACGTTGACCACGGGAAGGCCGCCCTGCGACCGGTAGTCCCAGCCCAGGTAGTCCGCGAGGCCCATGCTGCCGGTCGGGTTGCCCGCCATCGCGTGGATGCCGCCGAAGGTGGCGCAGGTGCCGGCGGCGACCACCGCCCAGGCCCTGGGCGCCAGTTCGTCGATCCAGGAGTTCAGGGTCTGTGGCTCACCGGTCTCCGGGTCGTTGCCGAAGGACGTCCAGTAACCGTCGCCCTTGATGATGTTCTGGTTGGGGATCGAACCCTCGATGACGAGGATGAACGGTGACAAATCGCCCCGGGCCGCCGCCCGGTAGGGAGCGAGGAAGTCCTCCCCGCCGAGGCTCGGTGAGAGGACCTTGTTGACCAGGTTCACCTTCGGCACGCCGGGGATGAGGCCGAGCACCAGGTCCTCGATGGAGGGTTGGTCGGCTGCGGTCAGGGAGACCGTGTCGCCGTCGCAGCTCATGCCCTCGGAGATCCAGAGAATGGTGATCTCGTCGAAGCCCTGCCGGTCCTCGGCGCGACTCGGTTCGCCGCTGACCTCGGTGGTGCTGCTCTGCGTTGTCATGTCATCGGCCTCCGCTGCGGGGGGTTTCGAATGGGGCGGACTCCGGGGCGGACTCGAGCGGCTCGAGCTCGTCGGGCCGGAAGTAGTGGAAGCGGCCGTACCAGGTGTGCAGTTCGGACGCGGGATCGTCGTCCAGGGTGACGGCGAGGTGCACGCTGCCGTCCACGTCGTGGAAGACGGCCGCCACCTCGGCGGTCCGCCCGGCGAGGAACATGTCCTGGGCGTCGGCGCCCCGTCGTGGGCACAGCCGTACGCGACTGCCGCCGCCGAGGGGTACGCCGTCGACGAGCACCGTGTCCGTGGTCGGGGACAGTCCCTCGTCGGCGCCCTCCTGCCACCAGGCCGGGCGGTCGGTGGGTGGGGTGGCCGATGTGGCCGGGGCGCTCCCTGAGCCCGGTGCGACCGGAGTGAGGGAGCGGACGGCGCCGTGCAGGCGGGCGAAGACTTCCGGCGGCATGGTGTCGACACGGTCGAGGATCGCGGCGGCCCGCGGGTCGGTGGCGCGTGCCTCGCGTTTCTCCTCGTCCGTCAGCAGCATGGTGCGCAGGGTGAGGATCTCGTCGATCTCCGCCGCGTCGTGCAGGTCTCCTGGGCTCTCCGGGGCGACCTGGGGGTGGTCGGGGAGGATGATCGGCGCGGACAGCATGACGTGTCCGGTGCCGGGTTCGCCGCCGAGGACGGGGAAGGTGAACTCGTTGCGGCACGCGTCAGCGGGTGCGCGCAGGTCCGCGGGGGGATCGATCAGCGAGACGAACTCCACGCCCTCGCCGCCGACGAGCGTGTGTGTGGCGATGAGCGCACCGCGCAGGGCCTCGTCGCGCGCGGTGCGCGGCTCCGGCGCGGGTCCCGTGTGCGTGGTGCGTACCCGGAGCCGGCAGAGATCCGGTGCGAGCCGCTCGACGGAGACCGTCGTGCTCGCCCGTACCTCCTCACGACGCCGCACCACCCGTCCGGCCCGTCCCGGCAGCGGCTCGACGTCCTCACCGGCCGCCGCTCCCGCCGGAACGGTGTGTTCGCCCTGGAGGAGGTCGGCCAGGGGGATCGTCACGTCGATCTCACGCGGCACCGCTTCGTCGAAGGTCAGGTGGACCGTGCCGTCGTCGGTCCGCAGTGACTCGACGGGCCGGTGAGCACCGTCCCGGCCGCTTTCCTCCACCTGCTTGCGCTGCATCTGGAGGTATCGAAGCCTCACCCGTACCGCCGCGCCGGGCCGTCGGATCCGCAGCAGGCACTCGGTCTGCTGGTACCACGTGTCGGCGGAGCCGGACACGCCCGGGACGACGGGGCCGTCCGACTCCACCCACTCCCGGGGGAAGAGGACCCCGAACTGCCACCGGACGCGGTTCTTGGCCGAGGACCGTCGGTAGGGATAGAGCAGGTACCCCTCGTAGAGCACGGCGTCGGCCACGGCGCTCACCCGCTCGAAGACGTCCAGGGACCGGGGTGGCGGCAGGTCCCCGCCGCCCTTCGGGACAGCGCGCGCCAGGCCACCCTGGGCCAATCCCTCCGACATCGTGCCTCCTCGTCTCTGCGTGCACGCCCATCCCTTCCACCACGTTCACATCGCTCACTCACCCTCGCCCCTCCGGCTGAGCGCGAATGGGCCGTTCGAGGGGGTACTCGGCGTGACGGCGTGCCGGAGGGCGGCTGGAATCGGTGTCCGCGTCGGAGGCAACCTGGAGGACAGCGGAGACGTCTTGGTGCGGGAGCGGGGTCCGACGGGGCGGCTCCCGACGACAGGAACGAGGGTGACACGATGAGCGAAAAGGCCCGGAAGTTGTTCGAGGCGCTCGACCTCGATCACAACGGGACCCTGACCCGCACAGAGGTGATCATCGCGTTGCGGAGCAAGGGCCCGTCGCTGGCCGCGTCGGGAGACCTGCCGTTCTGGGGCGTGGGCGACGAGAACGCCTCGTCCGCGCTCTTCGACGCCGCCGACCAGAACGGGGACGAGGTTCTGACCCTGGAGGAGTTCGCGGCGGTGGTGGACCGCCGTTTCGGCTGGCGCTGATCGCTATCCCGCCCGGTCGGCCCGGGCCGCGGCGTCGACCTCGTCGGCCACCCAGTCCAGGAAGGCCCGTACGTCTGTCGTGGGCAGCGCGGTGGCGGCGGCGCGCGAGGGACGTTCGTAGCTGTGCAGTGCGGCCCGCAGGAGCGGCCGGAAGCGTTCCTCGTACGCCGCGACCGCCTCCGCCGCCCGGCGCTTGGCCGTCCAACGGCCCGTACGGCAGTACTGCACGGCGCGGCAGCCGTTGAGCACCCGGTTGTCCGAGAGATGCCCCTCGCCGGTGCTGTGCTCACGGACCGAGGCACCGAGCGCGGTGAGCAGGTCGGCCCGCGCGGGTTCGGCGATCACCTCCCGGGCCGGCCTGCCGTGCAGCGCGAGCCCCTCCTGATGGGCGACGGATCGGTCGATGACGTACCAGAACACGGGGGATTGCGCCGGGTCGAAGCTGACCCGCTCGGGCAGCGACGGTCCGGTGTTGAGGTCCAGCAGATAGCCGCCCGCTCCGGACGGCCGTGCCGCGAAGTCCGCGTCGTAGACGGCCAGCTCCAGTCCTGCCGCGGGACAGGGCAGAGCGGGGTGGGCGAGCGCCTCGGCCAGGCCGGACAGGGCTCCTTCGGGGAGCGCGGAGGCGTCCACGACCACCGTCACATCGACGTCGCTGCGCCCGTGCCGGTAGTCGCCGAGTGCGACGGAGCCGACGGCGATGACGCTCACCAGGTGGGATCCGCACACGCTCGACGTGCGGCGGACGAGTTCCTGGAGGTAGGGGCGGAGTTCGGCGGGGACGGCGTGGGGGTCCGCGAGGGTCGGGGTCATACGGTCAGTGTCCGGCGCGCTCTTCGGCTTCCGCGGGGGCTCGGGGCTGCGCGCCTGGCATCGCCCGGTATGCCGTATCGCCCCGCGCGAAAAGGATCTCGCGGGGGGCGGCACGGCAGTCGGTGGCCGAATGACCAGAGGGTCAGGCGAGTTCCACCAGCAGATCGCCGCCCTCGACCTGCTGGATGCGGTTGATGGCGAGCCTGGCCACCCGGCCGGACTTCGCCGCGGTGATCGAGGCCTCCATCTTCATCGCCTCGATGGTGGCCACCGTGGCACCGGCCGCCACCTCGTCGCCCTCGGCGACCGTGAGGGTGACCACGCCGGCGAAGGGCGCGGCGACATGACCGGGGTTGGCGCGGTCGGCCTTCTCGGTCACCGGGACGTCCGAGGCCGCGGCCCGGTCGCGGACCTGGATGGGGCGGAGTTGGCCGTTCAGGGTGGACATCACGGCGCGCATGCCGCGCTCGTCGGCGTCGCCGACGGCCTGCAACTCGATCAGCAGCCGCACACCGCGTTCGAGGTCGACGGCGTACTCCTTGCCCGGGCGCAGCCCGTAGAAGAAGTCCTTGCTGTCCAGCACGCTGGTGTCGCCGAAGGTGTCACGGTGCGCTTCGAACTCGCGCGTCGGTCCCGGGAACAGCAGCCGGTTGAGCGTGGCCCGCCGGTCCTTCGCCAGGCCGTCGCGGTCGTCGGCCCCGAGTTCCTGGACCGGCTTGGCCTCGGCGCGGCCCTGCAGCGCCTTGCTGCGGAACGGCTCCGGCCAGCCGCCGGGCGGGGTGCCCAGCTCGCCGCGCAGAAAGCCGATGACGGAGTCGGGGATGTCGAACCTGTCCGGCTCCGCCTCGAAGTCCCGCGGGGACACGCCGGCGCCCACGAGGTGCAGCGCCAGGTCGCCGACCACCTTCGACGAGGGGGTGACCTTCACCAGGCGGCCGAGCATCCGGTCGGCGGCGGCGTACATCGCCTCGATCTCCTCGAAGCGGTCGCCGAGGCCGAGGGCGACCGCCTGGGTGCGCAGGTTGGAGAGCTGTCCGCCGGGGATCTCGTGGTGGTAGACCCGGCCGGTCGGCGAGGCCAGACCGGCCTCGAAGGGGGCGTAGACCTTGCGGACGATCTCCCAGTACGGCTCCAGGTCGCCGACGGCCTGGAGGTCGAGGCCGGTGGGCCGCTCGGAGTGGTCGGTCGCGGCCACGATCGCCGACAGCGACGGCTGCGAGGTGGTGCCCGCCATGGACGCCACCGCCCCGTCCACCGCGTCCGCGCCGGCCTGGATCGCGGCCAGGTAGGTGGCGAGCTGGCCGCCCGCGGTGTCGTGGGTGTGCACGTGGACCGGCAGGTCGAACTCCCGGCGCAGGGCCGACACCAGCCTCGCCGCGGCCGGAGCGCGCAGCAGGCCCGCCATGTCCTTGACGGCCAGCACATGGGCACCCGCGTCCACGATCCGCTCGGCCAGGCGCAGGTAGTAGTCCAGGGTGTACAGGCGCTCGGACGGGTCGGACAGGTCGGAGGTGTAGCACAGGGCCACCTCGGCGACGGCGGTGCCGGTCTCCCGTACGGCCTCGATGGCGGGCCGCATCTGGTCGACGTCGTTGAGGGCGTCGAAGATGCGGAAGATGTCGATGCCGGTGGCGGCCGCCTCCTGCACAAAGGCGTCGGTCACCTCGGTGGGATACGGCGTGTAGCCCACGGTGTTGCGGCCGCGCAGCAGCATCTGCAGGCAGATGTTCGGGGCGGCTTCCCGCAGGGCCGCCAGGCGCTCCCACGGGTCCTCGGCGAGGAAGCGCAGGGCGACGTCGTAGGTCGCGCCGCCCCAGCACTCCAGGGACAGCAGCTGGGGCAGGGTGCGGGCCACGACCGGGGCGACGGCGAGCATGTCCTTGGTCCGCACCCGGGTGGCGAGCAGCGATTGGTGGGCGTCGCGGAACGTGGTGTCGGTGACGCCGATGGTCGGCGAGGCGCGCAGCCAGCTCGCGAAGCCCTCCGGGCCGAGCTCGGCGAGCCGCTGCCGCGACCCGGCAGGGGGCTCACCGGCCGGCAGCGCGGGCAGCTTGGTCAGCGGATCGAGCAGGTCGGGCCGTTCGCCGTGCGGCTTGTTCACGGTGACGTCGGCCAGATAGGTGAGCAGCTTCGTGCCGCGGTCGGCCGAGTGGCGGGCGGTGAGCAGGTGCGGGCGCTGTTCGATGAACGACGTGGTGACGCGGCCGGCCTGGAAGTCGGGGTCGTCAAGGACCGCCTGCAGGAAGGGGATGTTGGTGGCCACGCCGCGGATGCGGAACTCGGCCACGGCACGCCGGGCACGGCCCACCGCGGCGGAGAAGTCGCGGCCCCGGCAGGTCAGCTTGACCAGCATCGAGTCGAAGTGGGCGCTGATCTCCGTACCGGCGTGGGTGGTGCCGCCGTCGAGGCGGATGCCCGAGCCGCCCGGTGAGCGGTAGGCGCTGATGCGGCCGGTGTCCGGGCGGAAGCCGTTGGCGGGGTCCTCGGTGGTGATACGGCACTGGAGCGCGGCGCCGCGCAGCCGGACGGTCTCCTGGGCGAGGCCGAGGTCGGTCAGGGTCTCGCCGGCCGCGATGCGCAGCTGCGACTGCACCAGGTCGACGTCGGTGACCTCCTCGGTCACCGTGTGCTCGACCTGGATGCGCGGGTTCATCTCGATGAAGACGTGGTTGCCGTCGCGGTCCAGCAGGAATTCCACGGTGCCCGCGTTGCGGTAGCCGATCTGCCGGGCGAAGCGGACGGCGTCGGCGCAGATGCGGTCGCGCAGCTCCGGGTCGAGGTTCGGCGCGGGCGCCAGCTCGATCACCTTCTGGTGGCGCCGCTGCAGCGAGCAGTCCCGCTCGAACAGGTGGATCACATTGCCCTGGCCGTCGGCGAGGATCTGCACCTCGATGTGGCGGGGCTCGACGACGGCCTTCTCCAGGAAGACGGTGGGGTCGCCGAACGCGGACGCCGCCTCACGGGACGCGGCCTCGATGGACTCCCGCAGGTGGGCGGGCTCCTCGACGCGGCGCATGCCGCGCCCGCCGCCGCCCGCGACCGCCTTGACGAACACGGGGAAACCGATGTCCTCGGCGGCGGACACGAGTTCGTCCACGTCGTTGGAGGGCGCCGAGGAACCCAGCACCGGCACCCCGGCCTCCCGGGCGGCGGCCACCGCGCGGGCCTTGTTGCCGGTCAGTTCCAGGATCTCCGCGCTCGGTCCGACGAACGTGATGCCCGCCTCCTCGCACGCCCGGGCCAGATCGGGGTTCTCGGACAGGAACCCATAGCCCGGGTAGACCGCGTCCGCTCCCGCACGACGCGCCGCACGGACGATCTCCTCCACCGAGAGATAGGCCCGCACCGGGTGGCCCGGTTGACCGATCTCGTAGGCCTCGTCGGCCTTCAGCCGGTGCAGTGAGTTGCGGTCCTCGTGCGGAAAGACGGCGACGGTGCGCGCGCCCAGCTCGTAGCCTGCGCGGAAAGCGCGAATCGCGATCTCGCCGCGGTTGGCGACCAGCACCTTGCGGAACATTCTCGATCCCTTCAGCCTGCCGGTTGACGGATCACCCATGGTGTCGGCGGCACTCCTCTCACGCTATGTGAGCCGGGCCACTTACGAGGGCCTAGGCTGTCCTTGAGCCGCCTGTGGTCAAGGGTGGTGTGAGCGAGGTGCCCTCATGGCCAGCGTGAGTCACCGCAGTGCGAGTGCACACGACGCGATCGGCGAAACGCCGGGCCCGCCCGCGTCCGCGGTGGGGTACGCGGGGGTGTTCCAGGATCTGCTTCCGCTCGCTCTGTGGGTGGTCGACTCCGACGGCCGCCTGGTGCAGTGGTCGCTGGCCGCGCAGGATCTGCTCGGTCATACCCCGGAGCAGATGGTGGGCCAGGAGGCCATGCGCGTACTCGTACCCGAGGAGAACCACGAGCTGGCCGAGCGGCTGGGCCGCATGGTGCACACGGGTGCGGCGGTGGTCGGACGGCTGCCGGTGCGGCACCGCGACGGGACCCTCGTCGACATGGAGATGTGGCACTGTCCGATCGCGGACGCGCGTGGGCGGACCGGTGTGCTGGCCATCGCGGCGGAGACCTCCGCGGTGGAGCGGATGCGGGACGCGCTGGCCGCACTGGAGGGGTTGTTCACCCAGTCCCCGATCGGCCTGGCCATGCTCGGCCCCGACCTGCGTTTCCTGCGGGTCAACGAGGCGCTGGCCCGTATGGACGGCGTGCCGGTGGCCGAGCACGTGGGCAGGCGCGTGACCGACGTCGCCCCCCGCGCCGGCGCGCTGGAGGCGGTCATGCGGCGCGTCCTCGACCGGGGTGAGGCGGTGGTGGACTTCCGTTACACGGCCGACACGGCCGACCCGGCGCGGCGGCGGACGTGGTCCTGCTCCTACGCCCCGCTGCTCGGCGGTACCGGCCGGCCGGTGGGCGTGATCGCCTCGCTGATCGACGTCACGGCGGGGCAGCGGGCCCACCTGGAGGCGGAGCAGGCACGGCAGCGCCTGGCGCTGCTGGCGGAGGCGGGCACCCAGATGGGTTCCACGCTGGACCTGGCGCAGACGGCGCGGGAGGTGGTCCGCGTCCTGGTGCCCCGGCTCGCGGACTCCGCCGACGTCCAGCTGCTGGAGGAGGCGCTGGCCCCGGACGAGACCGCCGCGTCGGCGCACGGCGTGGTTCGCCGCGTCGCGGCGGTCTTCACCGATCCGGCTGCGCCGGCCGACCTCCTCACGGTCGGCATGACCCTTCAGGTCCCGCCCGGCTCGGTGTACGAGCAGATCATGACCGCCGGGCGTCCCATGAACCTGTACCAGAGCGACATCGGCCCGCTGGTCAACACCCCCGGCGTCGACCGGCTGCGCGACTACCTGCGCTCCCGCGTGGGCGCGGCGCGGCTGGTCCCGCTGGTGGCCCGGGGCACCGTACTCGGCGCGGTGGTGGTCACCCGTACCCGTGCCCGGGAGCCCTTCGACGACCAGGACACGCTGCTGATCGACGAGCTGGTCGCCCGAGCCGCGCTGAACATCGACAACGCGCGCATGTACAGCCGGGAACGCGACGCCGCACTCACCCTCCAGCGCAGCCTGATGAACCCCTCGCTGCCCACCGTCAGCGGACTGGAACTCACCGGCCGTTATCTGCCAGCGGGCGACAACGAGGTGGGCGGCGACTGGTTCGACGCCATCGCCCTGTCGGGCGACCGGACCGCCCTGGTGATCGGCGACGTGATGGGGCACGGCATCCACGCGGCGGCGGTCATGGGACAGTTGCGCACCGCCGTACGGACCCTGGCACGCCGGGACACCTCGCCCGACCAGGTGCTGCGATTCCTGGACGCCGCCGTCGCGGACCTGGGCGACAACGAGATGGCCACCTGCCTGTACGCCGTTCACGATCCGGGCACCGGCCGCTGTCTGATCGCCCGGGCGGGCCACCCGCCGCCCGTGTTCGCCGACGGGCGGGGAGCGGTCGCCTTCCTGGAGGGACCCGCGGGCCCGCCGCTGGGCGTGGGCGGGCAGGACTGCGAGGTCCAGCAGCTGGTCCTTCCTCCCCACAGCCTCCTGGTGACCTACACCGACGGTCTGATCGAGACCCGCGGAACCGACCTCGACCAGGGCATGCGCCGTCTGGCCCAGGCGCTGCGGCATCCCGAGCATCCCCTGGAGGACATCTGCGACGACCTCCTGGCCCACGTCATGCCCGACACGGCGGACGACGACGTGGCGGTTCTCCTCGCCCGGGCGCTTCCCCGGTGACCTGGACGTCCGTCCGGGAACGGACAGCCCGCCCCGGCCGCGACGACGAGGCACGCGGTGCCCGCAGAGCCGATACTGGGGGTGAGTCGCTGCAAAGCCAGGCATCCGGAACGGCGGGAGCGCCCCGGAACGCCGCACTACCGGCCCGCGAACGGTGCGAGATGGGTGGGCGATGCACAACACATCCCCGACGACGCTCAGCGAGAGCCCGGAGGATCCGTTCTCGATCCACCGGTCGGCGTCCGCCGTGCTGGACGGCCGAGGACGGATCGTCGCCTGGAGCGAACAGGCCACCACGCTCCTCGGGCACCGGGCGGAGGAGGTGCTGGGCCGGCACGTGGGCGAGGTCCTGGTCGACAGGGGGGACGAGGCCCTGATCGCCGAGGCCACCGCCGAGTGCCTGCGCGAGCGCGGCTGGTTCGGGCTGCTGCCGGTCCGGCACGGCGCGGGCCACCGCGTGTACGTGGGGTTCCGGGCCCGGAGGGTGCAGCGGCTGGACTCCACCGTCGAGTGGCTCCTCGTCGGCTCGCTCGCCGAGGACCTCGTGCAGTGGGAGATCGACCGGGCCATGCTGGACGGCTTCTTCCGCCGGTCCCCGGTGGGGGTCGCGGTGCTCGGCCCTGACCTGCGCCTGCTGCGGGTGAACCGGGCCATCGCACGGTTCGGCGGACTGTCGGCCGACGCATACCGCGGGCTTCGCACCGCCGACTTCCTGCTCGGCCCGGACGCGGCACTGGTCGAGGACAGGCTCCGGCGGGTGCTCGAGACGGGTGAGCCCTTGATCTTCGCCGAGCAGCCCTGCCGGTTGATGGGGGACCCCCAGAAGGAACTGTTCGTCTCCATCTCCGCCTTCCGGATGCAGGACCCCTCCGGCCGGGTGCTGGGCATCACCGAAATCGTCGAGGACGTCACCGACCGCCACCGGGCGCGTCGGCGGCTCGCGCTGCTCAACGAGGCCGGCACCAGGCTCGGGAGCACCCTGGACGTGGCCAGGACGGCGCGTGAGCTGGCCGAGGTCGCGGTTCCCGCGCTCGCCGACGCCGTCTCGGTCGATCTGCTCGAACCCGTGACCCGCGGGGAGGAGCCGTCCCCCGACGCCAGGGGCCCGCTGCGCAGGATGGCGGCGGACAGCATCCTGCCGGAGGCACACCAGGTGATGCATCCGGCGGGCCATCTGTTCTCCTTCCCCGAGGAGACGGCCCCGGCACGCTGTCTGGCCGAACGACGTCCGGTCCTCGATCCGATCCTGGAGGACACTGGCGGATGGTTCGCCGCGGAGCCGGAACGGGCCGAGAAGGCACTCGCGATGGGCGTCCACTCCCTGATGGTGGTGCCGCTGGCCGCGCGCGGTGTCGTCCTCGGCGTGGTCTGCCTGTGGCGCGCGAAACGGCCGGAGCCCTTCGAGGAGGACGACCTCACCCTGGCGGAGGAGTTCGCCGCCAGGGCCGCGGTCTGCATCGACAACGCCCGCCGCTACACCCAGCAGCACGAGGCCGCCGAGGCCCTGCAGCGCAGTCTGCTGCCGAGTGAGGTGCCCGAGCACCCGGCGGTCGAGACGGCCTACCGCTACCTGCCCGCGAGGGCTTCCACGGGGGTCGGCGGGGACTGGTTCGACGTCATCCCGCTGTCGGGGCTGCGCGTCGCGCTGGTGGTCGGCGACGTGGTCGGCCATGGCATGCACGCCTCGGCGACCATGGGCCGACTGCGCGCCTCCGTGCGCACCCTGGCCCACCTCGACCTGGCCCCGGACGAGGTTCTCGCCCGGCTCGACGACCTGGTGGACCAGCTGGCCACCGAACAGCGGGAGACGGAGGCGAACGCCCCGCAGATCGTGGGCGCGACCTGTCTGTACGCGATCTACGATCCGGTCTCCCGGCACTGTGCGATGGCGCGCGCGGGCCACCCGCCGCCGACCGTGCTGGGGCCGGACGGCCGGGTGCGCCCGGTCGACCTCCCTGCCGGACCACCGCTGGGCCTGGGCGGGCTGCCGTTCGAGTCGGTCGAGCTCGAACTGGCGGAGGGCAGCCTGATCGCCCTGTACAGCGACGGCCTCCTGCTGGCCGGCGACCGCGACATCGACCAGGGACTGGACCTGCTGCGGGGCGCGCTGGCAGATCCGGCACGGTCGCTGGAGCACACCTGCAAGGCGGTGGAGGACGCGATGCTCCCCGACCGGCCCGCCGACGACGTCACCCTGCTGCTGGGCCGCACCCGGGTGCTGGCGGCGAAGAAGGTGGCCACCTGGGAGTTGTCGGCCGGGCCCACCGCGGCGGGCCGGGCCCGCACGCTGGTGAGCGAGCGGCTGGCCGAGTGGGGGCTGGAGGAGTTGACCTTCACCACGGAGCTGATCGTGAGCGAACTGGTCACGAACGCCTACCGGTACGCCGGTGGCCCGGTCGTGCTGCGGCTGATCCGCGACGGCCAACTCATCTGCGAGGTCTCCGACTCCAGCAGCACCTCCCCCCACCTGCGCCAGGCCGGCAACTTCGACGAGGGCGGGCGCGGCCTGTTCCTGGTGGCCCAGCTGTCCGAGCGCTGGGGCACACGCTACGGCCGTAACAGGAAGACCATCTGGACCGAGCAGCCCTTGTCGACGGATCAGACGGATTCGGGCACTTGAGCCCTGGACCGGGGTGTCAGTCGGTCGGTCACGTCGGGTCGCGGAACAGGAGATCGCCGCCGCCGACCTCAAGCGGCCGCATCTCGAACTCGGCGGAAGGGCCCCCGTGTTGATCCACGCGGACGCCGATCTCGACGACGCGGTCGAGCAGTTGTCGGCTCACAGCTTGGCGCCGAAGTTCTGGGTCCACCAAGGGCCGCCGGGACCGTCGTGGATGCCGACCCCGATGTCCTTGAACGAGCAGTTGAGGATGTTGGCGCGGTGGCCGGGGCTGTTCATCCAGGAGTCCATCACGGCCTCCGGGGTCTGCTGGCCCTGGGCGATGTTCTCCCCATAGGTGGACCAGCGGTAGCCGGCCGCGGTGATGCGCTGGCCGGGGTCGGCGCCGTCCGGGTTGGTGTGGTCGAAGAAGTCGCGGGCGGCCATGTCCTCGGAGTGGCCCTGCGCGGCCTTGTTCAGCAGGGAGTCCTCGGCCAGCGGTCCGCAGCCGGCGTCGGCCCGCTCCTTGTTCACCAACGCGACCACCTGCCCGACGGTGTCGGTCGGCGCCGACTGCACCTGGGGCGTGCTGGTCGCGGTCCTCGTCGGCCGAGGGGTGGGCCGGGGAGTAGGCGTGGCCTTCCTGGTCGGTGTGGGGGACTTGGAAGGGCTCGGCGCCTTCTTCGACGGCGAGGCGGACGGCGACGGGGACTTGGATGCGGGCGCCGAGGTCTCCACGGGACCGGACGCCGACAGTTCCGCCACCGGGGCGCCGGCGGTTCGCGCGGCGGTCGGCTCCTCGGTCCGGGTGCCGGGGTCGGAGTCGAAGTACCAGAGTCCGCCACCCGCGACGCAGGCCGCCACGACGGCGCCTCCGACGGCCCGGCGCTTGGTACGCCGACGACGACGGGCCTCGCCACGGGACATCGCCCGGCCACGTGCGGCGCGGTGCCCGGCAGTCGACCCAGAACCGGCGTGGCCCGGTGACTCGCTCACCAGGGAGGCCGAGCCGACCGGGGCCATCCCGCCGGAGGCGGACAGCACTCTCTCCAGCAGCGCGGGCGCCGCGGCGACCAACGCGAGACCGGCCAGGAGCCCTTCGGCGGGCATCAGCCCGCTCCACAGCCCGGAGCAATGCGCACAACTCCGGGCATGTCTGGCTATTCGCTTGCGCCACAGCGCCGAAGGCCGGCCGTCCCAGGCCGTGAGCACACCCTGCAGTTCCTCGCATCGAGGCCGCGCGTCGAGCGCCCGTACCACCACCCGGGCCGCCTCCAGCTGCGCCTTCATCCGCTGCACCCGTACCGCCGTGTGCTGCGGCGACAGCTCCAGGGCCGCCGCGACCTCGGCCCGCGTCAGCTGACCGGCGCATTCCAGCCACCACAGCGACAGCAGCCCCCGGTCGTCGGGCTCCAGCCAGCGGGTGGCGCGTGCCGTCTCCTGGCGTTGGCCGGACAGTTGGAGCTGCACGATGGTCAGGTCCACGAAGTCGGCGCCCGGATCCGCCAGGTCCTCGGCCTCCTCGACGCCGCCCGGGGCGGACTGCCGGTCGTGCCAGTGCGCGCGGACCTGGTTCATCGCGATCGCCACGAGCCAGGACCGGAAACTCTCGGGAGTACGCAGACCGCCGAGCGCGTCCAGCGCGCGCAGCATGGTCTCCTGCACCACGTCGTCGACGTCGACGGAGCCGTTCAGAGCCCTCCCCACAATGTTGTAGACCAACGGGAGGTACGCACTGACCAGGGCGTCCTGAGCCTGCGGGTCGCCGCTGCGAGCGGCGTCCACCAGTGCCGCGAGATCCCTCGTGCGCTCTGTACTCATCAAAACTTCCCTGTCCTCGACGCCGAACGATGCTGTCCGATACCTGGGAGATCGCTCGGTGGACCGCGGATAACAGTTCTTCGGAGATTCTTCGGACGCGTGTTCCCCGAGAGCCTCACGAGGCCCGACCGGCCGCGCAATGGGGAACGTCACATCGGCGCGGACGCAAAGGGGTTGGGAAGTTCGGAACGTACGGATATGAGACGAATGGCCTCGCTCGTCCTCCACACCTGCCGCCGGCGGGCCACCCGGACACGATCGGTCGGCCATCAATGTTGTGCACTTTCTTGACGGCGGTAACCACAGAGCCTACTTTCGCGGTGTCCTTCCCCCGGTCAAGGGAGACCGCGATGTCCCCGTCCCCCGCAGCATCACCGTCACCGTCCACGCCCCCCGAGCGAATCCGGCAGCTGCGCAGAGTCGCCCTGTCCGGGTTGCTCGGAACGGCCGTGGAGTTCTACGACTTCCTCGTCTACGGCACGGTCGCCGCGCTCGTCTTCGGCGAGCTGTTCTTCCCGGGCGCCGACCCCGCCGTAGGCACGATCGCCGCGTTCGGCACCTTCGCCGCCGGCTATGCCGCCCGCCCGCTCGGCGGCATCGTCTTCGGGCACTTCGGCGACCGGCTCGGCCGCAAGTCGATGCTGCTGCTCACCATGGGCCTGATGGGCGGCGCCAGCTTCCTCATCGGCCTGCTGCCGACGTACGACACGATCGGCATCTGGGCGCCGGTCCTGCTGATCGCCCTGCGTGTCCTGCAAGGCATCGCCATCGGCGGTGAGTGGGGCGGCGCCACGCTGATGGTCGTCGAGCACGCCGGGGAGCGGCGCCGCGGTCTGTGGTCCAGCTTCACGCAGATGGGAGCGCCGCTCGGCTCCCTGCTGTCCTCGCTCGTCGTCACCCTCGTGGTCGCCATGCCCCGCGACCAGTTCACGGCCTGGGGCTGGCGCGTGCCGTTCCTGCTGAGCGTGGTGCTGCTCGGCGTGGGCCTGTTCGTCCGGCTGAAGGTGGTGGAGAGCCCACTGTTCGCCGAGGTGAAGAAGGACCGCGCCGAGGCCCGGCTGCCGATCGTCGATGTCCTGCGGCGTCCCCGGGCCCTGCTGCTGGCCTGCTGTGTCGGCATCGGCGCCTTCACCGCCCAGTCCCTGCTGACCAGTTACCTGATCGCGTACGCCACCGGCATCGGCTACGCCCGCCCGCAGGTGCTCACCGCGCTCACGGTCTCCGCCGCCGTCGCCCTCGTCGTACTGCCCTGCGCCTCCGCGCTCTCCGACCGCGTCGGCCGCCGCCCGGTCGTCCTCACCGGCGCCCTCCTCTCGGCCGCCACCGCCTTCCCCGTCCTCGCGCTCATTGACGCCAAGTCCCCGGGCGCGCTGATCCTCGCCGTCGTCATCGGCCACGGCATCGCCCAGTCCATGATGTACGGCCCGCTGGGCGCCCTGCTCACCGAGATGTTCGGCACCCGGGTCCGCTACACCGGCGCGTCCCTCGGCTACCAGGGCGCCACCCTCATCGGCGCCGGCTTCTCCCCCATGATCGCCGGAAGCCTGGTCGCCGGAAGCGGCAACGGCACGCCCGTCGCCCTGCTGATCTGCGGCGGCTCCCTCATCACCGCGCTGACCGTCTGGTTCGTGCGCGAGACCAGCCGTACGTCCTTGTCCGGCGCGGCGACCGAACTCCCCGCCAGCCCCCGCACGGAGGAGATCACCGCATGACGACCCGCACCCGCACCGCCCTTGCCGCAGCTCTGCTGCTCGCCGTCAGCGCACTCCCCGCCTCGGCCGTCGCCGCCACCCCCGGCACCACCCACGTGGACGGCCAACTCCCCTCGGGCGCAACGTACTTGATGGATGTTCCCGGCAACTGGAACGGCACCGTCCTGCTCTTCAGCCACGGCTACACTCCCGGACCGGCCAACCCCGCCGAGGACGCCCCGGACGACACGACGAAGGCCCTCCTCCTCCAGCGGGGCTACGCCCTCATCGGGTCCTCCTACGCCACCACCGGCTGGGCGGTGACGGACGCGGTCCCGGACCAGCTCGCCACCCTCACGGCCTTCACCGAGCGCTTCGGGGCGGCTTCGCGCACCATCGCCTGGGGGCAGTCGTACGGCGGGCTGGTCACCACCGCCATCGCCGAGCGCCACCCGGAGCGGATCGACGGCTCGCTCTCCCTGTGCGGCCTCGTCCACGGCGGCGTCGCCAACTGGAACAGCACGCTCGACCCGGTCTTCGCCCTCAAGACCCTCGTCGCGCCCGACGCCGACATTCGGCTGGTGAACCTCCCGGACCAGCAGAGCGCCGCCGGCGCGGCCGACACCCTGACGGCCGCGGTCGACTCGGCGCAGTCGACGCCCGCCGGACGGGCCCGCATCGCCCTGGCCGCCGCCCTGCACAACATCCCGGGCTGGAACCAGCCGACCCAGCCCCGGCCTGCCCCGACCGACTCGGACGCCCAGCAGGCGGGCCAGTACGAAGCCGTCAAGGGCCTGGTGAAGTTCCCCGCCTTCAGCTGGCGGCAGGAGGCCGAAACCCGGGCCGGCGGCAACATGTCCTGGAACACCGGCGTCGACTACGCGAAACTCCTCGGGCAGTCGTCGGTCCGCAAGGAGGTGACCGAGCTGTACCAGAAGGCCGGCCTGTCCCTGCGCGCCGACCTCGCCACCCTCAACCGCGCGCCGCGCATCAGCGCCGATCCGAACGCCGTCGCCTGGATGGCGAGCACGAGCTCCTTCACCGGCAAGCTGGCCAAGCCGCAGCTGTCCGTCCACACCATCGGCGACGCCCTTGTCCCCGTCCAGACGGAGAGCGCCCTGAAGCGGGCCGTCACCGCCGCCGGGTCGGCGTCGCTGCTGCGGCAGGCCTACACCGACAACGCCGGCCACTGCACCTTCAGCCCCGCCGAACAGCTCGCCGCCCTGCACACCCTGGAGGACCGCCTGACCACGGGCAAGTGGGCCGGCACCGACCCGGATTCCCTCAACTCCCGTGCCACGAAGGCCGATCCGACGACACCCACCCGCTATGTGCGGTACCGCCCCACCCCCTACCTGCGCCCCTACGACCTCGCGCACCCCGCCGACAACCGATGAAGCCGTACGACCGCCCGCCGCGCCGTCGGCGGGCGGTCGTAACCTTGCCACCGTGGAGGACGACGACATCCTGGACGGTCTGGACACCTCGGAGGGCCCGCAGCCGCGCCCGCAGTCACTCATGCTCGCCTTCTTCGGCAACCATGTCCTGGAGGAGGGCGACCTGGGCGTCTACTCGGGCAGCATCATCGACGTGCTCGGCCGCGTCGGGGTCGGCGAGCAGGCCGTACGCTCCACGCTGACCCGCATGGTCAACCGGGGTCTGCTGCGCCGCCAGCGCGAGGGCCGCAAGATGTTCTTCGGTCTGACCCCGCAGGCGATACGCGTCCTCCAGGACGGCCGGGCCCGCATCTGGCAGCAGAGCGCGGTCAACGACGACTGGGACGGCTCCTGGACCCTGCTCGGCTTCTCCCTGCCCGACTCCTGGAAGCGGCAGCGCCACGATCTGCGCTCGCAACTCACCTGGTCCGGGTTCGGCGCGCTCTACAGCGGGCTGTGGATCGCCCCGGGAAACGTGGACGTCGCCGGGATCGTCTCGGAACTCGGCCTCGCCGCCCACGTCAAGATCTTCCACGCGCAGGCCGACGAGGCCACCGACATCGAGCTGATGATCCGCGACACCTGGGACCTGGAGAGCATCGCCACCCGCTACGTCGTCTTCGACAAGCGCTGGACGGCCCATCTGGACGCCGGATCCGGGGACGACCCGATCGGCACCCGGCTGCGGCTGGTCAGCGAGTGGCTGTGGACCATCCGTACCGATCCCAGGCTCCCGGCCCGCCACCTTCCCCCGGAGTGGCCGGCCCGGCCCGCCCAGGAGACCTTCCGGCGCGTCGCCGACCACACCGCCCGGCCGGCGCTGCGGATGGCCCGCGAACTGCTGGAGACCACCCCACTGCGGTGAGCGATCGGCGACACCGCCCGGCACTTGTCCTCAGGCGGACCCGCTCCGGCGCTTGCGCATCCACCACACACCACCACCGAGCACCAGCACGGCCGCACCGATGCCCACGGGCACGGCAACGGGCATGCCGTCGTCGTCCTTCGAGTCGTCCGCCACGGGCCGCGCGGAGGTCTTCTCGGCGGCGGGCTCGTCCGACGCGGTGCCCGACGAAGGGGAGGGGGTGGTCGGGGCGTCCGTGGGAGTGGGGCTGACCGGCACGGCGCCCGGGGCGGCCGCCTTCAGTGCGAGGCGGGGCGCGGGATGGCCGTGCCCGTGCCCGTCTCCCTCGGCCTCCTCCTCCAGCTCGATCCAGCGGTCGACCTTGCCGTCGCTGTAGCTCTGGAGGGTCTTGAAGACCACCTCCTTCGCATCCGGCAACTGCCGTACGGTCACGACGTACTCGACGTCCTCACCCACCGCCAGCTTCGGCCCGGACACCGTGTAGCCCCGGCTCGTGGGGGCGAACTTCCACCCCTTGGGCCCTTCTTCGAAGGTGACGTCCCGCGGGCTGATCCCCTCGGGCAGGATCACTTCCAGCTTGCTTGTCCCGGCCGTGCCGGACTCCGACTCCGCGGAGAAGGTCAACTCGGCGTTCTGGTCGAGGGCCCGGGCGCCCTCGGCCTCCACCTCCGCGTGCGCCGCCGCCGGTCCAGCGGTGGCGAGGGCCACCGCGAGGGCGACCGAGGTGAGGACGCCGGTACGGCGCAGGCTGCCTGTCAGAGTGGAGCGGGACACGGACGACTCCCTTGTACCGAGAACGTGGTGGAACAGCCGGTGAACGGCCTCTTCTTCACACAAGTCGGTTGGAGACCCGGGTGAGTTCCCGGACGTGCCCAAGAATTCTCGCCGGTGCCGCCTGGGCTGGACGGATGAAAGCCGTCTGCTCCATAAGAGGTGCCCCGAGCGGGTGTTGAGCGCATTGGTGACCGACTCCTCGATGATCTTCGCGTCGGCGCTCGGCCGGCTCTGAGGCGAGGAGTGGCCCGAATGTCGGATCGGATGGTTTCCCGGAGACGGTCGCACGGGCGGCGCAACAGGTGGGCCGTCGTCTGTGCCGGTCTCGCGCTGTCGCTGACGGCCGGCGTGCAGGGCGTGGCGACCGCGGCCGACGGCCCCACACCGCCGCGACCGCCGCTCAGGCTCCTCGACGTCCCCACGGCGATGGCCGGGGGGCTCCTCCACCCGGATGCCTCACCGGCCGGGGCGAACGACTGGACCTGCCGGCCCACACGCTGGCATCCGCGCCCGGTCGTCCTGCTGCACGGCTCCGCGGCCAACCGCTTCAACAACTGGAGCATGCTGTCCCCGTGGCTGAAGCGGCAGGGCTACTGCGTCTTCGCGCCCAACTACGGCGGGGCACCGGGCAGCCCGTTCCAGGCCACCGGCCCCATCGCGCAGTCCGCCAAGCAGGTCGCCCGTTACGTCGACCGCGTGCTGAAGGCCACCCGTGCCCGCCAGGTCGATCTCGTCGGGCACTCCCAGGGTGGCGGCCCGACCCCTCGCTGGTATCTGCGGTTCGAGGGCGGTACGAATCCCGCGCATCCGAAGCGCAACAAGGTGCGCGGTCTGGTCGCCCTCGCTCCGTCCAACCACGGCGGGGACATCTCCGGTGTCGGAAGGCTGACCACGAAGCTGGGTCTCAACCCGACCATGTCCGCCGTCGTCGGCCAGGCCTGGTCGGATCAGATGGTCGGCTCCGAGATGAACCAGAAGCTGGACCGGGACGGCGACACACAGCCGGGCGTCCGCTACACCGTCATCGCCACCCGGTTCGACGAGTTCGCCACCCCCTACCGGAACAACTTCCTGACCGCGGGGCCGGGCGCGACCGTACGGAACATCCTGATCCAGGACGTCTGCCGGCAGGACGTCTCCGACCACCTGGCGCTGGCGTACGACAGCAACGCCGCCCAACTCGTGAGCAACGCCCTCGATCCCGCGCACGCCCAGCCGGTGCGCTGCGGTCTCGCCTTGCCCCTCCTCGGCGGCTGAGGCGGAGCACACCCCGATGGTTCACTGAGTCAGCTCCCGCCCGGCGACCGCCCGGAAGCCGTTCGGTGGGCGGCCGGTGACGCGTCGGACGGTGTCGGTGGTGCGGTCCTCCGCGCCCTCGGCGATGGCACGGTCCATGCCGGCCAGCATCGTGGCGAATTCGAGCGGGATCACCTCGGCGAGCCGGTCCCGCATGTCGTCGTGGGTCAGGCGGTGGTGGGTCACGGAACGGCCGGTGACCTCGGTGACGATCGCGGCGACGTCGTCGTGGCTGAGTGCCTGCGGACCGGTCAGGACCAGGTCGGTATTGGGCGCCCGCTCGTCGATCAGGGCGTGTACCGCTACGGCGGCTATGTCGTCGGCGTCGACGAATCCGACGCGTCCGCTGCCGGCCGCGGTCCGGATGACGCCGTGCCCGCGGATGCTGTCGGCGTGGGCGTGTGCGCCAGTGAAGTTCTGCATGAACCACGAGGGCCGCAGCACCGCCCACTCGTCGAACAGGCCGGGCAGGGCCTGGTGCACCTCCCCCACCGCCGGGCCGCCCACGGGGATCGCGGAGGAGCTGAGCAGTACCGCGCGCCGCACACCGTTGGAGCGCGCGTGCTTGAGGAACGGCAGCATGACCGCGGCGGGCTCCGGATCACCGACCGGCGGCACGAGGTAGACGCCGTCGACTCCGCGGACGGCGTCATCGAAGGTGTCGGCGTCGTACCAGTCGAAGCGGACCGCGTCCGCGCCGGGCAGCGCGATGGCCCGGCGGCCGGCGGCCCTGACCTGGTGACCGGCGGCGATCAGCTGTGCCGCCGTCCGGCTGCCAGTGGTGCCGGTGGCGCCGATGACCAGGGTGGTGCGCGTGGAGGTCATCGGGCGCCGCTCCCGGTGAAGTCCATGCCGGGTTCGCTGACGGCGAGGGGGTTCCAGTAGTCGCGGTAGGAGGTGAAGCGCCCGTCCTCGACGGTCACGACGGCGATGTAGGTCATGTCGAAGTCACCGCCCGTCTCGACCATACGGCCCACACCGCGCATCTCGACCACGATGGTCCCGGGGTCGGTCGTCCGGTGGATCCGCAGGTCGGGGAAGTCGTGCAGGTCTATGTGGTCGGGGTAGTCGCGCATGTAGGAGGCGATGGCCTCCCGGCCCTCCAGCCGCTCGGGCCAGCCCGGCGGCGCGAACGGGAACTCCATGACGCCGTGCTCGGTCCACAGGCCGACCCAGGCGGCGATGTCCTTGTCCAGCAGCAGCCGCAGGCTGTGGCGGTAGAGGTCCCCCGGTGAGGTGGTCGCGGGCATGAGTGTCTCCTTGCCGTACGATACGGACCAGCGGTCCGCTTCACCGTTCGAACGATACGGACCGCCGGTCCGCATCGCAACCGGAGGAGCCCATGACCGAGCGCAAGCCCCGAAAGGACGCGGCCCGTAACCGGGCGGCCGTCTTCGCGGCAGCCGACACCCTCTTCACCGAGTGCGAAAGCACCGAAGAGGTCACGATGGCGGACATCGCGGCAGCGGCCGGCGTCGGCAAGGGGACCCTCTTCCGCGCCTTCGGCGACCGGACCGGCCTGATCCGCGCGCTGTACGCCGCGCGACTCGAACCCCTGAGGACCGCGATCGAGGAGGGCCCTCCACCGCTGGGCCCCATCACGCCGCCGTTGCAGCGCGTACCGGCACTGCTCGACGCCGTCCTGTGCTTCAAGCTCGACAACCGCCATCTCGCGCTGGCCCTGGAGGGCAACGGGGCGGACAGCCCCTATCTCACGGAGCACTACGAGCGCTGGCACGCCCTGCTCCAGGACCTCCTGGACCAGGTCCCCGGCGTGGCCGAGAGCGCCTTCACCGCCCATGCGCTGCTCGCGGCCATCCGGGCCGACCTCGTCGAATATCTGGCCGGGGTGAAGGGGGTGCCGCGGGAGGAACTGCGGGGACAGCTGGCGGCGTTCAGTGCCGGGGTTCTCGGCGGCAACGCCTGAACCGGTCCTCGACGCCGGGTCAGTGACCGTTGCACCAGGCGGACGAGGCCCCGTCCGGACCTGGCCACCTCTGATGGGCCTGCAGAGCGGCGCTCGCCAGCGTCATGAGCAGGTCGATGTCCGAGTCGCAGTCCAGATGGATGGTGACCCACTGCGAATCGGGCACCAGCCGGACGGCCGTGGAGTTCTTCAGCTCGTCCTGGAAGCAACGGATCGTCCTGGCCGTGAGATGCAGGTCGACGCTGTGGTCCGAGTGGAAGTGCACGATCTCGGCACCTGCCGAGCGCAATGCCCGGCCGGTACCGCAGCTGGGCGGGGCCTCCGCGAGGTCGGGCCAGCTCGCCAGTTGTGTCATGGCACGTAAGGCCGTGGTCATGACCCCATCATCGTGCGCTCACCGCCCGGCCACCTAGGCGCGAGCAAGCCGTAACCGGAACACGGCGACAGACCGCTTTGCGCGACCTGTACCGATACGGCATCGGGGCGCGAAGCCGGATCCGCCGCCGTCGGCCACACCCTGCTCGCCGCACCCGCCATCCGCCGACGGACCGCGCGTGAGTCGTGCAGGTCGAAACTCGTACGGATCAAGGGCTTGTAGCCCCAATTTAACGAGGGTTATTTTAACCGTCACTCGAAGCCGGGTCCCGGCTGCTGAGAGCCGCTCCCTGCGCGTTCGCGCACTCCAACTAGGGGTACAGCCATGCCTGTTGACAAGCTTCAGATGTCCCGCCGGGGCTTCCTCGGTCTCGGGGTCGCGGCCGGTGTCGTGACCCTCACCGCATGCGGATCCTCCAGCGGCGGATCGAGCACGGGCCCGCTCGTGATGACGGTGTGGGGCGGCGACGCGGACCGCAAGGCGTACCAGGCCCGCATCGACCTGCTGGTGAAGAAGTTCCCGGAGCTGAAGGTCAAGCTCCAGCTGATCCCGAGCGACTCGTACCCGCAGAAGGTCCAGACGATGATCGCCGGTGGCAACGGGCCGGACATCATGCAGGTCGCCGAGAGCGTCAACACGTACTCCAGCAAGAACCAGTTGCTGCCGCTCGACGACCTCGCCAAGAAGGCGGGGCTCGACACCGAGCAGCGGTTCGGCTCGGTCGGCTCCATCTACACGTACCAGGACGAGCTCTACGCGATACCGGACCGCTCCGGCGCGATGATCGTCTACTACAACAAGGAGCTGTTCGAGAAGAAGGGCATCAAGGCGCCCACCGCGGAGTGGACTTGGGACGACGCGCTGGACGCGTTCAAGGAGCTGACCGTCCCGGGCAAGCAGTGGGGCTACGGCGGTGCCGGCTGGTGGCCGCAGTGGTGGAGCTTCGTCTACCAGAACGGCGGCGCCATCATCGACGACCACGGCAGGCCCGCGGTGGACAGCGACGAGGCGATCGAGGCCCTGCAGTGGGCCGGCGACCTGGTCTTCAAGCACAAAGTGGTGCCCAGCGCGAAGGACTACGCCGACATGGGCGCCGACATCGGCGGCGACCAGGCCTTCGCCAACCAGAAGGTCGCCGTCAACGCCACCGGGTTCTGGGCCATCGCCGGTCTGACCACGACGAAGTTCGCGTGGGACATCGCGCCGTTGTGGCGGGGCGAGAAGCAGGCGGTGTCGGCATTCGGCAGCGGCCTCGCCGTCTCGCGCAGCTCCAAGCAGGCCGACAACGCGTTCAAGGCGATCGACTTCCTCACCTCGCCCGAGGCGCAGAAGGTGATCATCTCCTCCGGCGAGGACGTACCGGCCAACCTGGAGGTACAGAGAAGCGACACGTTCCTCAAGCCCGAGTGGATGAAGACCCAGGTGGACATGGGAGTGTTCGCCGAGTCGAGCGAGTTCGTCTTCCGGGCGCCCTTCATCCCCGAGTGGAACGAGATGCAGGCGGCCATCGAGAGCGGGCTCGCGGACTTCTGGCTCGGCAAGGAGCGGAGCGCCAAGAAGGTGCTGACGGCGCTTCAGAAGAACCTCGAGTCCCTCATCAAGTCCGCGGGATGACCGGCGATGGCGACAACGACGGCCTCGACCACGCCGACAGCCCCGCCGGACGCGAAGAATCCCCCATCACCCGGGAGGCCGAGACTCTCGAAGCGGCGGCGCCGTGAGGCGCTCTCCTTCTATCTGTTCGTCTCGCCGTGGGTGATCGGCTTCCTGGTCTTCCTGCTCGGACCGATGATCGCGTCGATCTACTACTCCCTCACGGACTGGGACTCCTTCACCCCGCCCGAGTGGGTCGGCCTGGAGAACTACAAAACGCTCCTCACCGAGGACCCCGCGTTCTGGAAGGCGCTCCGGAACACCTTCTACTACGCCGCGGTCTCGGTCCCGCTCGGTCTGGTGCTCGGCCTGTGGCTGGCGAACCTGCTCAACAAGCAGGTCCGGGCACGCAAGTTGTTCCGCACCCTGATCTATCTGCCGACCCTGGTGCCGCTGGTCGCCACGGCGATGATCTTCAAGATGGTGCTCGCCCCGTCCGGCCCGGTCAACGACTTCCTCGGCCTCTTCGGCATCTCGGGCCCGGCGTGGCTGATCGACGGCCCGTGGGTCAAGCCCGCGCTGATCCTGATGTCGGCGTGGGGCGCGGGCAGCGCGACCGTGCTGCTGCTCGCCGCGATGAAGGGCATCCCGCGTGAGCTGTACGAGGCCGCCGAGGTCGACGGGGCGGGCTCGGTGCGGCAGTTCTGGAGCATCACGCTGCCGCATCTGACGCCCATCATCTTCTTCAACCTGATCATGGGGCTGATCAACGCGTTCCAGGTGTTCGCGCAGGTGTACATCCTGACCCCGAAGAGCAACCGCGGAGCCTACGACTCGGCCCAGACCATGGTGCCGCTCCTGTTCGACCAGGCCTTCGGCTTCTACCACATGGGGTACGCGTCGGCGATCTCATGGCTGTTGTTCGCCGTGATCCTCGTCTTCACGGTGATCGCCTTCCGTACCACCCGACGCTGGGTGTTCTACGAAACCGAGGTGAAGTGATGGCAACCCTGGCGACTTCGGTGCGCGAGCGCCGAGAGAGGCAGGAGACCTCCGCCGTACGGGCGTTCCGCGCGACCCCGTTCACCTACGGGACCCTGATCATCGTGGCGGCGATCCTGTCGACGCCGCTGGTGTTCGTCGGCTCGATCGCGCTGTCGAGCGATGCCACCGTGAACGCCAACACGTTCACGATCATCCCGCGCGAGTTCCACTGGGAGAACTTCTCCCGGGTGTTCGGCACCGAGCTGCCGATGGGCACCTTCCTGCTCAACTCGGTGATCATCTCGCTGTTCTCGGTCGTCGGCCAGGTGCTCTCCAGCGGCCTCGTCGGCTACGCGTTCGCACGACTGCGGGCCCCGGGCAAGAGCACGATGTTCCTCGTCGTCCTCGCGACGATGATGATCCCGACGCAGATCACGATGATCCCCCAGTTCATCCTCTTCCGGGACCTGGGCTGGGTGAACACCTTCCTGCCGCTGATCGTGCCGAACTTCTTCTCCAACGCCTTCAACATCTTCCTGGTCCGCCAGTTCGTCTCCCGGCTGCCCAGCCAGCTCGACGAGGCCGCCATGGTGGACGGCCTGAGCTTCTTCGGCATCTACCGGCGGATCATGTTCCCGATGCTGCGGCCGGTGCTGATCGCCATCGGCATCTTCACGCTCACCCACACCTGGGGTGACTTCATGGGGCCCCTGATCTATCTCAACGACGAGTCGAAGATGCCGCTCGCGCTGGGCGTGCAGTACATCACCAGCACGTCGGCGGCGATGCAGGCACCTCCGTGGAACCTCGTCATGGTCGGCTCGATCCTGCTCGCGGTTCCGATGATCGTCATCTACTACCTGGGCCAGAAGTACCTCTACGAAATGGACATCAGCGGCGGAAGCGCGGGAGTGAAGTGAACCGTACGGAAACCATCGAAGCCGTCCGTCTCGACGACCGGGGCGTGTGGATCGACGGCCGCCCGCGCACCCTGCTGTGCGCCTCGCTGTTCTACTTCCGTCTGCCCCGGGAGCAGTGGCGCGAGCGGCTCGACCAGGTGCGGGCCTCGGGATACACCTGCGTCGACGTCTATCTGCCGTGGAACTTCCACGAGTTGGCACCCGGCCGCTGGTCGTTCGAGGGCCGGCGGGACGTGGCGGCGTTCCTGGACCTGGCACAGGAGGCGGGCCTGTACGTCATCGCGCGGCCGGGCCCGTACATCTGCTCCGAGTGGGACGGCGGCGCGCTGCCCGCCTGGCTGGGTCTCGACGCGGAGTTGAGGGTACGTCAGAACGAGCCGCGCTATCTGGAGCGGGTCACCGAGTGGTTCGACCAGGTGCTGCCGTTGCTCGCCGAGCGCCAGTACCCGGCGAACGGCCCGGTCGTCATGGTGCAGTTGGAGAACGAGCTGGACTTCTTCGACTGCGCGGACCGGACGGGCTATCTGACCGCCCTGCGTGAGGCGGCGCTCCGGCATGGCATCACCGTCCCGCTGATCGCCTGCTCCGGCCAGGGCGACCTCGCGGGCGCCACGGGGGACGTCGACGGTGTCGTACCGGCCTGCAACTTCTACCCGGACGACGACTCCCCGGACATCGAGGCGGAGGTGCGCCGCTATGCCGCTGCGGCCGAGGAGCGCGGTGTGCCGCTGCTGGTCACCGAGACCAACCGGTGTCATCGCACGCTACGGCGGCTGCTGGCGAGCGGCGCCAAGCTGATCGCGCCGTATCTCCAGTCGTCCGGCTGGAACTTCGGGTACACCCCGTCGAGCGGCAACTGGGGTCGTCCCGGCAATTTCATGAGCCATGGCTACGACTTCGGCGGATACGTCACGTCGACCGGCGGGGAGCGGCCGGAGTACGCCGAGGCGCAGGTGTTCGCACGGGTCGTGGAGACCTGGGGCTCCCAACTGGCCCTGGCGGCAACGCTGTCGTACACCGAGCTGAGTTGCGACTTCCCGACGAGTTCGGCTCCGTCGGCGCTGGCCCTTCCGGAAGGCGGCCTGCTGGTGGCCGTACCGCATCTCGGAACGGACCCGGGCACGGCGGTCGTAGGGGGCGTGCCGGTCGCCGTCGCGCCGGGATCGTGCCCCCTGATGGCGGTGGACGTGCCGCTCGCCGACGCCGTCCTGGAACTCGCCTCGGCGGACCTCGTGGCGCGGGCGGAGGAGGTGCTGGTCTTCTCCTCCGACGTGCCGGTCACCGTCGTACTGAACGGGACACGGACCGAGATCCCGGTCTCCGAACGCAGGACCGTGGCGGGAGTGACGCTCGTCGTGCTGCCGTCGCGGGAGGCCGCACGGCTGCGGTCGGTCGACCCGGACGGCACGGTGCGGGTGATCGACGCGCCGCACCGGCCCACCGGATCCGCGCCGACCGCCCTGCACGAGATGCGCCGGCGGTGCGAGGCGGCCCCCGAGGAGTCGGCGGGACGGCATGCGCTGCCGCCGACGCTGGAGTCGCTCGGGGTGTTCCGGGGTCGTGGCACCTACCGGGCCACCACGGACCTGACGGGCGTCGACGAACTGCTGCTGACCGGCGCGGCGGACATCGTCGACCTGTCCGTCGCGGGCCGCACGCACCCGCCGATCGCCGGGTTCGGCGCGGCCCGGCGCATCGATGTGCGGAACGTGACGGGCAGCGTCGGGATCGAGGCGGTGGTGGAGATCTGGGGTCACGCCAACTTCGACGACGCCCGGCTGCCCGCACTCCGGCTCGGCGCGCTGCGTGGCCTCGGCACCCTGTGGAAGGTGCGGGAGACGACGGACGTGTCGGCGCTGTGGACCGTCCACGGACACTGGGCGGGCGCCCCGGCACCCGTCCGCGTGCTCGGCGGCTGGAGCAGCACCCGCGTCGCGGTACCGGTCACCTATACCCGTACGGTCCACTCCCCCACTCCGTCCGCGCTGCATCTGCTCGGGGTCGTCGAACCGCTGCGGGTGAGCGTCGACGAGGGCGAACCGGAGACCGTCCACACCGAGAACCCCTGGGTGCTGCTGCCCGCCGGTACCCACCAGGTCTCGGTCACGCTGCCGCACCACCCGAGCGGGCCCGGCCTGCGTGCCGAGCTGCTCGCGCTGGACGCCGTACGGGACTGGTCGGTAGCGGTGCAGGACGACGAGTTGCTGACCGCGTACGCCTCGCGGGCCGGCCGCACGGAGGACGTTCGGCTCCCCTTGGCGCTGAAACCGGGAGAGGAGGCGTGGCTCGACGTCGACCTGCCGGCGTCTCCGTCCCCGGACGGGTACCTGGTCCGGCTGGACGCCTCGCAGGTTCGGGTGACCGGTTGGGCCGGCGGAGAGTGCGTGGGACGCGTCTGGGTCGGCGACCGGCCCGCCTTCTCGGGCGGGGATCCCGACTCCCTCTGGGTACCGCCGGGGTGGCCGGGGCTGACCCTGTTCGTCCAGGGCATCGAGGGCCTGGAGGCCCCTGAGCTCCGTGCGTTGACGCTGATCTCGGCAGGTTCATGAGCGGGCTGCCCTCGACCGCTGCATGGCCCGGAGCAACCTGCCCGTCGGCGATCGCCTGGTGCCCGATTGGGACCCGTCATTCGATCAGGGGTGCTCCCGGTGTCGTGCACGGACGTTCTCCTTCGCTCGGGCTCGGATGCCGGGGGTTCAGCGGTCGGCCGCCAGCGCCACGCCGGGCAGCACGTCCGACCGGGCGGCGAGGGCGCGGATCAACTCCTGCCCCTCCACGGTGACGTGGTCGCACTTCGCGATGAACTACCTGTTCTCCGGCGAGGTGCCGAAGCGGCGCGGCAACGGCGGCTACGGCGGGATCTCGTCCCAGGCCTTCATATGCGCGGACAAGCCTGGTCGCGGGCAACGACAAGCAGTTCGCGTCCCGGACGTCAAGGAGTGCTGACCGCGCAGGACCGCTTCCTCGCCCGGCTCACCGCTGGTACGCGGCGAGGAAGCGGAGCACCTTGTCGACATGCGGCCGCACACGCTCGGGGACGCCGCGCTCCTCAATGACGGTGCGGTCGCTCGTGCGGTAGCCGGCCGCGATCAGCGCGGGCAGGTCCTCGGCCGGGAGACGGGCCTGTTTGAAACGCTGGTCGAGCCAGCACACGTACACGCTCATCGTGGTGATCGCGTCCGCCGGGGACCGGTAGTCCTTGTCCCCGTCGCCGTCACCGTCCACCGCCCAGGCCCGGAACACCGACGGCGTCCACATGGCGATGCCGTACTCCTCGGCGGCCGGGCGGGCCGCGTCCGCGTCGAAGCCGCTCTCCGCCTTGACCAGGGCGGCGAGCAGAGCGGGCGTGACCTCCGCGTCGGTGCAGCGCCGCGCGGCGCTCACCAGGATGGGGCGCAGCGCTTCGGGTACGTCGGAATCCTTCGGGATCTCCCCGGCGGCCGCGATGGGCGAACCGGTGACGACAGGGGGCTTGCCGCGCTCGTGGTCGTCACCGCCGTCACCTCCCCCGAGCAGTACGAACCCGGCAGCGGCGGCGACCGAGACACCGACCAGCGCCGCGGCGGCCGGCAGCAGCCGACGCCTGCCACCCGTGCCGGAGAGCCGCTCGACCCGGGTCACGAGGCTCGCGGCGGTGTGCCGGAGCCGGGTCGCGTGGTCCGGCGCCAGACAGTCCCCGATGAGCCGACGCCATTCCTCGTCGAGTCCGGCATCGAGACGCAGCGGTGAGGTGCCGCGGGCGTAGGCCTGGGCGGCGAGCGAGCGGGCACGGGCGGTGGCGCCGGGGAACGGGTGCAGGCCACCGGTGAGCACCTGGTGGGCCAGGACGCCGAAGGCCCAGATGTCGGCGGTGGGCCGCACCACCGTCCCGTCCTCTCCGGTGCGCTGGGACCACCACTCGGGCGGCAGGTGGTCGAGCGTGCCGAGGGGCGGCAAGTGGGCGTGGGTGCCGTCGAGTTCGGCGGCGAGACCGAAGTCGGCGAGCCACACCTCGCGGTCCGACCCCAGCAGTACGTTGGCCGGCTTGAGGTCGCCGTGCACCCAGCCTGCGTCGTGCATATGGGCGAGCCCGGCGGTGACGCCGCGCAGGATCCGCGCGGCGTCCGGTACCGGGCGGCCTGTCTCGGCGGCGTCCAGCACCTGGCGCAGACTGGCCTCGGCGCGGTCCATGACGAGCGCGATCGCGCCGTCCAGCGCGGGCAGGTCCGGCGCGTCGACGGTGCACACGGCGCGGGTCCGTACGAGGTGCGGGGATGGTTCGCCTCGGCGCTGAACCGCACCTCACGCTCGACCAGTTCGCCGAGCGCGGCACGCCGGCCGGGCGAGGGCGCCGGTCGGCAGCACCTTCACCGCCGCCGTCGTACCGTCGGCGACCGAACGGGCCTCGTACACGGTGCCCCAGCCGCCCGAGCCGATGACCGCGTCCAGCTCCCAGCCGTCGATACGGAAACCCGCCGGAAGGCGCGGCGTTGCCAGGGCGCCCTCGTCGGCGCCCGACGAGGTCATGCGCCGGTCCCCTGTGCGACGGACCGCCGACGGGACGGCAGCAGGGCGAGATGTTCCTCCCGCACCAGGCCGAAGCGCACGGCGAGGGAGGCCAGTCGGGCGCGTTTGGCGCCGGTGCGGCCGTTGCCGTCCGCTCCCGGCTCGTCGGCGAGGTCCAGGCGCAGCTTCGCCAACGCCAGATAGTCGATGTGGTAGTTGACGGCGGACCGGGTCAGACCACGGCAGCTCTCCAGCGGGCGCAGCCGCTCCGCGATGTCCCCGGCGCCCGGCAGCGCGCTGTCCGACTGGTCGCGCAGCCGCGGTTCGCACAGCGCCACCAGGACAAGGAAGTACTTGGCCGTCACGTCGAGCGCGTAGGGGTGCACGGTCTGCTCGCCCGCGTCGGGCGCGGACCGCTCGTCCAGATAGGCGTGTTGCGGGGCGAACACCTTGAAGTCGGCGGTCCCGCTCAGCGCGGGCAGCACGACCCGGGAGAACTCGAAGGGCACGGGCGCTCCGAGCCGGCCGGGCGCGACGGTGATGTACTCGCCCGCGCCCTCCAGGTTCTCGACCACATAGGGGGTGCCCTGGCTGAAGTTCGACAGCCGCCAGTAGTCCTCGGCCGCTTCCAGCCGCCCCGCCCGCCGGGAGATTCCAGGGTCGGGCAGGACGATGGAGACGCCCCCGCCGCCGGGCAGCCCGCGTCCGAAGTCGGCCACGTCGCCCGGTCCCATGTGCAGCAGTTCGGGCCTGCCCAGGCCGACGGCGCCCGGCCCTGACGGACCGGGCGGCTGCACAATGATCGTTTCCATGCCGGCACTCCCCCGATGTGATCGCCAGGATGGTACGGGCGGTTCCGGTTACCGCCCGCCCCCGGCGTTGGCGCGTGAAATGGGTGTCGTGACTCCCGGCTCCGGGCGGATGGTCGGTCCGGCCGGTCAGGGCGACACCGAGAGCATCACCGGTCACAGCCGTCACCGCAACCGCTTGCACCGGTTCCGCCGCCCTGGAACGATCCCTCCCCTGCTGAGGTGCGGAAATGTGACGGCCCGGGATGCCGTTACGCAGAGCCGGCCCTCGCCTCGTCCTGATGTCGTACGCCCGCCGGCCGCGCAGGCTCGGCGGCAGCGGGCGCCCGGAGGGAACGTGGCCTCGGCTTTCTCATCGGCTCCGATGACTGGTCACTGCCGGCCGGGTGACATCAGGTCGTTCAGAAGCATTCCCAGGGTCGACTTCGGGACCGTCCCGTTCGACTGGCTGTTTGTCTGCCCCCAGGCCGCGTTCGCGTCCGTGGAACCTGAGCGCTTGGTGTCGTTGACCCCTTGGAAGATGCCGAAGTCGATGGGCCCGTCGTCCGCCGAGGCGGGGATGGCGGCAGTGAGGAGAGCGGCGCCGGCGAGCGCGGCGATAGCGATGATCTTCATGCCCGGCCCAACGACGACACTGCCGTCAGGATGTCCCGTTCCCCGCCTTTGGCGGAGCGTTGCCGCCGACTTGCCTGCCGCAACCGGTCAGCGTGGTCCGATCGCCGCTTCAGCCGCCGACTTGATCCGGGCGCCGAACGCGTCGGCGTCCTTGCGGGCGGCGGAGACCGCCAGGCCGACGAGGAGCTTGCCGAGGCCGTGGCCTTCCAGAACCTTGAAGATACGGACTCGCGTCCTGCCGTCTGCGAGCGGCTCCAGGTCGTAGCCGCCTTCACGGACCGTCACGAGGTTCTTCGACACCTCGGTCCAGCGGATCCTCGACGGGGCTCGGAGGTCGTTGATGCGGAACTCCCTGGCCGTTTTCATCCCGGCGTCCTTGACCGTGCTGCGGAAGACCGTACCCACTGTGGTCGGGGCGTCGGGCACCCGCTCGATCTTGAGCACGCGCGGGCTGAACTGTGGATCGTTGCGTCCGTCGGCGAGATAGTCGAACACCGCGTCGGCGGGTCGATCGACCTCGACCGTCGCTTCGAACTGTCCTGACATGAGCACTCCTCAATGGCTTGAGCCGCAGCGAGCCCGCGACTCCTTCCCTCGACAGTGAGGCAGCGTGCGCTCTCCGCGCACGCTCCGGGATGTCAGCCGCCCGCGGTCACCTGGTCCAGGGGCAGCCACAGTGTGGTGTTCGAGGACGGGCCGATGTTCGTCTGGCGTACGCGGGTGAGCTCGGCGTCGGTCAGGGCCCGGTTCCAGACGCGGACCTCATCGATGCCGCCGGTGAAGAACGCCCGGCTGTCCATGCGCTGGCCGATGTGCACGCCGAACGGCGAGTTGCGGCTGACGGATCCGGACACGCCGGCCGTGCTGGTCGCCCTGCCGTCGATGAACAGGGTGAGCCGCCCGCCACCGCGGCGCAGGGCGAGGTGGTGCCACCGGCCGTCGTTGTACGCGGCGGTGGTGCTGACGGATGCCGACCGCACGGTCGTCGCGCCGCTGCGCACCGTCATCAGACCGCGCACCCGGTTGCTCTCCGGTTCGCCCCGCAGCCAGAACTGGGGCTGGTCGCCGCCGATGCCGCCCATCCACAGCAGTGGCTGCTCCCCGGTGCGGCTGGTGTAGCGGAACCACAGGGACGCGGTGAAGTTCTCGATGCCGAGCTCGAGTTGGGGGCGGAAGGGCAGGCGCACCGCGTCGTTGGTGCCGTCGAAGGCCCGGGCGGCGCCGAACACGCCGGCCGTGGGCGAGGCCCCGCCGAGTACGCTCGCCCGCGGGGCGGACGGGGCACGGTCGGCCGTGGTCGGGTCAGGGCCGCGTCGCGGTTTGAGCCACTCCTCGTTGAAGCGGGCGAAGCGGATCTCGTCGCGGGCGTCGACGGTTCCGCCCTCGTACATCAGTCCGACCACATCGCCGCCGATGTTCACCATGTCGGAGTAGCCCGACCAGTCCCGGGTCACCACGGTGCCGCGGTCCACGCTCTCCCAGGTGTTGCCGCCGTCGTAGGAGGAGCGGATCATCAAGGTCCGGCGGCGGTCCGGGTCGCCGGGGCAGGACAGCAGCAGACGGCCGCCCAGTTGCAGCGTGGACCCCTGGACCTGCGGAGTGTAGAGGGCCGGGAGTGGGCGGAACCGGGTGGTGAAGCTGTCGCCGCCGTCCTGGCTGAAGGTCTGGGTGCGGTGGCCCAGATCGGTGCCTTCCTGCTCGCGACCGCTGACCAGGAGGGTGCCGTCGGTGCGCTCGGTGAGGGTGAGTTCGGACGGTTTCTGGTGGAAGGTGCCGTCGGTGGCGACGGACCAGGAGTCGGTGGCGCCTCTTCGCCAGGTGTTGCCGCCGTTGTCGCTGACGATGAGGGCGGCGTTGTTGGCGGTGACCCGGCTGCCGTTCCAGGTCTCGGTGTTGACGCCGAAGACCAGTCGGCCGGCGCGGCTGCCGCGGGTGAGCTGGATCCCGTGGACGGGGCCGGTGGCGTACCAGGAGTTCCAGTTCGGGGGCATGATCTGCGCGCTCAGGTCGCGCGGCCGGGACCAGGTGCGGCCGTCGTCGTCGCTGTACTGCAGATGGGGGCTGCGCCGGCACGGGACGTCACAGCTCGAGCCGTCCGTGGTCGCCGGGTTGTGTGTCTGCGGGAGCAGGATGCGGCCGGTGATCCGGTCCACGATCGGGGCCGGGTTGCCGTGGGTGGCGCCGGCACCCTCACTGACGACCTGGAGCGGTCCCCAGGTACGTCCGCCGTCGGTCGAGCGTTTCAGCACGATGTCGATGTCCCCCGCGTCACCGCAGGTGCGCACACGGCCCTCGGCGAACGCGAGGAGCGTGCCCTGGGTGGTCCGCACGATCGCCGGGATCCGGAAGCACGCGTAGCCCGGATCCTGGGACGGCCTGAAGATGACCCGTTGCTCGAACTGCGGTGCGGCCTTGGCGGGTTGGGCGTGTGCGGGGCCCGGAGAGACCGCCGCGATCGCCATGACGACGCCTGCCGCGAGACCGGCTCTCAGACGTGTGCGAAGTCTCGACGGCATAGGCGGCCTTTCCTTTTGTCCCTACGTCAGAAACATCCCACGTCCAATCTATGCAGTATTGACAGCATTTATCCGGATTAACACACCGCGAGAACGGGGCCGCCCTACGGCACGTCCGGTCCGCCGTACTCGCCCATCGCGTCAATGAGCCAGCGAGCCAGGTAGTCGGCGAACGAGGAGCGCGGGAACAGGCGGTACGTCGGCGTGTCATCGACCTGCCAGAGCAGTACGGCGACGGGGCCCACCGTGGTGGACACCGCTCCCCCGGGGCCGAAGGTCCGGGGATGCAGGTCCAGCGGGCAGCCCTTCTCCAGCACCTGCCGGGCGGCCGGGCCGCTCAGCTCCAGCGTGGTGCGGTTCGCCGAGACGTCGACGACCGAGCCGGGATCCGCTCCGAGGGCCTCGCGCAGCTCGGACACCACGGCGGAGTCATCGGCCTGGGAGACCACGAGCCATTCGTCGGGGCCGAGCCACAGGACCGAGTGGGTGCTGGATGCGGTGGTGTGGCCGCACTGGCGCGGGAGCGGCGCGCCCAGGGCTTTCTCGATGCGGTCGGCCGTCTCGGTACCGAGGCCGGCCCGCAGATTCACCATCGTCGCGAACGCCCGCTCGCTCAGCGTGACGCCACGAGCGCCGGTGACACCGGCGCCGCGCATGCGCTCCTCCAGATGTGCCAGCGGGCTGGTGCGCAGTGCCACCGGGCCGGCGCCCGCGTCGATCGTCGGCTCAGCCATCTCGCTTGGTCCCTTCGGGGTCGTAGAGGACACAGTCGGCCACCTCGACGGGCACCAGGGCGTCGCCCACCGGGGCGAGCAGGGTCTCGCCGATCCTTCTCCGCCCGTCGGCGACGAGGGCGAGGGCGAAGGGCCGGCCGAGGGCAGGGCTGTGGTAGCTGGAGGTGACGTGACCGAGCATCGGCACCGGCCCGGCCTCGGGGGTGATCGGCACATCAGGGGCGACCAGCTGGGTGCCCTCGGGCAGCCGGGTCGTGCGGTCGGCCGGCAGCAGGCCCACCAGCTGCTTGCGGTCGGTGCGGGAGGTGTCGGCGCGGGAGTAGGAGCGCTTGCCGATGAAGTCCTTCTGCTTCGAGACCACCCAGGACATTCCCGCGTCCTGCGGGGTGACCGTGCCGTCGGTGTCCTGGCCGACGATGATGTAGCCCTTCTCGGCCCGCAGGACGTGCATGGTCTCGGTGCCGTAGGGCGTGATGTCGTACGGCCGGCCGACCGCGTACACCTCTTCCCAGACCGCAAGCCCGTACCACGCGGAGACGTTGATCTCGTAGGCCAGTTCGCCGGAGAAGGAGATCCGGCAGATGCGGGCCGGGATGCCGGAGGCCAGGGTGGTCTCGCGGAAGGACATGAAGGGGAACGCCTCGTTCGACAGGTCGACTTCGGGGGCGAGATGGGCGACGACGTCGCGCGACCGCGGGCCGACCACGGCGATGGTCGTCCACTGCTCGGTCACCGAGGTGCAGTGGACGTCCAGTTCGGGCCACTCGGTCTGCAGCCACTCCTCCAGCCAGTCCAGGACGCCCGCGGCGCCGCCGGTCGTGGTGGTCATGAAGTAGCGGTCGTCGTCGAGCCGGAGCGTCACTCCGTCGTCGAAGATCATGCCGTCGGGCTTGCACATCACGCCGTAGCGGGCCATGCCGGGCTTCAGCTTCTTGAAGGCGTTGGTGTAGACGCGGTTGAGGAACTCGCCCGCGTCCGCACCCCGGATCTCGATCTTTCCGAGGGTGGAGGCGTCCATGAACGCCACCCCCTCACGGGCCGCGCGGCACTCGCGGGCGACGGCCGTGTCCATGTCCTCGCCGGGCTGGGGGTAGTACCAGGGGCGCTTCCACTGGCCGACATCCTCGAACCGCGCTCCGTGCGCCACATGCCAGCGGTGGATGGAGGTGGTCCGCTCCGGATCGAACAGCTCGCCCCGCTCACGGCCCGCCAGGGCGGCGAAGGCCACCGGCAGGTAGGGCGCCCGGTAGGCCGTGGTGCCGATCTCTCCCAGCGCGCCGCCGAGGGCTTCGGCGATCACCCCGATCGCGTTGACGCCGGAGGTCTTGCCCTGGTCGTTCGCCGTGCCGAGCGAGGTGTAGCGCTTGACGTGCTCGACGCCCCGCATACCGGCTCCGGTGGAGCGCCAGACGTCGGCGACGGTGACATCGCGCTGGAGGTCGACGAAGTGGGTGTCCCAGGTGGCGGGTTCACCGTCGGGCGCGGGGACCACCCACAGGGCACGCGTCGGGCCGGGTGCGGACGGCGCTTCGGCCGGCGGCGGCACGGGAACCGGGAACCCGGCGTCCGTCGCGGCGCGTGCGCCGGCCCGCGCCCCTTCGGCGACACAGCCGTCGAGGTCGTACGTTCCCCGCGCCGCACCCACGACCTGCTGGTCCCGTACGGTGCCGTCGGGGACGAAGGCCACGAGGTCCTCGTCCCAGCGCAGCCTCCCCTGGCGCTGGCTGTGCAGATGCACCACCGGGCTCCACCCGCCGGAGACGGCGAGCAGGTCGCAGTCGAAGGACCGCGGTCCACCGGTGGCATCGAGGGCCTGGACGATGACGCCGGTGAGCCGGCCGTCCCCCTCGGTGTCGACCACCGCGCTGCCCGTCAGCACCGGCACTCCGGTCGCCGCGGCGACCTCGGCCGCCCGGTCGGTCAGTTCGGGGCGCGCGTCCACGACGGCGGCGATCTCGATCCCGGAGGCGTGGAGATCGGCCACCGTGTCGTACGCGCTGTCGTTGGTCGTGCCGATCACGGCCCGCGAACCCGGGGCAACGGCATACCGGTTGAGGTAGGTGCGCACCGCGGCGGCGAGCATGACGCCGGGTCGGTCGTTGCCCGCGAAGGTCAGCGGACGCTCATGGGCACCGGTCGCGAGGACCACCTGGCGGGCGCGGATGTGCCACAGTCGCTGGCGCGAGACGCCTTCCGGAGCGGCGGGTCCCAGGTGGTCGGTGCGCCGCTGCAGGGCCAGCACGTAGTTGTCGTCGTACGACCCGAAAGCCGTGGTGCGGTGCAGTACGACGACGTCGGGGGCGGCGTCGAGTGCCGCGCGGACGTCGGCGACCCATTTGAGGTCGGTCTGCGCGCCGGAGAGCAGTGAACCGCCGGGTTCGGGCTGGTCGTCGACGAGGATCACCCGCGCGCCGGAGCCCGCGGCGGCCGCGGCGGCCGCGAGCCCCGCGGGTCCGGCGCCGACGACCAGGACGTCGGTGTGGAGGTACTTCTTGTCGTAGACGGCGGGGTCGGGGGTCGGGTCGAGTGGGCCCATCCCGGACAGGGTGGTGGCGGACAGGCCGTCGTACAGCTCTGTCGTCGTCGCCGGAAGCATGCCTTCCGAGCACGGGCCCTGGATCTGCAGCAGGGCGTTGGGCTCCTCGACGCCCGCGGAGACGATGCCGCGCGGGCGGCCGCGGTAGAGGGAGGGAGCGACCTCGACAAGGCCATTGGCCAGCATGGCGGAGGCGACGGTGTCTCCGGGGTGCCCGGTCAACTCCCGTCCGTCGACGGTGAACCGCAGCACGGTGCCGCGGTCGACGCGGCCCCCTTGCCGCAGCCGGAAGTGCTGGTCGGTCATCGGTTCCCTCCGGCCTGGGGCAGTTCGGGGCGGGGCTCGTCGATCCGGTAGGAGGTCAGCACCTCGTAGGTGACGGTGTCGCGCAGGACGTTGAACCAGCGACGGCAGCCGACGCTGTGCATCCACCGCTCGGCGAAGGGGCCCTTGGGGTTGTCGCGGTAGAAGACGTACTCGGCCCACTGCTCGTCGGTGAGCTCCGCGGGGTTCTCGGGGTAGGGGACATGGGCCTGTCCGCCGTAGTGGTACTCGGTCTCGTCCCTCGGACCGCACCAGGGGCACTTGATCAGCAGCACCTGTCCTCCTCAGTGGGCCACGGCCGCGGCGCCGTGTTCGTCGATCAACGCGCCCGTGGTGAAGCGTTCGAGCGTGAAGGGGGCGTTCAGCGGATGCGGTTCGTCCGTGGCGATGGTGTGCGCGAAGGTCCAGCCGGCGGCGGGGGTGGCCTTGAAACCGCCCGTTCCCCAGCCGCAGTTGACGTAGAGGTTCTCGACGGGGGTGGTGCCGATGATCGGGGAGGCGTCCGGGGAGACGTCGACGATGCCGCCCCAGGTCCGCAGCACATGCGCACGGGCGAAGACCGGGAACAGCTCCACGGCGGCGGCCATCTGCTGCTCGATCACATGGAAGGAGCCTCGCTGGCCGTAGCCGTTGTATGTGTCGACGCCCGCGCCCATCACCAGTTCGCCCTTGTGGGCCTGGGAGACGTAGACGTGTACATGGTTCGACATGACGACGGTGGGGTGGACTGGTTCGTGCAGTTCGGAGACCAGGGCCTGCAGAGGATGCGACTGCACCGGCAGCCGTACGCCCGCCCGCTCGGCCAGCACGCTGCTGTGTCCGGCGGCCGCGAGCCCCACCCGGCCGGCGAGGATGCGCCCGCGGTTGGTTTCGACGCCGACGACCCGGTCGCCGTCCTTGAGGAAGCCGGTGACCTCGCAGCCCTGGATCAGGTCCACACCCATCTCGTCGGCCCGGCGGGCCAGTGCCCAGGCGACGTGGTCGTGCTTGGCGATGCCGGCCCGCGGCTGGAAGGTGCCGCCCAGGACGGGATACCGGGTGCGGGACGAGACGTTGAGGATGGGGCAGACCTTGGCGACCTCGTCGGGCTCCAGCCACTCGGCGTCGACTCCGTTGAGGCGGTTGGCGTTGACGCGGCGCACGCCCTCGCGGACGTCCTGGAGGGTGTGCGCGAGGTTGAGGACGCCTCGCTGGCTGAACAGGAAGTCGTAGTCCAGCTCCTGAGGGAGCCCCTCCCACAGCTTGAGGGCGTGCTCGTAGATCGCCGCGCTCTCGTCCCACAGGTAGTTGGAGCGGATGATCGTCGTGTTGCGGGCCATGTTGCCGCCGGCCAGCCAGCCCTTCTCCAGTACGGCCACGTTGGTGATGCCGTGGTTCTTGGCCAGGTAGTAGGCGGTGGCCAGGCCGTGGCCTCCGGCGCCCACGATGACGACGTCGTACGAGGAGCGCGGCTCGGGGTTGCGCCAGAGGAAGTCCGGGTGTTCCGGCAGCGGTTCGGCGGTCATGCCGCGTCTCCGTTCAGGTGGGGGTAGAGAGGGAAGGCGGAGGCGAGCTTCTCGACGCGGGCGCGCAGTTCGTCGTCGGCCTGTTCGCCCTTCAGCGCCTCGGCGATGATGTCGGCGACCTCCCGGAACTCCGTCTCACCGAAGCCGCGGGTGGCCAGGGCCGGGGTGCCGATCCGCAGGCCGGAGGAGACCATCGGCGGACGGGGGTCGAACGGCACCGCGTTGCGGTTGACGGTGATGCCGATGCCGTGCAGCCGGTCCTCGGCCTGCTTTCCGTCGAGCGCGGAGTTCCGCAGGTCGACCAGGACCAGATGGACTTCGGTTCCGCCGGTCAGGACGGTGATCCCGGCCTCGGCCACGTCGTCGGCCAGCAGCCGTCCGGCGAGGATGCGAGCGCCGTGCAGGGTGCGCTGCTGGCGCTCCCTGAACTCCTCGCCCGCCGCCACCTTGAAGGCCACCGCCTTCGCCGCGATGACGTGTTCCAGCGGTCCGCCCTGCTGGCCCGGGAAGACCGCGGAGTTGATCTTCTTGGCGAGGTCGGCGCGGCTGAGGATGACACCGCCGCGCGGGCCCCCGAGGGTCTTGTGGGTGGTGGTCGTGACGACGTCGGCGTACGGCACCGGGCTCGGATGGAGGCCCGCGGCCACCAGCCCGGCGAAGTGCGCCATGTCCACCATCAGATACGCGCCCACCGCGTCGGCGATCCTCCGGAACGCGGCGAAGTCCAGCCGGCGGGGGTAGGCCGACCAGCCGGCGACGATCATCCTGGGCCGATGGGCGAGCGCGAGCTGCTCGACCTCGTCCATGTCGATGCGCAGGTCGGACTCGCGCACGTGATACGGCACGACGTTGTAGAGCTTGCCGGAGTAGTTGATCCGCATGCCGTGGGTGAGGTGGCCGCCGTGCGCGAGGTCGAGGCCGAGGATCGTGTCGCCGGGGTTGAGCAGCGCGAACATGGCGGCCGCGTTGGCCTGGGCACCCGAGTGCGGCTGTACGTTCGCGGCTTCGGCGCCGAAGAGTTCCCTGACCCGCTCGATGGCCAACTGCTCGACGACGTCGACGTGTTCGCAGCCGCCGTAGTAGCGGCGGCCCGGGTAGCCCTCGGCGTACTTGTTCGTCAGGACGGAGCCCTGGGCCTCCATGACCGCGGCCGGGGCGAAGTTCTCCGAGGCGATCATTTCGAGCGTCGCCTGCTGACGGTGCAGTTCGGCGTTGACCGCCGCGGCGACATCCGGGTCGAGTTCGCCGAGCGGGAGGGACAGGGGGGAGGTGACCGTGGTGATCGACGAGGTCGCTGCCATCTGCGCGCACCATCCTGGGAGACGACTGGAGGCCATCTGATATATCAGCCTGTGCGGTAAGGTATGGGAGTTCACCGGACTGGTCAAGGGGGCCTTATGCAGCAGGTGGCGACCCAGCCGGTCGGCGAGGAGCTGTCGCTCGCCGAGCGCGCCTACCGCGCCATCCGTGACCGGCTCGTGCTGCTGGAGATCCTCCCGGGCGCGCCGATCAACGAGGAGCAGCTGGCGCAGTCCCTCGGTGTGGGACGGACCCCGGTGCGCGAGGCGCTCAAGCGACTCCAGTACGAGCGCCTGATCACGACCTACCCCCGACGCGGCACCTTCGCCACCGAGGTCAACATCACCGACCTGGCCCATATCTCCGAGGTGCGCCAGGAGTTGGAGCCCCTGGCCGCAGCCCAGGCCGCGCGGCGGGCGACGGCGGCGGACCGGGCGACCCTGACGGAACTACGACGGGAGCTGGCGCGCACGGCTTCCCGCCGGCCCGAGCCGGTCGAGCTCCTGCACCTGGATCTCCAGGTCCACCGCGCCATCTACGCCGCGACGCGCAACCCGTATCTGGACGACACCCTCGTCCGCTACGACAACCTGGCCACCCGCATCTGGTGCCTGTTCATCGAGCGCCTGTCCGACATGGCCGGCCATGTCGAGGAGCACGGCCCGTTGATCGAGGCGATCGTCGCCGGTGATCCGGATCAGGCGGCAGAGCTCGCCCGCCGTCACGTCGTGGACTTCGAGCGGGCCGTTCGCGAGGCGATCTGACGCTCGCGTCAGTGCGGGGCCTGCCCGCCAAGGTGGTCCAACGCGCAGATGGCCGTTGTCCCGGGCGGCGGCGCGGACCTCTGCCAGGGCCAGCGAGGCCGGGGGGAGGTTGTCGCGGCCGAGCATGGCGATGCGGCGCATGAGCAGCGCGCCTAGGCTGGCGCGCAGGAGGCCCACCATGGGGTCGGTGGTGACACCTACACCTGGACGGGCACGACGACGACAACGTGATGCACCTCAGCGTCGGCATCGGCATCGGCGTCCAGGACGCGGCAGCGGCCCGGAGCGTCCCGTGGTCGGCCGCCTCACACTGCCGTCGGCCTCGCTCAGGCCTCCGCGTCCTCCCGTGTCGCCGGCGGTTCGGTCGGGGTCGGCGCGGGCGGGCGGAAGAGGACGGCTCGGGCCACCGGCGGGGCGAACAGGGCGGAGACGGGCGCGGCCAGGGTCAGTACGGAGCGGAAGGCGCGCCCCACGACGGGGTCGCCCGGGGCGCACTCCTGAACGCGTCCCACGTACCAGTCGGCGACGCGGTCCGCGGGCCCGCCGTCGACCGCGTTGCCGACCGCGCCCGGCATCTTGCGGTCCGCCCCGGCGGAGATGTCCCACGCCTGCCGGGACGCCGCGAGGAGTTCCCGCTGGACGCGCCGCGTCGTGGGGGTCCGGCGTGGATCGGCCAGCGCATCGCGCAGCGCGACCGCGCTCATCGCGGCGACGGCCATGCCCTGCCCGTAGATCGGGTTGAAGGTGCACAGGGCGTCGCCGACGGCGAGGAATCCGGCCGGGCAGCGGCCGGGAAGGTCGTAGCGGCGGCGGACATTGGCGGTCCGCCGGTAGCCGAACGCCGACGTGAGCGGTTCGGCCTCGTCCAGCCACCGGTGCAGGAGCGGATGCGGCAGCCTCTTGGCGTACGTCACGAACTCGTCGTCGCCCGTGGGCGGTTCGTCGCCACGCAGCCCCGAGACGATGACCAGATGGCTGCCGTCCTCCAACGGCAGCGCACCGCCGGCGTGGATCTGATCGGGGCTCGGGTAGACGTAGTACCCGGTGGTGTCACCGTCGAGGACCCCGCTCCTGCCGCGGTAGACGCGTGAGGCGTACGCGAGCCCGGTGTCGATGGTCTCCTCGTGCGGGGCCTCGGCCCCGATCCCCGTGAGCCACTGCGGGGCCTTCGTGCCACTGCCGGAAGCGTCGACCACCAGGTCGGCCTCGACGGCCCGCTGCTCTCCGCGGGCGTCGCCGGAGCGGTCCCGCAGCAGCACGCCCCGCACGCGCGAGGCGTCACCGAGGAGCCCGACGACATCGGTGCCCTCCACGGTGCTGATCACGGGGTTGGCGAGAACTCGCCGTCGCACCAGTTCCTCCAGCTGCGCGCGGGAACCGGTGTAGATGTGCGTCGTCGCGGGCACCCTGCGGAACCAACGGCCCTTCTGCCACAGAACCATGTCCGACGGCATGCCCACCCGAGGCGCCCCCGCCGCCCCCAGCTCCGCCAGGAAGCCCGGCAGCAGCGACTCCAGGGCCACCTGCCCGCCCTCCAGCAGCACATGCGGATGCCTGCCCTGCGGTACACCGGGCCTGGGTCCCGTCCCGTCCGGGAACCGGTCGCGCTCCACGACGGTCACCCGGTCGGCGTGTCCGGCGAGTACGTGCGCCGCGAGCAGCCCCGCGAGGCTCCCGCCAACGACGACCGCATGCCGTCCGCCCCAGCGACCGTCCACGCCCCAACCGCCCGCCTCTGCAGCAGAGTTCACCGACCACTCCCCCTTTTGATCGCCACGTCGCGACAAGGCACCAGTATCCTGCTCCGCAGCACGGGTTGACCGCTTTCCAGCCCTTTTGCTCCTCCCTGCCTACGGCTCCTGCGGCGGCGAGTCAACTTCGGGTGGCTCCGGCTTCTGGTGCGTCGTAGGAGAATCTGTACCCGGTGAAATCGGCGACGTGGACGTATCCGATGCGCTGGTAGAGGGCGTTGCTGGTGGGATTGGCCGGGTCCGCGAACAGGACGACGTCCGTCGCGCCCGCGGCCAGCGCGGCCCTGCTCACCTCGACCGTCACCGCGCCCGCGTAGCCGCGGCCCCGGAGAGGGGCCGGGGTATAGACGGGGTCCACTCGGACCATGCCGCCGAGCATCGACGTCGAGCCCGCCATGGAGACGGGAATGCCGTCCGGGGCCTCCCAGAACGTGAAGTGCTTGTCCGCGAAGCGTGTGTCGGCCCAGGAGCCGGCGTCAATGGCGTCGATGGAGATGCTCTCTCCGACGTCGACGCAGAACTCGCGGCACCAGCGCACGACTTGCTCATGGTCCTTCTCCCCCGCGACGCGGCCCCGGCGCTCCGGGCGCGGCCGCGGTGGGGTGAGCGTGCCGAGACGGTAGAGATGAGTCCGCCAGAACGGCACCGGCGCCGCGCCCGTGTGCCGCTGCCATGTCTCGGCGAAGGCGCCGGCGGTGTCGTGGTCCGCGATGACGTGGGAGGGGCGGTGGCCGAGGCCGGCCAGGTGAGCGGCGAGGGTGTCGGCCTGTTCGGCTGGAAGGGGGGTGAGGCTCAGGCGGCCGCCCCGCGTCCGATAGCAGATGGCGCGGACCTCGCCTCCTGACTCCAGTCTGCCGAAGACGGTGGCCTCGGCATCGTGTGCGTCCGCGCCGCGTGTGCGCAGCTTCTCGATGTCCGTCAGCGGCGTGTTGTGCAGCGCGGGGCGCGAGCGCAGGAAGCCTCCGGCTCGGGCGAGGAAGTCATCGACGTCTTCGGTGAGGTGCCAGCCGTCCGGGCGCATGCTTCATTGTCCCCGCCGCCATGAACCATTCCCCCACGCGGGACGATCTTGGCTGATATACGCTGCGCCTGACTTGATCGAACAGTTCGGCGAATCCGTGCCACTGGTTTCGCTCTGCCCGGGGGGGCATTCCCATGACTTCGCAGTCCCGCGCGGTGCTCGGCATCGCGCTCACTCCCGTCCTCGCCCTGTCTGCCGCCGCCCCGGCAGCCGCCGACGCGCCCGCCGCGGCCACGGCCACCGGCACCACCGCCACGGCCGCCGTCGAGTCACGTGCGCCGGGCCCCTGGGGCACCCGCACCCTGCACGCTGCGAACCCCGACCCCGCCTCCGCCTCCGGCGGGCTGAACACCCTGGTGTCGACCGGAAGCGGCGCGCTCGTCTCCCTCACCGGCGACGGACTCTCCCGTTCCACCCGGATCCGGCCGGCCGGCGGAACCGCCTGGCTCGCCCCGCAGACCTGGCCGGACGCCGGCGGGTACAACACCGAGCTGGTCTGGCTCGGCGACGGCTCGGTGCGCCTGGCCTGGCGGGCCAAGCGCGCCGACGACCACGACAACTACTGGCTGAAGGTGGCCACCCTCGCACCCGGCGCGACAGCCTTCTCCGAGCCCGAGTACGTCGCCGCGGTCCCCGAGAAGGGCTACCACCACCTTGCGGCGGCTCCCGACGGCCGGATGATCGCCGTGTGGTCGGTCTCCGGCGTCGTGAAGGCCGCCGAGAAGACCGGCCCGCAGGCAGCGTGGACGGCTCCCGCCGACCTCAACGCGCAGCCGCCGTCCGGCAGCCGGGACATCTCCAGCATGGATCTGGCGGTCACCAAGGACGGCACCGCCCTGCTGGTGTGGCAGTGGCGGACGAGCAAGGCCGTCGTCGCCCTGGAGAAGGCCCCCGGCGGGACCGCCTGGACCGCGGTCCAGGGCCTTTCGATCCCTGCCGAGGACCTGGCGCGCCCGAAGGTGTTCGCCAATCCGCAGGGCGGCTTCGACGTGTTCTACGACAACCTCGCGCACCTCATGCACACGCGCCGGGCCGCCGGCTCCACCCAGTGGAGCGCCCCGCGGTCCGCCGCCAACTACGGCAGCACGTACGGGATGACGGCGCCCGTCTACCTGCCGGGCGGCGCCCTCTTCATCGCCGGCGAACCCGGCTACTCGACCGGCGCCTGGTACGCGGTGCGCTCCGCGGCCGGTGTCTGGCAGCCGTACACACAGCGCTTCTCCACGCACAAGAAGGTGCGCGCGGTCGGCGCGGCCGCCACCTCGGGCGGCACGGTCACCGTGACATGGCGGGAGGGCTACTCGTACGAGGAGTACACGATGGCCGCCGTCTTCAAGGGCGGCACCTGGTCCGCCCCGCGGCGGCTGAGCGCGACGAGCGCCCAGTTCACCGGGGCGCCGCAGGTGGCCGCCGACGCGCTCGGCCGGCCCGTCGTGCTGTGGGACGAGTACCGGCGGACCGAGACGAACAGCGTCGTCATGTACGGCGTCCACCAGGCCACCACCGCCGGCCGCGCCCTGCCCAGGTGGCGTGACTACACGGACGACGGCAAGGCAGACCTGTTCGGCCGGGACGGCAGCGGGCTGAAGGTGTACGCGGGCGACGCGACGAAGCTGTCGGCGGGGCAGCGCGCGAGCAGCTGGCTGACGGGCACGCTGGTGCTGCCGTTCGGCGATCTCGACGGCGACGGCTGCAACGACGTGTTCGTCCGCCACCCGAGGGGCGAGGCCGACGTCTACCCGACGATCTGCGGCGGGCTGCCCGACGTGCAGTCCTTCCACGTCAAGGTCTCGTCGGACTGGAGCGCGTACGACACGGTCGTCTCGCCCGGCGATCTGACGGGCGACGGCCGGGCCGACCTGCTGACCCGGTCGGCCTCGACCGGGAAGCTGTACATGTACGCGCAGAACGGCGCGGGCGGCTTCAAGGCCCGCGCGCTCGCCGGATCCGGCTTCGGCGGCTACAAGAGGCTGATCGCCGCCGGGGACCTCGACCGCGACGGCAGGAACGACCTCCTCGCCATCGACGCGTCGAACGAGCTGTGGCGGTTCAACGGCACCGGCGCCGGCACCTTCACGTCCCGGGCGCTGGTCTTCAAGGACTGGGGCACCTCCTACAAGGACGTCGTCGGCGGGCTCGACCTGTCCGGAGACGGCCGGGCCGACCTGATCTCCCTCGACAGGGACGGCCGCGCCTGGCTGAACGGCGGCAACGGCCAGGGCGGCTTCGGCAGCCGGTCGCAGGTCGGCAGGGCCACGAACTGGTCGGACATCCGCATCTCCTGACGGCGACACGGGCCGGCTTCGCGTTCGGGGCTCAGCTCGCGTCGGTCTGCTGGATGCTGTCTCCGCGGTTGTTGATCGCGATGTAGGTGCCGATGCGCCGGAAATCGTTGATCACGCCGAACATGCTCTTGTCCGACGGCAGGAGGGTCCGCAGAGGAGTGTCAGCGGCCAACTGGGCGAGGAACGCCTCCTTGTAGGCGTTGTAGACCCTCGCCGTGTAGTTGGGCTCCTTCGCCGCGTTCATCCGGTAGTCGTTGGTCACCGCGATCGAGGCGAGGTCCATGAGATAGCAGTCCATCAGGTCGGTGACGTCCTTGGACTTCGCGTTCTCCTCCCCGTTCGTCGCGTCCTCCGCCAGGATCTGGGCCATCTTCAGGACGATGTTCCGGTAGATCCCGTGCCGCGTGCTGCTGGGAAAGGCCGCCATGATGTGGTCGGCCTGGCCCGCGCCCTCGGTGTTCATGGTGCGCGGCGTCCTGAGGTCCGCCAGGCCCGGCACGGTGAGCGGGACTCCCTCGAACATCGCCTCCTCGTCGGGGATGTCCCTGTTCCTGGAGGCCAGGGGGTGCAGGCCGATCTCATGGGCCAGCATGCCCATGATGTAGCCGATCTCGTACTTCTCGAAGTAGTAGCTGGCCAGGTTGATGTCCACGCCGTCCTCGCCACGGTCGATCACGTCGGCAGGCGTCTCGGTGGTGCGCAGGCGGAGGGTGATACGGCAGGGACGGTTGCCGATGTAGTCGCGGATCGTGTCGTGCTTGCGCAGCAGCTCGATGATGCGGACGGCCTTGTCGCGGTACCTGTCGTTCGTGTGCTTCAGGTTGGTGAACTCGAAGTTCCCCGAGGAGAACGGCACATAGGCGGATGCCGGTTCATCGGGCGTGGTGTTCGAGTCCTGCGGCATCAGGGCCGGGACTCCGTCGGCTGCCGTGCCGTCGTGCGGCTCGGGCAGGGAGACCGGGTCCACCCACACGGACTTGTGCGGGACGGACACGGCAGCGGCACGGGCCGTGTCCCAGGTCTGCTCGCTGTCCTGCCCGATGTCCTGCTCGGGGGCCGGAGTCACGTCCCCGATGAGCGCGCCGAGCAGGTCCAGGTGCCGGCCGCGCAGGCCGGAGGCGGCGAGAGAGGGGTCCTCGGGGGGCTCGTTCAGATCGCCCAGCAGGCTGCCCGGAATGTGGGGACGGTGCGGGGAGGTTGCGTCACGGTACTCGTCACGCAGGCCCAGCTGGTGCGTCAGTTCGTGGACTATTTGGACCGGGTCGGCGTCCGCCCACCAGGTGTTCTGGTCCATCACGCGGTCCCGGCCCGCCAGGTCCACCGTCAAGTGCGGGTCAGCGGCCGGGTCGACATGCTCGACGGTCACGTGCAGACGGTCCCCGTTCGGCAGGCGGTGGGCAGGGTCGTTCAGGAACTCACGCACCCCTGCCTCAAGACGGTCGCGTACCTGGGCGGCCTGGTCCTGCGGACCCCGTATCGCGAGCCGTACCGTGAGGTCGGTGACCGGCTCGCCCTCGTACGAGAACCGCCGTGTGTCGAAGCCCGACCGCACCACGAAACGCGGGCGACCGTCGCGCGAGCCGCGCAACCGCGGTGTGGCGGCCTGGGTTTGCGGTGCGGTCGCCCGGGTCTCGTCCGGGAGCCGAGGGTGTGCCTCGTCGGTCGTGACGGGCTGCTGGATGCTGTCTCCGCGGTTGTTGGTCGCGAGGCTGGTGGCGAGTTGGGCGAAGTCCCGTACGACGCCGAACAGTCCCTTGTCGGCCGGCAGCAGGGGGCGGGCGGGGCTGTCCTCGGCCATGTGCTGGGTGAGCAGGTCCTTGTAGGCGTTGTAGACCTTGGCGGTGTTGCCGGGCTCCTTGGCCGCGTTCATCCGGTAGTCGCTGGTGATCGCGATGGAGGCGACGTCCATGAGGTAGCAGTCGATCAGGTCGGTGACGTCCTTGGCCTTGGCTCCCTCCACGCCGGCCTGTGCGGCCCGGGCCAGCATGTCGGCCATCTTCACGACGATGTCGCGGTAGATCCCGTGCCGGGTGCTGCTGGGGAAGACCGCCATGATGTGGTCGGCCTGGCCCGCGCTGTCGGTGTTCATCGTGCGCGGCGTCTTCAGGTCGGCCAGTCCCGGCACCGGGAGCGGAATGCCCCGGAACATGGCCTCCTCGTCGGGGATGTTCGGGTTCCGGGAGGCGAGGGGATGCAGGCCGATCTCGTGGGCCAGCATGCCCATGATGTAGCCGATGCCGTACTTCTCGAAGTAGTAGCTCGCGAGATTGATCTCGACCCCGTCCTCGCCGCGGTCGATCACGTCGGCCGGGGTTTCCGTGGTGCGCAGGTGCAGGGTGATGCGGCAGTGGCGGTTGCCGATGTAGTCGCGGATCGTGGGGTGATCCCCGAGCAGCTCGATGATGCGTACGGCCTTGTCGCGGTACCTCTCGTTCGTGTGCTTCAGGTTGGTGAACTCGAAGTTCCCCGACTTGAAGGGGGTGAGCGTCGCGTCCTGCGGCATGCGGGCCGGCACTTCGGTCCCGGTGTCGGCGGACCGGGGCAGGGAGACCGGGTCCACCCAGACCGACTGGCGCGGGACCGGTGTGGTGCCCGTACGGGCCGCGTCCCAGGTCTGGTCGTCGTGCTGGGGGTGCGGGGTCACGTTGCCGATGAGGGCGCCGAGCAGGGCGAGGTGCCGGTCGCGCAGGCCGGCGGGCGTGAGGGAGGAGTCCTCGGGCTGCTCGTCCAGGGCGCCGAGGAGGCTGCCGGGAATGTGGGGGCGGTGCGGGGAGTCCGCGTCGCGGTACTCGTCGCGCAGGCCGAGCTGGTGGGTGAGTTCGTGGGCCAGTTGGACCGGGTCGGCGTCCGTCCACCAGGTGTTCTGGTCCATGGCCCGATCGCGTCCGGCGAGGTCCACGGTCAGGTGCGGGGAGTCCGTGGGCTGGACCAGTTCGACGGTGATGTGCAGTCGGTCGCCGTTGGGGAGCCGGTGGCCGGGGTTGTTCAGGAACTCGTGTACGCCCGCTGTGAGCCGGTCGTACACATGGGTCGCCTGTGCGTCGGTACCGCGCAGGGCGATGCGGACGGTGAGGTCGGTGACCGGCTCGCCGTCGTACGAGAACCGGCGGGCGTCGAAGCCGGAACGCACCACGAAGCGAGGGCGGCTGTCGCGCGGACCTCGCGGCTTCGGCGCACCGGTCGGCCGCGGCACTGTGCCGGTGCCGGGCTCCGGAAGCCGGGAGCGGGCTTCGCCGGTGTCGGTGCCGGTGCCGGTGCCGGTCTGGATGCTGTCGCCCTGGTTGTTGAAGGTGAAGCTGGAGCCCAGGCCGAGGAAGTTGCCCGTGACGTTGTACCAGCTCTTGTCCGCCGGCAGCAGCGGGCGCACCGGACTGTCCTGGGCCAACTGCGCGGCGAACATCTCCTTGTACGCGTTGTAGACCTTCGCCGTGTAGCGGGGTTCCCAGGCCGCGTCCTTGCGTCGGTCGCTGGTGACCGCGATCGTCGCCAGGTCCATGAGATAGGTGTCGATCAGGTCCGTGACGTCCTTGGCCCTGGCACCCTCCTCCCCCGCTCGCGCGTCCTCGGCCAGCACACCCGCCATCCTCACGACGATGTCGCGGTAGATCCCGTGCCGGGTGCTGCTGGGGAAGGCCGCCATGATGTGGTCGGCCTGGCCCGCGTCTTCGGTGCTCATCGTGCGCGGCGTCTTCAGGTCCGTCAGTCCGGGAACGGCCAGCGGCACCCCCTCGAACATGGCCTCCTCGTCGGGGATGTTCGTGTTCCGGGAGGCGAGGGGGTGCAGGCCGATCTCGTGCGCCAGCATGCCCATGATGTAGCCGATGTCGTACTTCTCGAAGTAGTAGCTCGCGAGATTGATGTCCACGCCGTCCTCGCCGCGGTCCGTCACATCGGCCGGCGTCTCCGTGGTGCGCAGGTGCAGCGTGATGCGGCAGGGACGGTTGCCGATGTAGTCCCGGATCGTGTCGTGCTTGCGCAGCAGATCGATGATGCGGACGGCCTTGTCGCGGTACTTCTCGTTCGTGTGCTTCAGGTTCGTGAACTCGAAGTTCCCCGACTTGAAGGGGGTGATGGTCGCGTCCTGCGGCATGCGGGCCGGGACATCGGTCCCGGGCTCGGCGGACCCGGACCCCGGCAGGGAGACCGGGTCCACCCAGACGGACGTGCGAGGGACGGGCGTGGTGGCTGTGCGGGCCGTGTCCCAGCTCCGCTCGTGCTGTTCCGGCTGCGGGGTGACGTCGCCGATCAGGGCGCCGATCAGGGCCAAGTGCCGGTCGCGCAGGCCGGTGGCGGTGAGGGAGGAGTCCTCGGGCTGCTCGTCGAGGGCGCCGAGGAGGCTGCCGGGGATGTGGGGGCGGTGCGGGGAGTCGGCATCCCGGTACTCGTCGCGCAGGCCGAGCTGGTGGGTGAGTTCGTGGACGAGGTGCGCGGGGTCCGCGTCCGCCCACCAGGTCGTCTGGTCCATCGGCCGGTCCCGGTCGGCCAGGTCCACGGTCAGGTGGGGCGAGTCGGAGGGGGCGACATCCTCGACGGTCACGTGCAGACGGTCGCCGTTGGGCAGGCGGTAGGCAGGGTCGTTCAGCAGCTCCCCCACTCCTGCGGCGAGTTGACGGCGTACATGTGCGGCCTGGTCCTCGGGGCCGCGTATCGCGAGGCGCACCGTGAGGTCGGTGACCGGCTCGCCGTCGTAGGAGAACCGGCGGGCGTCGAACCCGGAACGCACCACGAAGCGGGGACGGTTGTCGCGCGGACCTCGTGGGACCGGCGGGGTGGCGGCGGGCTCTTCCAACGCGGGCGGCATGGTCTGCGGCAGCCGCGGGGCCGCACCGGGCGCCGGGGAACCAGGCATGGCGTCCGTGTCCATCGTCTCGTCGCCGGACTCGTACTCCGACGAGGACCCGGCGGGATTCTGCGCGTTCGCGCTCTCGGTCCTGTCGCCCTGGAGCACCCCGCCCTGGTCCAGGTAGGCGCCGATGTCGTCGGCGTTGTCCCTGATGTGCCGCATCAGTTGGGGCCGCTGTCGCATCCACTGCGGCATGCGCCAGCCGGGGAAGAACATTCCATGTGTACCGGACGCCTGCACCCGGTAGCCGAGCGCACTGCCGATGTGCGTGTTGACCGCCTGATAGGCGAGGTCGCAGGAGGCGCAGGCCATCTTGAACCCGCCGAGGTGCAGCGTCTGGGGCGCGTTCGGGTCGCCGGGGTTGTTCTCCCAGTGCTCGACCCAGTGCCCCAATAGGGTCAGCTCACCGTGCTCGGAGCCGTACGATCCGGCCGTCGGGGTCCCGTCCCGGCCCGCCACGTTGAGGATGCGCGGACTCGCCAATGCCCGCTTGACGAGGTCGAGTTCGGGTGATTCCGGGTGGTAGAGCCGATACCAGCCGGTGGCCAGGGCCCGCAGCTTCGTGCGGTCCCGCATGTCCTGCGCCACACCGGGCCGCCTGCGCGCCAGCCACCGCTCGTCGCGCTGCCACTGCTGCCGCTCCCCCGTCAGACGCTGCTGCTCCTGCTGAACGGCTGCTTCGTCGTCCAGCAGGGTGTCCCACTGCTGTTGAAGCCCGTCGTCCCACACACCCGACTCGTACTGCTCCTCCAGCCGCGCGTGCAGCTGCGCCTGTTCCCCGGACCGTTGGTCGAGTTCCCGCTGCTCCTGTTCCAGCCGCGCCGACCACTGCCGGTGCGACTCCTCGTCCCTGGACCACTTCTCCAGTTCCCGCACCCGCCGGGTGCCTCCCGGCTCCTGCCCGGAGACGAACCAGCGCAGTTCCTCCTCCACCAGGTCGGCCTCTTCGGCGGTGAGCGCCTTCGCGCCGGTGTTGCCGGCGATGCCGAGTGAACCGTCCGGCAGCAGCCCGACGGCGATGTGCGGGGTGACCTGGGCGTCCGCTTGGCGGTCGGGTTTGCGGAGTACCTCCTTCACCAGGCGGGCCACCCGGTCGAGCATCCGCAGCGTCACCTCGCGGTCCCGCTGGGAGGTACCGGTCGGGCGCGTCTGTGTGAAGGGGGCGCCGATACCGAGGCCGAGCGCCTCCCGCAGCTCCTCGTACTCCTCGGTCGTCAGCCGGCCGGCCTGCTCCGCCTGGTCCAGGGCCTCGGGCACACCGATCCCGGCGTGCTCGGTGAACGCGCTGTCGAACGCCACGTCCGGGAAGCCGCCGAGTCGTGCGTTGCGCCGTCGCACCACGTCCAGTAGGGCGTCGGCCCGCAGCTCGGGCTCGTCCAACAGCTCGGCGAACTCGGTCGCGAACTCGTTCTCCGGGCTGGTTCGGACGGCCGCCTGCTCGCTCTCGGAACCGGAGTCGAGGTCCATCTCGACGTCCGAGTCCGAGTCCGAGTCCGCGCCCGGGCCCGTCACCTCGCCGGCTCCGGACAGGGTGCTCAGGCCGTACGCCTCCTCCTCGTCCGGCATGCCACCGGTCGAGGACACGGACACGGACACGGGCGACGGGGGCAACGGCACGGCGGCCGGGTCCTGTTGCGGCAGCGGCGGGGCCGGCTCGGGGGCCGGGTCGCGCAGGACCAGGGGGACGAAGTCGCCGCCGCGGCGGCGGAGCCGGAGGTGCGGGCCGGCTTCACCGGGCGGACCGGGGTAGGTGTGGGCGGTGCCGTTCTCCTCGATCAGGGTGACGGTGGTGCCGGTCGCGGCGGCGGCCCACTCGGCCACCGCGCGGTCGGCCTCAGGGCCCCAGGGGGCCTCGGCGAGGTGGCGGCGCAAGTGGCCCTCGCGGGCGTCCTGGCTCGGCGGGGGCGCGCCCCGGCGGAGCGTGAGGGGCGGCGGTGTGAAGAGCGAGTCGCGCTCGGCCGGGGTGCCGGGCAGGCCGTTCAGGCGCATGAGCTGGGCGGGCGATGCCCCGGCGCGCACGCGCAGTCGTGTCGCCTCGTGGCGGTCCAGGCCGGGCTGTTGGGAAGCGTGGTGCAGGGCCGAGGAGAGCGCGGCGAAGAAGCCGTTGCCGCGGCCGGTGGGGGTGCCCTGGGTGTAGGTGGCGCCGTCCGGTGCGGTGAGGACGCCGTCGCGGGCGAGACGGTAGCGCGGGCCTGCGCTCTCGGCGGGCGGATGCCAGGGCGGGGTGGCGTGGCTGCGGTGCGCGGGCGTGGGACGCGTCAGCTCGGTGGGGTCGGCCGTGGTCGCCGTCGCCGCCGGCAGCGGGGTGGCGACCGGGGGCGGGGTGCCGGGCGGAAGGGTGGCGTGGAAGTAGCCGTCGGCGGCGAAGAGGACCGGATCGCGGGCCGGGTCGACGGCGGCCGGATCGGTGCCCGGCGGGAGGAAGCTCTGCTCGCGGCCCTCACCGGTGACGACGGTGACCGGGGTGCCGAGGACCCGGGCGGCGAGGGCAGGCAGCAGGTCGGCGCCGCCGTGGTCGCCGGCGCGGCGCTCGGGCGGTGCCGGTTCGCCGTCCGGTCGCCCGGTGCCGTCCGACCGCGGCTCGCCGGTGAACGGGCGCAGCATGGCCGCGGTGGCCAGCGCCACCCGCTGCGCGGGGGTCGGCCAGAGCGTCTGCGGGAGCCGGCCGAAGGCGTCGAACTCGGCCTGCTGGGCGGGCGTCAACCGCACTTCCGCGAAGTCGAGTTCGTCCTGCGTGAAGGTGTCCGCGGCATCCAGGGCGAGGGTGTCGAGCAGGTCCTGGTTGCGGTCCTCACCGAGCTCCCAGGCGAGGCGGTTGCGTGCTGCTCGGACGGCCCGCGCGGTGACCGCGGGGTCGCCGGGGGCGGCCGTGAACCGGGCCGCGAGGTCGGTGCCGAGCAGGTGGGGCAGCCGCCCGCGGTCCTGGGCCACGGCGATGAGCGCGTGGAAGAAGGAGGCGCCGTCGTGCGGCATGTCGTGCACCTCGCGCACCGTGGTGCCGTCCGGCGAGGTGAGCGTGCGCGGGGCGGAGTCGGTGCCGTCGGTGATCCGGTACGGCTCGGGTGCCTCGGAGCGCCAGGCCGGCTCGGTGTACTGCTGCGGCCGGTCCGGCACGGGGACCGTTGCCCGGCCCTGGTGGTGGGCGGTGAGTCGGGAGGCGGCGAGGTGCAGCCGGTGGTGGTCCGCGGCGGCGGCGTCGGTGTGCCGCTCCCAGCGGCGGACCTCTTCGCGGGCGGCCTGCCAGGCGGCGACGGCCGGGGACTGGGCCACGGCCTGCGGCAGGACGGTCGGCAGGTCGGGGTGGTCGTCGCCGAGCGCGGCCTGTTCCTCCGCGCTCAGGTCCAGCCACGTCTCGCGGGCTCGTGCCCGGGCGTCGTAGTAGTTCTTCTCGGCCGCGGCGAGATCGCCCGCCGCCTTGGCCATGTCGTCCCAGGCCGTGCTGACTTCGTCCGGGAACGTGGTGTCGTCCAGGAGGCCGTAGTCGCGGGCGATGTCCTCGCGCAGCCAGACCAGGGCGGTGGTCTCCGCCTCCGCGGCACGGGGGCCCCGCTTGGCCTTGCCGAGCGCGTGCAGCGGGCGGCTGTCGGTGAGGCGGTGGTCCACTTCGGCCACCGACAGCCAGCTCACCGGCAGCGCGAAGAGCATGCTGCGGTCGGTGACGACCTTGAGGTGAGTGCCGAGGGTGGTGTCCGTCGTGCCCTTGAGGGCGGTGCCGTCGTTCGCGCCGCCGATCGGGACCGTCGCGCCCGGATTGGTGACGCCGGCGTTGCTGTTGCCCGCGAGCGGCGAGGTGCCCATCGCGCCCTCGACGTTGTCGGTGATGCCGCCCTCCAGCGCGTCGGAGGTCTTCGACCGCTGCATGGCCTCCATGCGCGGCTTGCTCTCGACGGCGAGCAGCCGGGCGCCGCGGCGGTGCATCTTCGCGTAGAGGCGGGAGTCGGCGGTGTGGGACTGGCCGAAGAGACGGGCGGAGGCCTGGGCGGGCAGCGGAGAGCCGTCGGTGCCGAGCGCCTCGCGGAAACCGGAGGTCAGGCCGACCTGTGCGGTGGCCTCCTGCTGGGCCTGCGCGGGGGCGGTGCCGAGGCCGGTGAGCGGGGTGAGACGGGCCATGCGCACGCGTTCGGCGAGGACCTTGCCGGTGTGGCGTTTGCCGAGGTCGCTGTCGCCGAAGCCGTCGGCGCGGGCAGTGGCGAGGGTCAGCGCGTCCTGCACGTTGGACGCGCCGCGGATGTCCACGGCGAGGATCCCGGAGCCGATGCGGTCGTCGAACGGCAGCACATCCGGGTCGGCGGTGCCGGTGCCGTCGTCGCCGTTCCGCCATGCGGCGATGCCTTCGGGTCGGGCCTGATCGGTCGTCAGCATCCGTACCGCGCGCTCCGGTTCGGGCACGTCCTCTTCGTTGAGCGCACCGTCGGCGCCGTCTCCGTCCGGCGTGAGCAGTCCGGCCGGGACGATCTCGTTGAGGGTGCCGACCGAGGCGACGGCGCGGGGGGAAAGCGCCTCGCCGGTCGCGTCCGTCATCGTGACGGTCAGGACGTAGCTGGTGACGATCTCGGCGTGCGCCTGGGTGGTGGCGATGTTCGGCATCGCGGTGCTGCCGGTGGTCTCGGTACGGGTGCTCGAGCGCTGCTTGGCGGCGGTGCCCTGGAGCGAGGGGTTGGCCAGGAGGACGCCGCTCTCCGCCGCGCGCTGGCCGGTGCCGAGCGTGACATCGGCGCCGCGGTCCTGGGAGGAGCCGTCGGAGTCGTCGCGGGCGGTGGTGCGGTAGTCCTCCAACTCGAAGCCGGTGCGCAGCCGTTCCACGGTGGTGGTGACCGGGGTCAGCTTGAACCGGACCTGTCCGGGGCTGCCGCCGACCGGCAGCCGGCTCGGGCTGGTCCAGGAGCGGTAGCGGACCCGCAGGGTCATGCCGTCGGTCGTCAGCTCGTGCAGGTGGGCGCGGAGGAAGTCCGGGGAGAGCCGCTGGAGGACCTGCTCCCGGTCGTGCGAGGGCACTCCGATCTTCTCCAGCCGACCCATCAGCAGCTGGGCGGCGTGACTCGCGTCGAGTTGACCGCTGGGGTGGCTGGGGAAGCGGCGGCCGCGCAGGAAGGGAGGCACCCGGTAGCCGCCGCCGAGGTTGCGCGGGGTGGTGGTGCCCAGGCCGTCCGGGGCGAGTCCGGCCTCGATGACGTCCTGCATCGGCAGGTGGAACATCACCGCGTCGCGGACGCGTTGAAGCGCGGCGGCGGCCCGGCGCGGGGCGAGGGCACGGCCGAGGCGGTCGGACAGCCGCCCGGCCGCGGAGCTGATCCGGGCCCCGGCGCGGGTGCCCACCGTGCCCATCGCGGCCGTCCAGCGGTCCCGTACGGCGACGGTCTCGACGGCATCGGCGACCACCAGGTACATCCGCCCGCCGTAGGTGAGGGTGGTGTTGCGTCCCCGGGTGAGCGTCTGCGCGACGCTGCGGCCCTTGCCCCAGGCGTACTGCAGGGCGGTCGAGTAGGAGCCGACCACCGCCGGTTGGCCGGGGGCCTGCTGCAGCGGCATGTCGGCGCCCTGGACGCCGACGGTGGTGCGCGAGACGGTGCTCGCGCTGCCGGCGACGCGGTGCTCGTTGCCGATGGTGGCTTCGAGACTGGCCGGCTTCGGGTCGCTCTTGACCCGTAGGTTGTCCAGTTCGCCGCGGATCGCTGCCTTGAGGTAGTGGGTCTGGAACGGCCCAGCGCCGTTGAGTCCGGTGATGCGGGAGCCGAACGGGCCCAGATACTGCCCGAGTTGGCCTGCCACATGAAGGTTCGCCATCGCCCGGCGCAGCGCGCCGCGCACCGGGGCGCCGGGCGCGCTGACGTGCCAGGAGGTGCCGGAGGCGCGGTCGGCGGTGTCCTGCATCAGCTGCTGGCGCTGCCCGCCGCCCTCGGTGCTGAGCACCACGTGCGGGGCGCGCAGCAGCCTGCGGACGAGTTGTTGGGCGGCCGAGTCCGACCTCGGCAACGGGCGGGTGCCGTCGAGGAGTTGGTCGGCCTCGGTGGCGGAGAGCCGTACGGGTGGGGTGGTCGGCGCCGGTCCGGTGGGCGCCGGGTCCGCGGGGGCGTGCCGGTCGGAGCCGTGCGCTGCGGGTACGGCCAGCTCCACCCGGCCCACGGTCTCGCTGCCGCGGCTGAACAGCGGGCGCTCCTCGACCTTGCTGACGAAGACGCCGGCGCCGAGGAGGCCGACCGAGGCGAGCCTGGCCCAGCCGCGCGGGCGACGGTGCCCCTCGAAGGAGGCGCCCAGCTCCACCTGATAGCTGTAGAGGTCGGCGCCGTTCTGGAACATCAGGTGGTCGTGGGTGACCGCTGCCGTGCTGCGGGTGGCCTTCTGGTCGGTCCTGGCGTAGCGGGCGCCCAGGGACACGTTGCCGGTCTGGCGCGGCAGCCCGGCCTCGGGCACCTTGTCGTGGTCACGCGGCGAGATGCCCAACTCGACACCGCCGGACAGGGTGGCGGACGCCTGCTGGCCCTGGCCGGAGACCTCGGTGCCGATCACGGCGTTGCGCAGCGAGCGTTCGCTCATGGTGGTCTCGAACCGCCGGTCGGTGAGCCTCGCCCGCAGGATCAGCGTGTGGTGGCCGCGGCGCACCTTGCCGTCCTCGGTGAGCGTGACCGGCACCCCGGTGGTGGTCAGGTCGTCCAGACTCTGCGCCAGGCTGGGCCGGTTGAGCGCCTCGCGGACCTGTCGGTCGTTGTGCAGCGCGGTCCGCATGCGCCCGTCGCCGTACCAGAACCGGGCCAGCCGCGGGTGCCGCAGCATCAGCGGCGGGGCGAACAGCGAGGGGTACGAGCGGTGCAGGGTGTCCAGGGCGGAGTCCGCGAAGGCCCGCAGGGGGTCCTGGGGGGCGGATTGCCCGTTCTGGTTCTGCGGCGGGTTCGGCTGCTGGTTCTGTGCATCGGTCGGTACGGCGTTCCGCGGTCGGTCGGGGCGGAAGCCCTCGGCGCGGACCTGGCCGCTGAGGTGTACCGGGTCCTCCCGGGTGAGGTACCAGGGCACCGGCGGCTCGGCGTCCGGGTTCGGGCCCGTCTGTCCGGGCGTACGGCTGTCCCAGCCCGCGAGGCGGCGCGCGTCCTGGGTGGAGATCCAGTCCAGGCTGACCACCCGGACCGGACGGGCCGCGGACGGCGGCTCGCCGGCCTTGCGCACCATCAGCGTGCGTTCCACCCGGTAGAGCGCGACCGGATGGTTGCGGAGGCGGCCGGTGGTCTTGCGGGCCGCGTCGGTGCCGAGGTAGTGGCCACGCCCGGTGCTGAGGTCCGCGCGGACCAGCGGGCCGCCCTGGAGGCGTACGTCGGTCTCCGGGCCGACGATGGTGTAGTTGGGGCCGGCGGTTACCTGGACGCCGAAGCGGGTGTCGCGGACGTGGCCGCGCTCGTTCTGGTACGTGGTCTGGGTGAGGTCGCGCAGCTCCGCCTTGACCGACTCGGTGACCAGGGTGGCCCGGTGCGGGATCGACCGCTCGACGACGAGGTGCCCCAGCGGGTGCTGACCGCTCCCCCGGGTCAGCTCGGGCCCGCTGACCGGCCCGGAGAAGCGCCCGAACAGGGCGAGCAGCCGCCCCGGACGTACGTACGAGATCAGTGTGCGGTGCGCCGAACTGCCGGGCCGGGCGCCGGAGATGGCGAGGGCCACGTCCTCCGGCGGGTCCACCAGGTGCAGTCCGGTGGTGTCCGTCATCCTCGGCTCGATGCCGTCCGGGAAGGTGAGCGTCTTGGGCGCCCGTCGGGGCCCCGTGAACGGGATGGTGAGGTCGTCCGGCAGCCGCCAGCTCAGCCCGTCCCGCATGGCGAACTCCGCGGTGTGCACCTGGCTGCGCCGCCAACCGGGGTCCGGGGCAGGCGAATTGTCGGGACCGGTGGTCTTCGGGGGCGCCTCGGTGACCCGTTCCACCCGCACCCGGTAGTGGACGTCGTCCAGGTGCAGGTGCGAGCCCTCGTGGGCGCGGTGCTCGGTCTGGTGGTACGCCTGGGTGCCCAGGGAGTAGTCGGTCCGGCGGGTCCAGCCCAGCGAAACGCCGATCTTCAGCAGCCAGTTGAGCGGCGGGCCCATGCTCAGCGCGGCGGCGATCCGGCGACCGTAGCCGACACTGCGCCCGCCGCCCGTGCCGGCCTGGCCGCGCCGCATGGTGTCCAGCCGGGTGGTGCCGCCGTTGCTGTCGGAGAAGCGTTCCCAGCGGTGGTACGGGAGGGCCTCGACCGTCATCTCGTGGCCGACGCCGGACTTCTCCCGCCCCACGAAGCGTGCGCCGCGCGGGGCGGTGAAGGCGCCGGGCTGCTGGGTCAGCAGGCGCAGCAGTTCCGTCTCGTCGAACTGGGCGCGCAACATCTTCGGCAGCTTCCCGAGGATCTCCTCGGCCACCTGCTCGGGTGAGCGCAGGGTGAGGACGCCGGGGCCGGTGAAGAGGCCGGTCGGCCGGCTCCGCGGGGTGCCGTCCGTGCGGGACCGCGGGCCGCCGTCGCCCGGATCGCCGTCGGGGCTGATGAGCACGGTGGGCAGCCGACTGCCGTCCTCGAAGGTGACGGTGCGCGGTGCCGGGCCCGGTGGCGGGGCATCCTGGCCGGTCAGCAGACGGGCCGGGCGGTGCCGTTCGAGCTGGGTCTCCAGCGGTACCGGGTCGCCCCGGTCGGGGGTCCCGGCGTCGGGACGGTCGAGGTCGGTGATCCCGCCCATGCCGCGCAGCCACTCACCGAAGGGGTCGGAGCCGTCGGGGTCCTCGGTGACCGGGTCTGCCGTGGTGGTGACGGGGTCCGGTACGGCGGTGAGCGGGGCCGTGGCCGGGACCAGGGCGTCGTAGTGGTCGGTGCCGTTGTAGGCCAGGTGCAGGGTGCCGCCCCGGCCGCCTGGGTGGAGGGTGGTGACGAGGGTGTTCCCCGGTGAGTGCGGGTCGGGTTGGACGAGGCGCAGATCGAGGTCGAGGGTGTGCGCCAGCGCCTGCGGGAGCAGGTCGGCGAAGGGAGAGGCCCACAGCCCGGGGAGTTCGGCCGCCGCGGCGATGAGTCCCTCGGTGCCGAGCCGCCGCGCGTCGGCGGGGGTTGGCGCCACGTCGGCGAGGTGCGGGTAGCCGCCGTCGCGGAGGATGCGCCGCCACCGGCGGGCGTCGCCGTCGGTGACGACCTCCTGCGCGATGCGGTTCCAACGCTGGGTGATCCGGCTCCGCGCGTCGGGGTCCCGCACCCCGGCGAGGGCGGTCATCCGCAGGTCGTCCACCACGGCGAGCACCGGGTCCGGGGTGGCCTCGGCCGCCGCGGCGGCCAGTTCGGACCCGGTGACGCGGTCGCGCAGCAGGCCACGCAGCCCGGCGACGTTCCGCGCGGCCCACGCCGGCGGTACGTCCTGGCTGCGCGCGCTGTCGAGCAGCGCCCGGAAGAGGCAGTTCCCGCCGCCCGGGGTGTCGAGCCGCCGGAAGTTCCGGCCGTCCGCCCGCACGGTGTCCGCCGGGTCGGCGGTCGTGGCGCCCTTGCTGAACAGGGTCAGGTCTTCGGCGAGGCTCTCCGGGCGGCTCGGCGCGGGTGCCAGGTCGGGCCTGCGGCGGGCGAGTTCGGCGGTGTCCTCGGCGCTCAGGCCCAGCTCGGACAGCGGCAGCGGGGTACTGGAGAGCGACCAGGTGATCTGCGCGGCCGGCGCGTAGGCGAGACCGCGCACGTCCTCCGGCGAGACCAGGGTGCTCGGCGGGAGCGCGGGCGGCGGCGGGGGCAGCAGGGCGTCGAGCGTGGTGTCGGGGCCGGCGGTGGAGCGCAACTCGGCCGCTGCGCGGAGGAATTCTGTGTACTGCCGCGTGGTGGGTCCGGCCGCCGGATCGAAACGCGCACCGGACCAGTCCGTGACCATCCGGCGCAGCAGGTCCGGGGTCATCCGGCCGTCGCCGTAGCGGGCCGCGGTGTCCGGGCTGAGCCAGCGCAGTCCGTCCACATGGGCGAGCCCGGCGAGCAACTCCCGGTTCTCCGGCCGCTGTTCGGCGTCCGGGCCGAGGGCGTCCCGCAAGGTGCGGATCTGCTGGAGGGTACGGGCCCTGGCGAAGGCGTCGGCCGGTTCCGGGCCCGTGTGCAGGCCGGCGTCGCGTGCCAGTTCGTCCAGGTCGGCGCCGCCGGGCTCAGGGGTGAACAGCCGCCAGCGTCCCGGTCCGTCCGGGCCCTCGGTGAGTACCGCGCGGACGTCTCCGTCCCGGTCCCGGGCCGTGCCCACCTCGGTGGTCGGCGCGTACACCGGCCGTCCGGTGCGGTTCGCCACGTGCTGGGCCACCGGCAGCCCCGCCGCCTGCGGCTGCCGCCCGGTCTCGCAGGAGAACAGCACCAGCGGTCGGTCCTGATCGCCGTCCTGCGCCCAGGACTTGAGCACCTCGCCGAGCTGCACACCGCTGACCTTCACGGTGGGGCGCGCCGCGTCGTCGGTGCCAAGGGTGACGGTACGAGGGGTGCCGTGCCCCGCGAAGTAGTCGGCGCCGTGCTCGGTGCCGGAACCGGGCAGCGGGGCCGGCGGGCCCGTGAACACGGTGCGGGGCGGGGGCGGGACGGGGCTGGTCTCCGGGGCGGCGGGACCGGAGGTCGTGCGCACGCCGCGGAAGGTGTCCTGGCCCAGCAGCGCCCGACGGCCCTCGCTGTGCGCCGTGCCGTCCTCGGCGGGGCTCTGCGAAATGGTCAGCGTCTGTACGGCCCGACCGGGCCGGGGCTTGACGGCCGCGTCCGGCACCCAGCGCCGCAGCTGCGCGAGCGGGATCGTGTGGCCGTCGAGGGTGGTGACGGCTCCGTTGCCCGTCGGCCGCACGGTGATCCGGGCCGGTGGCGGAGGTGAGGGTGGGGGTGGGGGTGGGGGTGTGGTGCCGTCGTCGTTGGGCCCACGTCCGCCGCCGAGGCCGGGTGTGTCTCCGCCGGTTCCGTTGCCGTGCTCCGACTCCAGGTGCAGGTCGGTGGCTGTCTCGGTCCAGGGGCGGGACAGGGTGGCTAGTTTGGCGGTGGCGGGTGAGGGTGCCGGTGCGGTGGTGACGGTGGAGTCGGGGTCGATTCCGTTGTCGTGTACGGGGGTTGTGGACTCGGTGAGCACCTTCTGGGGCGGCGGGTCGGAGGGGATGATCACCGGTCCGCTGTCGGTCGTCCCGGCGCTCAGGGTGGCCGGGCGGGATGCCGGGCCGAGAGCGTCGGCGAGCGGCAACAGTACGTCCGCGCCGGGGAAGTCGGTCTCCGTGGTGACCGTATTGTCGTCCGGAGTCACGGTGGGCGGAGGGCCGGTGAGCGTGCGGACGCGGACCGGGGCGCCCGGGCCCTCGCGGGTCAACTCGACGGCCGCGCGAACCGGGCGCCCCGCCCCGTCCGGCGTGACCGTCGGCCCCAGCACGACGGCTCGATCCGTCCCGGCCCCGTCCAGCAGCTCGACCGCCTGCGGCGACCCCTCCCCCGGCGGCGGCACCTCAGAGACCACGATCGTCAACGGCGCTGTCTGGGATACGTCGCCGATGTCGGCGTACGAGCCGGTGGTGCTCACCTTCGGCGGAGCGGTGGTGATGTCGGCGGCCGGGGTGAGGGGGCTCTCGGAGGAGTCCGAAGTGTCGGTGGAGTTGGACGAGGCCGCCGTCTCCGAGGGGTGAGTGGTCTCAAGGGGTGAGGGGGTCTGCGTCGAAGGCGTGGGCTGCGTCGAAGACGTGGGCTGCGTCGAAGACGTGGTCTCGGTCGAAGGCGTGGGATCCGTCGAAGACTTGGTCTCCGTCGAAGAGGTGCCTTCCGGCGAGGAGGTGCCTTCCGGCGAGAACGTGGACTCTGGAGAAGAGGAGGCCTCGTCCGGTGTGCGGGTGCCTTGGGGCTGCGAGGCGGAGGGAGCCGGGGTGCCTCCCGCGAGGGGCGTGCCACCCGGCCGGGCGCCGGTGCCCGTGCTGCCCGTGCCCGGCGCGGTCTGGGAGCCGTTGGCCGCGACGGGACCCCCGCTGACCTGGCCCGGCCCCGCCGTCGACGTCGTATCGACGTCCTGCTCGGCTTCCACTTCCGGAGTGTTCTGGACGTCGCTCTCCGAAGGCCCCGCGGTGGTGAGCGGATTGTCCACCGTGATCGGCGTGACGAAGCCGTCGAAGGCGCGACGGACCTGGTCGGCGTCGACCTGCACCGCGGGGCTGTTCCCGGCGGGGACCACCCTGATCTCGGGAACCTGCGACAGGTTGCCGTGCAGTCCGTCGCGGACGCCGATCTCCGTGCTGCCGGGCGGCTGGTCGCTACGCAGGGCAGCGAGGTCGCGCAGCGCCTGCTCGCGGACCTCGGCGGGGCCGTTGTGGACCTGCTGCCACAAGGCGTTCTCCGCGGCGGTCGCGGGCAGCGAGCCCGGGGAGTACGGCGGGGGGTCCTGCGTGGTGTAGGACGGCGGGTCCTGGGTGGTGTACGGCTGCGGGTCCTGCGTCGCGTAGGACGGCGGGTCCTGTGTCGTGTACGGCGGCGGGTTCTCCGCGAGGCGGGGTGGCGGTGACGTGCTCGGGGTGCCGGCGCCACCGGTGAGGTCCGCGGTCGAGGGACCACCCGTGCGGTCGGGTCCGTCACCGTCCCGCGTGCGCGAGGAGTCGGCGGTGTCCCGTGTATCGGTGTCGCTGGCGTCGCCCGTGTCCCCGGAGACGGTGGGCGGCTGGTTGCGCAACTTGTCGATGACGTGCCGCAGTTCGGCGCCGCTGTTCAGGGCGGTGTCGGTGAGCGTGGCCTCGACCTGGCTGCTGATGCCCGCGCCGACGAAGGTGGACCAGTTGGTGGACCAGTCACCGTCGAAGGCGCCCTTGATCAGGATCTCGGCGAGCGCCTCGCCGGCGCCTGCGGCGAGGAAGTCGGCCGTCCCCTTGAGCCCGTAGTGCCCGGCCAGCGCGCCAGGCCGGTCGGCGTTGTTGCGCACGAGTTGGTTGTTGCGCCACAGGTCGGGGTTGTTCCGGAAGGAGAGCGGGTTGTCCCGGAAGGTGCGGGGCGGGTTGTTCGTGAGGTTGGGGCCGTTCGCGTTCGCGTTCGGGTCCGGACCGGGCCGGTCGCTCGGGGTTGGGCCGGGGTCGGGGTCCGGCTTGGGGTTGGGGGTCGGGCCGTTGTTCTTGAAGTCGAGGTTCGGGGTGTTCCTCAGGTTGGGGTTGGGCTTGAACTCGAGGTCGGGTCCGTTCTTGAGGAAGTTGTTGTCGTAGCTCTTGACGATGTTCTTCGCGAAGTTGTCGAAGATGCTGGTGAGGAAGCCCGCGGCCGCGCCGAACGCGGCGGACTTGAGGATGTCGTTCCAGTCGAAGCCGTCGGGACGGCGTCCGTCCGGTGCGAAGTTCATCATCGCCAGCCGCACCGCGAAGGTGGTGAACGCCTCGGCGAACGCCTCGGTCAGCGAGGGCGCTATGTGCAGCCGCTGGAGTAGGTGGGTGAGCGTGGTGAGGATCATGAACCGGCTGCGCAGCTTGGCCATCATGATCTGGCTGGCCGAGGCACCGCCGGTGAAGAAGGACATCGCCAGATAGATGGCGATCTCGATGAGCAGCCGGATGACCTCGGCGATGACCTGCCACTTGGACTCCATGATGTCCATGGAGGTCTTGCGCCGGCCCTCGGCGATCTTGTCGAGCTGCTCGGCGAAGTCGCGCAGGTAGTTCTTGCCGCCGTCGTCGATGAGCATGCCCATCGCCTTGGCGTACGACTTGGCCAGGTCGTCCGGCATGACCTCGGCGATGTCGTGGATCGACTTGTCGATCAGTGCGGACATCCTGTCCAGCTTGCGGCCCAGGCCGGAGTACGGCCGGCGGCTGTCGTAGGCGAGGTCCTCGTCGGCGTCGATGAGCTTCTCCCCGGTGAGGATGAAGATCATCGCGTTGACCTCGGGCGATGCCTTGATGCTCATCGGGGGCCGTCCTGGGGGCCGTGCGGGCAGGAAGGAGCGGCCGCTCCCGGCGTGGTGCGGGAGCGGCCGACGGTGCGGAGGTCAGCGACGGCCATGCCCGCCCGGGCCGTCGCCGTTCAACCCGTTCGTGTTGACGCGGTTGTTGGCCTGCTCGACGTCCTCGATGTTGCGGTCGCGGGTGTCCTTCATCATGCGGACCTGACTGACCGTGGCGTCGGTGATGCCCACGACCGCGTCGCGGATGGACATCATGGTCTCCTTGGTGGTCTGCCGCTCCTTCTGCTCCTGCGGCTTGGCCTTCTCGGCGAACTCGCCCTCCGTGCCGGGCCAGCTGACCGTGGGCGCCAGTTCGTCGAGGAACTCCTCGGTGATGCTCGTGGCCAGGGTGCCGATCTCCTCCAGCTGCCTCGCCAGGGCCTCGATGCGGTTCGGGTCGACGTAGTACCGCTGTCCCATCGTCAGTCCTCGCCATCCTCGCCGAGCGCGTCCCGCCAGGCAGGGGTGGCCTGGCCGGCGCGCGCCGTGTCGTCGTCGTCCTCGCGCAGCACCTCGGGGCCGAAGATCCGCTCCCAGTCCAGCTCGAAGCCCTTGAGCTCCGGGACGTTGCTGCTGGGCTCCGTGAAGGGTGCCATCGCCTTCATCACATGCCGGTTCATCTTCAGGCGCGCCGCGTTCGCCGCCTCCAGGACGCTGGCGGCCAGCTCCTGGGGGGACATGTCGCGGTACTTGTTCTCCAGGAACTCGATCCCGGACAGCTCGCCCTGCGGGCCCACGGTGGCGCGGACCGCGCGGTCGGAGGAGAGCACCGCGAACGACGCCTGCCGCAGCTCGCGTTCGGTGCGCGCCACCGCCTCCTGGGCGGCCTGGAGTTCGGCCATGGCCTTTTCGAGGCGCTTCTCCAGCGGTTCCGTCACGCCCGCTCCTGCCTTCTCCGTCGGTCTCTTCGTGCGTCCGGGCACCGGTCCGTGCGCTCGGCCGTGGTTGTCGGTCCCTCAACTGCCCTGCTGATCTTGCCTGGTGAGGCCCCCACCTGGGAAGCGGTGCTCACCGTCCGATGACGGCCGGGGTGCCGCCCTCTTCGGTGCCCCACACGTCCGCGTCCTCCTCCAGGTAGTCGGCGGAGCTGGTGGCCCTGCGGCCCGGCTCCGTCTCCTCCTCGGGGGAGTCGCCGCCCGTGGTCGCCACCCGGGAGGCCGGGGCCAGGAAGGTGTCGTCGTCCTCCTGGCGGTTCCACGGGCTGCGCCGTCGGCGGTTGCGGCGCTCGCTCTCCTCGGCCGCGTCGACCAGTACAGCGCGTACCCGCTCGCCGTTGCCCTTGTCGCCGCCCGCGCCCATGCCACCCGCGCCCATGCCGCCCATCGGCATGCCGGGGCTGCCGGGCGTGCCGGGCGCGCCAGGGGCTCCGGCCGTTGCGGCGGGAGCGAGGGGCGTACCGACGCTGTCGGCCGTACCGTCCGAGAGGGGCTCGGCTCCGGTTCCGCCGGAGACGTCCGGGGAGAGGTGACTCGCCCCGGAGAAGCCGCCGCCGGAGGCCCCCGTGCTTCCGCCGCCGACACCCAGGTCGGAGAGCGACACGTCCCGGGTGGAGGTGTCGGCACCGCCACCGGTGTCGTTGAGGCCGCCGATGCTCTCCAGGTCGCCGAGGCCGTCCAGGATGTCCGAACTATCCGAGTGGTCGGGCGAGTTGAGATCGTGCAGGTTCACCGTCTCGGTGTTGCCCTGCGGGTCGGTGACGGTGGCGATACCGGTGTCCGGGTCGATGACCTGGGTGCTGCCGTCCGGGAAGTCGGTGGTCAGCTGGCCGTTGTCGAGGCTGGTGATGGAGCCGTCCGGGTTGGTCACCCGCGCACCGTGGGTGAGGTCGGTGGTCGTGGTGGAGCCGTCCGGGCCGGTGGTGGTGAGCGTCCCGGTGTCCGGGTCGAAGACGGCCTTGCTGCCGTCCCCGAACGTGGTGGCGAAGTCGTCGCCCGCGAGCGCAGTGTGCCCGCCCGTCGGGGTCTCCAGGCCGGCCCCGTCGGTGTTGAGGTTCCCGAGGTCACCCAGATCGCCGATGGACTCCGTGGGCACGCCGGAGTTGATGTCGCCGAGGTCACCGAGCCCGCCCTGGCCGTTGAGGTTGCCCAGGTTGCCGAGGTTCTCGGTGGTGGTGGTCCCGTCGGGATCGGTGGTGGTGGTCTGGCCCGTCGTGGGGTCGACGGTCTGCGTGGTGCCGTCGGGGAACGTCGTGGTCAGCTTGCCGTCGTCGCCGAGGGAGGTGACCGAGCCGTCCGGGTTGGTCACCCTGGTGCCGTCGCCCAGGTTCTGCGTGGTGACGCTGCCGTCCGGGTGGGTGGTGGTGAGCGTCCCGCTGTCCGGGTCGAAGCTGGTGCTGCTGCCGTCCGGGAAGTCGGTGGTCAGATCGCCGCCGCTGGTCAGCTGGGTGTTGCCGCCCGTCGGGGTGTCGAGCACGCCGTCGCCGCTGCCGAGGCCGCTGTTGAGGCCGTCGAGGCTGCCCAGGTCGGTCGTGGTGGTGGTGCCGTCAGGGGCGGTGGTGGTGGTCCGGCCCGTCGTGGGGTCGACGGTCTGCGTGGTGCCGTCGGGGAACGTCGTGGTCAGCTTGCCGTCGTCGCCGAGGGAGGTGACCGAGCCGTCCGGGTTGGTCACCCTGGTGCCGTCGCCCAGGTTCTGCGTGGTGACGCTGCCGTCCGGGTGGGTGGTGGTGAGCGTCCCGCTGTCCGGGTCGAAGCTGGTGCTGCTGCCGTCCGGGAAGTCGGTGGTGAGCTTGCCGTCGCTGAGCTGAGTGTTGCCGCCGGTCGGGGTCTTGAGGGAGCCGCCGCCGGTGTTCAGGCCGCCGAGGTTGCCGAGGTTCTGGGTGATCGCGTCGTTGGCGGAGTTGTTCGTCCCGCCCGGTCCGTTGTTGAGCGCGCCGAGGTTGCCCAGGCTCGTGGTGACCGGGGGCGGGTTGGTCGTGGACCACTGCTGGTCGCTGCCCGGATTGTTCACGTCGCCGAGGTCGCCCAGGCTCTCCGTGACCGTGGTCGGGTTCAGCAGTTCGTCGAGGTTGCCGAGGTTCTGCTCGGTGACCGCGTTGGGGTCGTTGAGGCCGCCCAGGCTCTCCTGCATGGCCTTGCTCTGCTCCTCGGCCGCGCGCTTGGCCTCCTCCTGCTCACGCCGCTGCTCGTCCCGAAGCTCGTCCTGGTACTTCTTGTCCTCGTCGCGCTGCCGGTTCTGCTCGTCGCGCAACTCGTCCTGGAGCTTCTTGTCCTCGTCGCGCTGCTTGTTCTGCTCCTCGCGGAGCTCGTCCTGGTATTTCTTGTCCTCTTCGCGCTGCCGGTTCTGCTCCTCGCGGAGCTCGTCCTGGTACTTCTTGTCCTCTTCCCGCTGCCGCCTCTGCTCCTCGCGCAGCTCGTCCTGGTACTTCTTGTCCTCCTCGCGCTGCCGGTTCTGCTCGTCGCGCAACTCGTCCTGGTACTTCTTGTTCTCCTCGTTCTGCCGCTTGATCTCGTCCTGTTCCTCCTTCGCCTTCTTCTCCTCGTACTCCTCCGAGGCCGTGCTGGTCGACTTCGGCTTGGGCACGTTGTCGGAGAAGTCGTCGCCCAGGTCGAGGAAGTGGTTGTTCAGGTTCGACTGCACCGTCGCGGCGGGCTTGCCCAGATACTCGTCGACGCCCTGGCTCCAGATCTTGACGGCCTTGTCGCCGACCTTCGCCCAGTTCGCGATGTCGGTGAGATCGCCGTACTCCGGATGCACCTGGGTGAAGCCGGCCTGCGGGCTGTGGCTGACGGTGGTGGTGTAGCGGGAGGTGTACGACTTGATGTCCGTCTTGGCCACGTTGTTCGCGTCGACCCACTGGGCGAGGTCGTCCAGGACGTAGCGCAGCACCTGGTGCGGGTCGTAGTACGGGGACTTGGCCCAGGCCAGCCACGCCTCCAGCAGCTTGTTGGCGGCGTCCTCCAGGTACTTGCGGCCGAGTGACAGCGCGCGCGAGTACACCGTGTTGCCGGTGCCGGTCTCGTCGCCCGACCCGGGGGTGGAGTTGAAGGTCTCCACGTAATTGTCGTAGTTCTCGCGGATCTTCTTCAGCAGGCTGCGGAAGACCTCCGCAGCCTCGCCCTTCCAGCTCGCGTCGTCCCGGCTGAATCGGTCCTCCCAGTCCTTCAGCACCACCGCGTGGTCCTTGAAGAACTTGGCCGCGAAGTCGAAGGACTCCCCGGTGGTGTTGAAGGAGTTCAGGTCCACCACGTCGGCCCCGGGCACGCCCAGACTGCTGAACCGGGCGTCCTGGGTGTTGCCGCCCAGCAGGGCGAGCAGCGCCGCCCGCGGCCCGTTCATGTACCGGGCGAGCGGGATGGTGCTCATCTTGTCCTTGTTGTAGTCCGTGAACTCGTTGCCCTCACGGACCTGCGCGTCATGGACGTTGTCCGAGCCCGGACCGGCGAAGATGATCTCCTCACCTGCCTTCACACGGCCCTCGAAGACGATCCGGGCCTGCATGATGGAGCGCTTCTTGCCGCTGTCGAAGAACCAGATGTCGTAGTCCTCGCCCTTGTTCGTCAGGAAGCCGGAGTCCTTGACGAGCAGGCTGAGGCTGCGCTCCTTGATGTCCATCCGGAAGAGCTTGCCGCCGTGTTCGGAGCGGAGCGTGTCGAAGACCGTGTTGCGGTCCGGCACCGGATAGCCGGTGATGTGGGTGACCAGGGTGGCCCAGGTGTCGGTCGCCGGGTCGCCGGAGTTGTCGAACTTGTCGAGATTGGCGACGGAGTTGGGATCGTACCGATCGGCCACCGGGCGCCCTTTCTGCTGGGTTGGTCAGGACTCGTCTTCCGGATCGCCGGTGCCGCCGGCGGTGAGGGTGTCGACCTCTTCGAAGCTCTGGAGCAGTGTCTGCGCGTCGATCGCGTCGAGGTTCTTGTCCTTGGTCTTGTTGGCCTCGTCGATGGTGTCGGTGAGCGCTTCCTTCAGCTCCTTGAAGAGGTCCATCTGGTCACCGAGCAGCTTGTCGATGGCCTCGGCCGCCTTGCGGATGTCCTCGATCAGCTTGGGTCCCGAGACCAGCGGTTCGGTGACCATCCTGCCGATCCGCAGGAGTTGCTTGTCCTGGGCGAGGTTCTCCGGTGTGGTGTGCCCGTCGATGAGGTGGCCGAGCGGGCGGATGTGGGCGCCGTCGCCGTCCTCGCGGTGCTTCTTCGCGGCGGTGTAGACCGGCTGCACCTCGTTGTCCCGGAAGTTCTCCATCTGCTTGAGGTCGAAATGCTTGACGTCGGCCTTCTCACCGGCCATGGGACGCTCTCCTGCCGCTTGGTGCCGGACGGGGATACGGGGGCCCGGCGGGCGCCCCGCGAACGGAGGCCGGCCGGGCCGGCGGGGCCGTGTGCCGCACGGGGGCACCGAGCCGCGGTCCGGAGTTTCCCGCCCGCTCCACGGCGTCCGGCACGTCCTCGCGGGGACACTTCGGGCCGGCCCCGGAGAGCGCCGCCGGGCGTATTCCGGTCGCACGCGCCGGATGCCCGGGGCCGCCCTCGGGGCCGATGTCAGGAAACTCCGGCTGTGCCCTAACGGGCGCGCACGTTCCCCCAGTTGTCGGCGCTCCTGCGCTCGTCGCGGGAGTGGTTGTCGTGGATGGTCTGGATCAGCTCGCCGTTGTCGCCGAGGAGCTGGGCCATGTTCTTGGTGGCCTGGTCCCACTCCGCCTGGACCTGGCGGTACGTCTCCTGGTCCGAGCCCTCCCAGGAGTTGACGAGCGGCTTCAGCTCGTCCTCCAGGTTGTTGAGGGTCGTGATGATCTGCTGGGTCTGCGCCATCAACTCCTCGATGGCGTTGCGGACCACGGGGTACTGCACGTCGATGATGCCGTCGGCCATGACGTCTCCTCTCGGACGGCCGGGCGCTGGGACCCGGCTCAAGGGGTCCGGCCTCGCCGTGACGGGGCCGGTGCTGCGGGTCGGGTCAGCGCAGCGCTTCGAAGACGCCCTGGCTGGTCTTGCTGTTGAGGACCTCGGTCAGGTCCTGGTTCTCCTGCGCCAGACGGTTGGCGGAGGTCACGTTCTCCTGGAGCGCGTCGACCATCTTGCTGATCTGGATGACGACCTTCTGCGCCTCGGCGTTCCAGCTGCGGAAGAGCTTCAGCAGGGCCTGGCCCTCGTCGCCGCCGACGCCCGAACGCGCGGCGATCTCGCCGACGTTGTTCTGGATCTTCTCGACCTGGCTCCGGGCCGACTCCAGGGAGGAGACACCCCCCAAGCCCTTGGCATAGTCCGCTTTCCTTGCGGCGCTGTCCGCCATGTCGCGCTCCCTTCGTTCAGCCCTGTCTCGTCGTTGCCCGCTGAGGCTAAAGAGAAGCCGGCGCTCCGCGCAACGCACGCAGGGAAGATTTGAGCTTAGGTCAGCTCGCCCCAGAATTCTTGCGTGGCAAGGGAGTTGTGCGGAGGTTTCAGCGAAATGAACAAGCCTGCCGGCCGGCCTAGCACGGGGTCGTCCACTGCCCCGCCGGGCGACACAAGGCGGGCGGGAAACGGGCACGCGTAGAAGGCGAACGGGCATCACGGAGAGCCGCATCCGGCAATGCAAGCGCTTCCCCGGGATTTCGCGGGCACGGTCCCGGCCGGAATATCTGAGCTCTGTTTGAGGTTCCGCCGCGCTCGAACCCACTGATTGCTCGGCGGACTTCACACACCATCGGAACCGAGTTTGGCTCAATACTTATGCTGCCGTGCCCTTTTCCTTTTCATCGGCGCCGAATGCGCCCGTTGCCGTGATCAGCGCGAGGTGTCCGCCTTGTCCTGCCCGGCGCTGCCCTCGCCCCGCTCCGCTGCGACAGCGCACCGCGGCGCCGTCACCTTGGGCTCCGCGGTGCCCGAGGCGGCGTCCGGGTCGAGGTCGGCGCCGGTCGGCAGGGCCGCGAGCAGCGGCGCCGGGACCGAGCCGATGTCCTTGGTCTCGTATCCGAGCGCGGCCAGCGAATTCTTGGTGGAGACGCGGTACTTCACGCCGTTCTCCGCCACCAGAAAGGTCGTCCCCGCGTGCGCGGCTCCGCTGGCGTGCAGGGCCCGGACCAGGGCGCCCCGGCCGGGCCTGACCACCGTGGCGTCGGTCGGCACACAGGCCGGCTGCAGCGGCTGGGCGGTGCCCTCCGACACCGCGACGGGGGCGAGCCGGGTCAGCGGCACCAGGACCGACCTGATCCGGACGCCGCCGTCGTCGCCGTCGACCTGCGCACAGAGCGCGGTGCCGCGTGGCGCGGACTGCGGAACCGGCGGCGCGTCCGGCAGCTCCGTGGACTCGGTGGCGCCCTGATCCGTGGCCCGGTGCTCGCGCAGCGCGTCGGCGCCGACCGTGCGCACCTCGGGCGAGCGTCCTTGGTAGGCGTCCTTCTGGGTGGCCGGATCGCCCAGCACCAGGGCGGCGCCGAGCCGGGTCAGCGGCACCAGGCCGTCCTTGCGCAGCAGGTGGTACGTGCTGTCGCCACCAGGGACGCTGACCTTGAACAGCTGGCCGATCCGGCTGGCCTCACCGCCGAGCACGGGGCCTTCCTCACCGCGCCCCGGCACCGCGGGCGGCTTCAGGACGGGGCCGGGGGCCAGCGCGTCGAGGAACGCCGCGGAGACCGGCATCGGCCGCTCCGAGCCGTAGCCGAGGGCGTTACGGGCGTCCGACTCGCGGTCCAACGGCAGCCTGCTGCCCCGCCACACCAGGTACTCGGTGTCGTCCGGCCCGCGCACCAGCACCGCGCGGTCGCCGTCGATGCCGCGGGAGTCCAGCGGCGCCCCGGCCACCACGGTGGTCGCCCCCGGCTTCTCCACCCCGGTGCTCGCCACGGCACCGGAGGTGTCCGGCAGCGCCCCGTCCGGGCCGGTGACGCACATGTGCCAGGCGCCGGCGTCGAGTTGGCCGGGCTCGGGCACGGTGTCGGGGACGCCGGGGATGCCGGCCGGTGCGCCCACCGGGACGTCTCGCAGCGAAGCGGTGCCGACATCCACGGTCTTCAGGTCGGAGCCGCCTATCAGCCGCGCCGAGGCGTAGTTCCGTACCGGGTGCAGCACTCCGTCGGTGCCGGTCCACAGGTAGCGGGCGCCGGTGTCGCGGTTGACCACGAGGTTCGCTCCGTCGCGCCAGGCGTCGTTCCCGCCGGGGCGCAGCAGCCCGTAGACGGTGGCGCCCGCGCCGATCAGGACGGTGGCCAGCACGCCGAAGACCACACCGCGGGTGGTGCGCCCGAGCGGGCTCTCCGGGGCGTCCGGGTCGGCCATCAGCAGGCCCGAGCTGAGCCTGCCCATCATGAAACTGTGGGCGTGTACCTGATCGCGCTTGGACTGCACGGTCTCTCCTACTCGTTCTCTTGCCGCAGTGCGGGTGTGCTCAGCCGAACAGGCCGCGCAGCCAGCCGAAGAGTCCCGCCACCCACAGGCTGAGCGGCAGCAGGGCCACGGCGATGCCGGTGTGCGCCACCTCCGCCGCCCGGCCCCAGTACGGCAGCATCCGGCGACCGGGCACCGTCCAGGCGGCGATCACCAGTGCGGCCGCGGCGCCGAGCAGCACCGCGAAGACGATCAGTCGCCCGTCGCTGTCGCTGTCCGCCGCCCAGGTGCGGGCGAGCAGGAGCAGCCCCCAGATCCCGGGCACCGCCAGGGTCAGCCGCTGCCCGATGTGCACAAGTCCCCGACTGTGCAGAAGCAGCAGCAGGCTCAAGCCGAGCGCGGTCAACACCTCGGGCAGGTCCGGGTGTTCGGCGAGGACGACCAGGGCGGCCGCGGCGATGACGCCGGTGACGGCGAAGAGCGCGGTGACCCAGCGCCCGGCCAGCTCGGTGCGTTCGGCGACCTCGTCGCCCGCGTAGGGCTCGATGCCTTCCTGGAGTTGTCCGGCGGACGAGGGCAGGGCGGGCATCCGCATCCCGGCCAGCTTGAAGGCGAACGGTGCCACCGTCCCGGCCGCGAGCGCGACCACCGTCGCCACCAGCGCCGCCGCGGCCGCCACGTCCAGGTCCGAGTAGCCGATCAGGGCGCCGGCGATCGCGGTGGCCACCGACACGACCGCCGTGGCCAGCAGGGCCGGGGCGCCGACCGCGGTGGCGGCCAGCGCCAGGACCGCGCCGCCCGCACCCGCCGCACCTGCCGCGAGCAGCCGCGCACCCGCGACGCGTGCCGCGTCCGGGCCGGTCAGATCCCCGCCGGGCAGTACCCAGCCGGCCAGTGCCAGACAGGGCGCGACCAGCAGGCCGAGCGCGGTCGCGGAGAGACGGTCGCCGACCGCGCGGCTCGCGGTGCCCGCGCCCGCGAGCAGCAGCACGCCCGCCACGGCCGCGCAGGCCGCCCTGGCGGAACCGGAGCCGGTCACCCCGGGCCAGAAGACCACCACCAGCGCGGCCACCACGGTCGCCACCGTGGCGCCCACCAGCAGCCCGCGGGCCGCCTCGGGGTGCCAGGTGTGCAGCCTCCGGCCCGCGGTGTCCGCTATCCCGTCCACCAGATCGTCGAGCCGTGCCTCGGGCAGCGCCTCGGTGTGCGGGCGCAGATAGAGCACGTCCCCGTCGGCGAGACCGGCCCGCGCGAGGGTGGTCTCCTCGTCGAGCGGGGCGTCACCGAGCCGCTGAAGCACCCAGCCCGCATGGTCGAGTCCGGCTTCTTCGGCCTCCTCACCGACATAACGCAGCAGCGTGGGCAGCAGATCGGCGACCGGCACGTCGGCGGGTACGGCCAGATCGACGGAGACGCTCGGCGCACGTACGGTCAGGCGGCACAGTTCGGCCACCGCGCTGTCGGTCATCAGCTGAACTCTCGTCTTCCGTGGAGGGTTTGGCAGGAGGACTTCCCCAGGACAGGGGCAGTGCGAAGAGTACGGAAGGTCCGTACGGGCCAGAACAGGGGGGTCGGGCAGGGGAATTGGGTCCGTGTACCCGGCAACCACCTCTCCCGCGTGGACAGGTCGCGTTTGGTGAATGCAGACTACTGCCTACGCTCGCCGGATCGTGCTGGGGACCGGATGCCTTGTCCGGTATGCAGTTGAATGGTGGGGGAGTTGACCGCTCCCCGCTTTCCACTCACAACATTCATCCGGCGTTCACCGCGTACCCGGGTCCCCGGAAAATGAGCGCGGTGCGGTCTTTCCCGGTAGCGGGGTGCCGGTATTCGGCGCGGGCCGGAAAGCCAGTGAAACCGGAGGTTCTGTTCCTTGAGTGTGGTGCTGTTTCGCCGGCCGGCCCGCAGGCGCGGACCCGAGATGCCCGAAGGGCAATTGACCCTCCAGGAGCCGCCGGTCCTCGCCGAGACGGTGCCCGACACCTCAGCGATATGGACCTATTTGCCGATGGCCCTGATGTCGGTGTCGATGATGCTGATGTTCCTGCGTCCGGGGGGTGGCAACGGCGTCTTCATGTATCTGGCGATGGGCGTCATGGCCCTGTCCGCCGGCGCCATGCTGCTGGGCCAGCTGATGCGCCGCTCCAGCGAGCGCAAGCAGCGTCTGAAGGGCGAACGCCGCGACTACCTCCGCTATCTGGCGCAGACCCGCAAACGGGTCCGGGCCACCATCGTGGAGCAGCAGCGGGCGCTCGCCTGGCGCCACCCGGAGCCCTCGTCACTGCGTTCGCTGGCCCGCACCTCACGGCTGTGGGAACGCCGCCCGGCCGACGAGGACTTCGGCGAGGTCCGGCTCGCGGTCGGCGAACAGCAGCTCGCCCTCACCCTCAACCCGGTGTCCACCCGCCCGGTCGAGGACCTCGAACCGCTCTGCGCGCACGCCCTGCGCCGCTTCATCCGCGCCTACTCCACCATCCCCGAACAGCCCCTCGGTCTGTATCTGCGCTCCTCGGCGCGGGTCATGCTGCGCCCCGAGGAAACACCGGGCGAGGAGCTCGCCGAGCGGGCCGCCGCGTCTTCCGGGGAGAGTGAGGGCACCGAAGCCGTACGTGCTCTGGCGCGCGCCGCGCTCGGCCAGCTCGCCGTGTTCCACGCGCCCGAGGAGCTGTGGATCGCCCTCTGCGTCAGCGACGAGCGGCGGTCCGACTGGGAGTGGGTCAAGTGGCTGCCGCACGCCCTGCACCCGTACGAGGAGGACGGCGCCGGCCAGATCCGCAGGATCACCGCCGACCTCACCGAACTGGACGACCTGCTCGGCGCCGAGTTCGCCGAACGCCCCGGCTTCGACCCGGACGCCCGTCCGGGCCGTGACGAGCCGTACACGGTCGTCGTCCTGGACGGCATCACCGTCCCCGAAGGCCACCGCTGGGAGGGGCACGGCTACCGCAACGCCGTGGTCCTGGACGTCTCCGGCGCGCTGCGCTGGCGGCCCGGCCGCAACACGCTGCGGCTCACCGTCGGCCCTGACCAGGTCAACCTGGTGCGCACCGACCGCAGCCGCAAGGAGCGCTCGGTGCCGCTCGGCCGACCGGACCGGCTCGGCCCGCTCGGCGCGGAGTCGCTGGCCCGGCTGGTCGCCTCCCGTCGGATCAGCCTGGGCACCGACATCGCGCAGCCCCTTGACTCCGACGTGGAGTTGACGACCCTGCTCGGCATCCCCGACCTGCACCGGCACGACCCGAAGGTCCTCTTCGAGAGGCACACCGGCTCCGCCCGGCTGCGGGTACCGATCGCGGTCGGCGTGGACGGCCGCCCGGTGGAACTGGACATCAAGGAGTCGGCGCAGGGCGGTATGGGCCCGCACGGCATGCTCATCGGCGCCACCGGCTCCGGCAAGAGCGAACTGCTGCGCACCCTCGTCCTCGGCCTCGCCCTGACCAACTCCTCCGAGACCCTCAACTTCGTCCTGGTCGACTTCAAGGGCGGCGCCACCTTCCTCGGCCTGGAGGAACTGCCGCACACCTCCGCCGTCATCACCAACCTCGCCGACGAAGTCGCCCTGGTGGAACGCATGCAGGACGCCCTGCACGGCGAACTCATCCGCCGCCAGGAGCTGTTGCGCGCCGCCGGCAACTACACCTCCGCGCTGGAGTACGAGCGGGCCCGCGCGGGCGGCGCGGACCTCACCCCGCTGCCCAGCCTGTTCGTGGTGGTCGACGAGTTCAGCGAACTCCTCTCCGCACACCGGGAGTTCATGGACCTGTTCGTGATGATCGGCCGCCTCGGCCGCTCCCTGGGCGTGCATCTGCTGCTGGCCTCGCAGCGCCTGGACGAGGGCCGTATGCACCAGCTGGAGAGCCATCTGTCGTACCGCGTCGGCCTGCGCACCTTCTCCGCGATGGAGAGCCGCGGTGTGCTCGGCGTGCCGGACGCCTACGAACTGCCCGCCCAGCCCGGCAGCGGCTATCTGAAGTCCGGTGTGGAAGCGCTGACCCGCTTCCGTGCCGCCTACTCCTCCGGCACGTACCGGCGCCGCACCGGCGCGGTGGTGCAGGCCCGGGTGGCCAGCCAGGTCGTGCCGTGGACCAGCGGCTGGGTGGTGCCGCGCACGCTCGACCCCACGCCCGCCCCGGACCCGGAGCCGGAGGAGACCGGCGACGAGGAGACCCTGCTCGACGTGGCCCTCGACCGTCTGCGTGACTCCGGTCCCGACGCCCACCAGGTGTGGCTGCCGCCGCTGGACGAGCCGTCGCCGCTGGACGCCCTGCTGCCCGGCATCGCCCCCGACCCGCAGCGCGGCCTCAGCGCCATCGGCTGGCCCGGGACCGGCAGGCTGCGGGTGCCGGTGGGCCTGGTGGACAAGCCGTTCGAGCAGCGCCGCGATCCCTTGGTCGTTGACCTCTCGGGGGCCGGCGGTCATGTGGCCATCGCGGGCGGCTCGCAGAGCGGCAAGTCCACCCTCGCCCGCACCTTGATCACCGCCCTCGCCCTCACCCACACCCCCGCCGAGATCCAGTTCTACTGCCTCGACTTCGGCGGTGGCGGCCTCTCCCAGCTCGCCGGGCTCCCCCACGTCGGCGGTGTCGCGGCGCGGCTCAACCCGGAGCGGGTGCACCGGGCCGTCGCCGAGGTGATGACGCTGCTCGCCCGGCGCGAGCAGTTCTTCGTCGACCACACCCTCGACTCCATGCAGTCCTACCGCCGTCGCCGGGCCGCCGGGGAGTTCCCCGACGAGCCCTTCGGCGATGTGTTCATGGTGGTCGACGGTTGGTCCACGGTCCGTCAGGACTACGACGAGCTGGTCCCGAAGTTCAACGAACTCGCCGCCCGCGGCCTCAACTACGGCATCCATCTGCTCATCACCACCACCCGCTGGGTGGAGTTGTCCGCACAGGTCCGCGATCAGGCCGCGACCCGCCTGGAGTTGCGGATGGGCGACCCGATGGACTCCGAGATCGACACCCGCAAGGCCCGCTCGGTGCCGCGCAGCGGCGGCCGGGGCATCACCGCCGACAGCAAGATGCACTTCCTCGCCGGCCTGCCCCGCCTGGACGGCAGCGGCTCCCTGGACGACCTCGGCGACGGTGTCGCCCACCTCGTCGGTGAGGTCGCCAGGCACTGGTCCGGCCCGGCCGCTCCGCAGGTCCGGATGCTGCCGCACCGGCTGCCGCTCGCCGAACTCCCCGCTCCCGAGGCCACCGAGGGCGGCGGCATGCGCCTCCCACTCGGCATCGATCAGGACGCGCTGGAGCCGGTGTGGCACGACTTCAGCCGCACCCCGCACCTGATCGTGGTCGGCGACACGGAGAGCGGCAAGACCAACCTGCTGCGCCGGGTCACCGAGGGCATCACCACCCGCTACGCCCCGCACGAGGCGAAGATCATCGCGGTGGACTACCGGCGCACACTGGTGGACGCCATCCCGGAGGAGTACCGCATCGGGCATGTGATCTCCCTGGACAACCTCACCGAGACCATCGACGGCGCGGCCCGCGCGATGAAGACCCGCGTCCCCGGCGCGGACATCGCCCCCGCCCGGATGCGCAAGTGCGACTGGTGGACCGGCCCGCGTCTGTTCATCCTGGTCGACGACTACGACATGGTCTCCGGCAACTCCTTCCAGAGCCCGTTCGAGGCGCTCTTCGAGCATCTGACCCTCGGCTTCGAGATGGGCCTGCACCTGGTCGTCGCCCGCAGCGCGATGGGCGCGGGACGGGGCCTGAGCGACGCCCTGATCCGCCGCCTCGACGAGGCGAACAACCCGGCCGTACTGCTCTCCTGCCCGCCCACCGAAGGCCGCCTCTTCGGCAACGCGAAGCCGGTCAACCTCCCGCCCGGCCGGGCCCTGCACATCGCCCGCCGCAAGCCACGGTTGATGCAGACGGCGCTGGTGGAGGCGAGCCCCGGACAGGAGGGCTGAGGGACCGAGACGGTGAGATGAGCGGCGGGGGTCACCTGGGGTGGCCCCCGCCTCGGCATTAGGGGACGGACTGTCCGGGCTCAGTCCTCGCTCGATCCGCCCGCCCCCGCCGGACGCCATCCCCGAGAGCGGGCCCGGGGAAGGGTGAACGCGGCCCACAGGACGGTGAGCACGGCGGCGGAGCCGAGGAGGACGAAGAGGGTGGCGCGGTCGGTGGCGCGGTCGGCGGCGGCCGTATCGCGTACGGCGACACGATCCGCGGCGCGCTCGGCTCCGGTCGGCCCACCCGAGTCGCCGAGGACCGTGGTCACGGCGGCATAGGCATCCAGTTGCGGGATGTCGGCGGGGTAGGCGGTGGCGGTCAGCCGACGGGTGACGGCGTCGGGCGAGGCGTCCGGGTGGGCCGCGCGGACCACCGCGGCGGCCCCGGCGGCGTAGGCGGTGGCCACCGAGGCGCCCGCGCCGAGGTAGTGCCCGTCACCACGCGGGCCCCCGGAGACCACCCCGGCCCCGGGCGCGGCCAGATCGATGCCCGTGGTGGGCAGGGAGCCGTCCGGGCGGACGCCGCCGGGGAGCATGTCGGCGACCGAGAGGACGCCGGGTTCTCCGGCCGGCCAGTACACGCGGGACGGGATCTCGTCGGTGCCGCCCCGGGACGGCGGGTCCGGGGTGGCCGCGGCGACCACGACCGCGCCCGCGCGGCGGGCGTCGGCGACCGCACGGGTCAGGTCCGTGTCCCGGCGGGGCAGGGCCACCGTGACCGCGATCACCTCGACCCCGGCTTCGGTGGCCTCGCGTACCGCCTCCGCGACCAGTGCGGGGCTCGGCTCACCGCGTGTGTCGGTGCCGCGCAGGGCGAGGATCCTCGCGTCCGGGGCGACTCCGGCGAGGCGCGAGCCGGTCCCGGCGATCAGCCCGGCCAGGAAGGTGCCGTGCCCGACGCAGTCGTCGGCAGCCGCCCCGGCGGCGGTGACCCTGCCGTCGAGACCGGCGGCGTCAGGGGCGACGCCGGTGTCGATCAGCGCGACGGTCACACCCGCACCGGTGCCGTGCCCCTGCAGCCGGTCCAGGTCGAGGCGCTGACGTGACCAGTCCTGCTTCTCCGCCTTCTCCCGGGAGGCGGGGGTGCACTCCGCCTCCTCCGCCTCCGGATCGAGCGCGGAGGGCATCGCGGGAAGTTCCTGGCCTTTCTTCCCGTCGGCCGTCGGCATCCGCGACAGGGGTGCCGTATGAGCCGGAACGGCCGTCGGCAGCAGCAGGGCTGCGGCGAGGCCGGCGCCGGACAGCAGGCGGGCGGCGCCGAGGGCGGGCGGCTTCACAGGCCGGCCCCCTTCGGGGCAGCGGCCACGACGTCCTCGGGGATGAGGATGCGCAGATCGTCCAGGGTGGGCGCGGCCAGCGAACTGAGCCGCCCCGCCTGGCGGGTGACCATCGACTCGACGACCTGCCGGGCCAGCCGGGCATTGCCGAACGAACGGTCCCGGGGCAGCGCGTCGAAGTACGACTTGAGCACCGGGCCGGTGCCGGGTCCGCACTCGTAGCCCATGCTCGCGGCCTGTGCGCGCACGATGGTGACCAGTTCCTCGGAGGAGTAGTCGGCGAAGCGGATCCGGCGCGGGAAGCGGGAGGACAGCCCCGGGTTGGAGGCGAGGAAGCGCTCCATCTCGTCGGTGTAGCCGGCGACGATGACGACCACCTCGTCGCGGTGGTCCTCCATCAGCTTCAGCAGGGTGTCCACGGCCTCCTGGCCGAAGTCGGCGCCGCCGCCCTGCGGGGTGAGGGTGTAGGCCTCGTCGATGAACAGCACGCCGCCACGGGCCCGTTCGAACACCTCGCGGGTGAGCTGGGCGGTGTGGCCGATGTAGCGGCCGACCAGATCGGCACGGGCCGCCTCCACCAACTGGCCTCGTGCCAGGATGCCGAGCTGGCTCAGGATCTCGCCGTAGAGGCGGGCGACGGTGGTCTTGCCGGTGCCGGGCGGGCCGGTGAAGACCAGGTGGTGGCTGAGCGAGGGCACCGGCAGCCCGGCGGCGGCCCGGTGGCGGGCGGTGGTGATGAGGTTGACCAGGTCCGCGACATCGCGCTTCACCTCGGCCAGGCCGATCATGTCGCCGAGACGGGTCAGCGGGTCGTCGTCGGGAACCCCGGACTCGGCGGCCTTCGCGGCGGCGGTGACGGACACGTCCTCCGGCAGCAGCAGCCGCAGGTCGTGCTCGCCGACCTGTGCCTGGGCGGCGAGCCGGACCGCCTGCCGGTCCACCATCTCCTCGAACACCCCTCGCGCGGCACGGCCGTTGCCGAATCCGGCGTCCTTGGGCATCGCCTCGAAGTGCGCCGCCAGCGCCGCCGCGGTGCCCTCGCCCAGTTCGTACTGGTGCTGGGCGCACATGTTCTCCATGATCGCGACCAGCTCGGGCACGGAGTAGTTCTCGAACTCGACGGTCCGGGAGAAGCGGGAGGCGAGGCCCGGGTTGGAGCCGAGGAAGGACTCCATCTCACGGGAGTAGCCGGCCGCGACCACCACCACGTCGTCGCGGTGGTCCTCCATCAGCTTCAGCAGGGTGTCCACGGCCTCGCGGCCGAAGTCGGCGCCGCCGTTGCCACTGTCCGCGGTGAGCGTGTACGCCTCGTCGATGAACAGCACGCCGCCGAGGGCCCGTTGGAAGGTCTCGGTGGTCTTGATCGCGGTGCCGCCGACGACCTGCGCGACCAGGTCGGCGCGGGAGACCTCCACCAGGTGCCCGCTGCGCAGCGAGCCCAGTTCGGCCAGGATCGCCCCGTAGAGACGGGCGACGGTGGTCTTGCCGGTGCCGGGCGGACCGGCGAAGATCAGATGTCTACTCATCGGCGGTGCGGACATGCCCAGTTGCTCGCGGCGCTGGGCGAGCTGGGTCAGATTGACCAGGGTGCGCACCTGCTGCTTGACGTTCTCCAGGCCGATCAGCGCGTTGAGGGCGCCGAGCGGGCCGTCCGCGCGGTCCGGCGGGGGCGCGTCCGCGGCGCCGGAGCCGGCCGGGTCGGTGTTCTCGGCGCTGCCGGTGCCCCAGGCGTCCCGCTTGCCGTTGCCGGTGCTCTTGAGGCCGTCCACGGCGAGCCGTTCGCCGGGCGCCGTCTGCACCAGGCCGCCGCCCTCGTTCTCCCGCGCCAGACAGTTCACCAGCGAGACCGGGGCGGTGGACTCCACCCGGAAGCCGTCCTGGGCACCGCCGCTGACCTCGCAGCCGCTGAGCGAGGCGAGTGCGCCCTCGCGGAGCAGGAAGCCGTGGCCCTGGGGCGCGTGCACCGTGGTGCGGTTGGCGGTCAGCTCGCCGCCCGCCGCGACCACCACACCGTCCTCGCCGGATATCTCGACACGGAAGTCGCGGACGGTGACATTGCCGCCGTCCTCCACGACCAGGCCGCTGGTGGCGGTGTCGGAGACCCCGCCTCCGGCCAGGTAGAGGGTGCTGCCGGAGGCCACGCGCACACCCGCGCCCTTCGGCCGGACGATCTCGCAGTCCTCGGCACGGCCGCGGGCGTCCTTGCCGGCCACGATGCCGTCGCCGGAGGGCTCCACCAGTCGGGCCCGGCGCAGCAGGGGGTTGGCGCCGCCTCTCACCGAGACCGCGGGCGAGCCTCCGATCACCTCCAGGCGGTCCAGCTCCGGCGCCGAGTCCTCCTCCAGGAGCAACCCGGTCTGCTCGCAGTCACGGACCGTCAGGCCGGTCAGCGCCGGGGAGGCGGCCCCCGCGACCCGCAGCGCCGCGCCCTGCGCGCCGTCCACCCAGCAGTCCTCGAAGGTGCCGCGAGCCCGATCGGTGACCAGCACGCCGTGGCCGCGTGTGCGCGAGACGCGGCAGCGGCGCAGCACCGGATCGGTGCCCCCGGCCAGGGCGATCCCGTTCCCGGAGGCCCCGGTGACGCGGACGTCCTCCAGTGTCGTACGGCCCGCGCTGCTCAGGTGCACGCCGGTACTGGTGTCGTGCACCACGGTGCGGACCACGGTGAGGGAGCAGTTCTGCTCCAGGGCGATGGAGGGCTTGTCGGTGGAGGAGATGTCGCAGTCCTCGACGCTGCCGGTGGCCTCGCCGTTGGCGAGCAGGCCGTTGCCGCGGGCGGCGCGCACCGTGCAGCCGCGGAGGCGGGCCTCGCCCTGTTCGGCGAGGACCAGGCCGCTGGTGCCGAGGTGCTCCAGCGTGCAGGACTCCACGGTGGTGGGCGTGGTCGAGGTGACCACGATGCCCGCGCCCTGCGGGTTGCTGACCCGGCAGTCCCGCAGCGCGAGGGAGCCGGTGCCGCCGGCCAGGATCGCGGTCCAGGCGGCGCCGACGATCTCACAGCCGTCGAGCGCGGCCTGTCCGCGCCGTACGTCCACGGCGGGCAGCTCGGCGTCCCCGCCGCGCAGGGACAGCTCGGAGAGCATCACGGCGTCGGCGCGCAGCGAGAGCACGCTGCCCGAACGCGGCCGGATCTCGACCGTGCCCCGCCCCTCGGCGGCGGTGAGGGTGACCCGGGTGTGGATCACCAGGTTCTCCGCGTACGTCCCGGGCCGGACGCTGATGAGCGCGCCGGTACGGGCAGCCGAGAGTGCCTCACCGATCGTCCGGTGGCGGTCCTGGTCCCCGGGACCGACCGTCAGTACCTGGCGCGACACGCACCAACCTCCTTGCTGGGGGGCGTCTTCAGCGGGTGCCCCCGATCGCCGGGGGCGTGTCGGAGAGCCGACGGTCCATCATGCCCCGCTGTCGGGGCGGGGCAGCGGCCGGGAGCGACACTCTCGGCCTGAAGGCGTCTGGCGGGCGGTCAGACGCTCCATTTCTGGTTGTCGGTGCCGGCGCAGGTCCACAGTTGCAGCCAGGCCCCGTTGCCCGTGTTGTTGTCCTTGATGTCGACGCACTTGCCGACGACGGTGTTGACCAGGTCGTGACGCTCGTTGAGGACGAACTTCTGGGCGGCGTTGCCACTGCACCAGGCGATCTGGATGGGGGTGCCGTCGTTGTAGTTCGCGTTGGCCACGTCCAGGCACAGGCCCTTGATGCGGATGGTGCCGTCGGAGGCGAACTGCCACTTCTGCGCCACGCCGTTGTTGCAGTCCCACACGAACAGCTTCTTGCCGTCGCCGAATTCGGCGTTCGGTACGTCGATACAGCGGCCGGAGAGATGGCTGCGCAGGGAGACGGGGGCACTGAACGTCACGCCCGAACCGGAGTTCGCGGGCTGGTCGTCGCCGCCGGACGCCTTGTCGCCGTTCGACTTCTCAGGCTGGTCCTGCTGACCGGCGCCCGCCTTGGGCTGGTCCTTCTGACCGGTGTCCTGCTTCGGCGTTTCCTTGCCCGAGCCCCGCGCCGCGGTGCCGGCGGGGGTTTCTCGCACCGGCTTGGCGGGCTTGGCGGAACTCTTCTCGCCGTCGTCGGAAGCACCGTTGTCCGGTTGGGTCACCACGAAGTCGCCCGGCGCCTCCGGCGAACCCCCACCGAGCACGGTTCCTCCCGCCGGCGCCGCTTTGGGGTCCTTGTCGTCGTCCCCGGTGAGTACCAGGAAAGGCACCGACACGAGCAACGCCCCGGCGACCGCCGCCCCGGCCAGCACCGCCCTGCCCGGCCTCCCCACGTGAGTGGTCTGCCGCCCGGGCCGGTCGATGGCGGTCGCGGTCATGGTCCGCACGAGGGCGGGCAGCCGGCTCTTCGCTGCGGCGGCAGCACCGGGATCGGACTCGGACTCTGCTTCGGTCTCGGGCCGGCCGCCGGGGGCCGCGCCGCTTTCGGGACCGGTTCCGGCTTCGGGCTCGGCGGTCCGGCCGGGCTCCGCGGCCCCTTGGGCGGTGGCGGCCGCTTCTTCGACCTCAACGGTCGTTTCCTCGGCCTCCGCCTCAGCCTTCGCCCTGGTGGGCTCGACCTCGACCTCGACCTCGACCTCGGGCTGAGGCTCGGCGGCGGCGGAACCGGACTCCGCCCTCGCGGTGGTGGGGGTGTGCTGGACCGGACGCGTCACGGGGTCCTCCGTGTGGTGTGGGGCCAGGGTTCAGAAGAGCTCTCGGTCCGGTACTCGGAGGGGGCCGCGACCGCCCGCTCGGCTTCCGGCTCGACAAGGGGATCGAGGAGCGTGTCCGCCGGGACGAGCAGGGGGGCCGCGGCACCGGCGTTGACCATCAGCAGGGTCCCCGAACCGCTCAGTGAACGGGCCAACTCCCGTGCCGGAACCGTGTCATGCCGAAGTGCCTCGGACATGAATTCATGCGCCGGTGAGGTGAACGACAGCACCACTGGCGCCCCGTCCAGCCCTGCGGCCGTGAGCGGGCCGCCGTCCGGTCCGCGCACCACCGTGATCTCCGCTTCCGCGAGCGCCGCGAGCGCCTCGTCCACCGAGCCGTAGCCGGTGGCGGCCCGCTGCGCCGCGGCGTCGACCGGGTCGGTGGGCTCCGGCCAGCCGAGCACCCGAGCCGACGGCCGGTACGCCGGGTTGGGGCGATACTCCCCCACATCCCCGCTCTCGTCCGACTGCCACTCCCCCAACACCGCCCATTCCGGCGGCGTTCGGTCCTGCGTCCACTCCGCGTCCACCACGCCGATCCAGTGACCGGGCGCCCGGCGAGCGGCGGCCCGTACGGCCTCGGGTATCGCGGGAGTGTCGGTGGCCCCGGCGTCATCCGCGCCGGGTGACGCCGGGGCGTCATCCGCGCCGGGTGACTCGGCGGCGGCCGGGCCGGAGCCGTCGGGCACCGCGGACGGGACGTCATGCCCGCCCTCTTGCCGTTGTCCGGGCCGCATCTCCACCTGAACTCTTGGGTCAGTACGAACACTTGGGTGCCGTCGGCGTGTGCACCCGCCGACGAAGATCAGATCGGGGAGCCCCCAGGATGCCACACGAGCCCCGCCCGTTGCGGGGCGGGCAGGGTCCGAATCGGGTGCCCTACGTGCCCGTTTGCTGCCCGGGTGCGGGACTTTCCGGGAGCAGCGAGGCGTGAGCGGACAAAGTGACGGGAGAGTTGAGGGGGTAGGACGGCTGATCTTCCCCGGTACGGGCTAAGTTGGCCCGTACGGCAAGATCTCGCGGCTCGGAATGGCGTCGGATCGGCCTGCGCCCTTCACCGCGGCGGGTCATGCTCGCCTCGACGAACGGGACCGCGCCGAACCGGCCCACCTCGGCACGGCACTCGACCAACGCCCGCCGGGCCGCCCGGTGTTCGTCCAGCCGTCACTGGGCGGGCCCCGCCCACCACTGACAGCTCCGCCACCGAGGAGGAGTACCGCATGCCCCCCGAGCACCACACCCCCGGCGCGAACACGGAGGCGGCCGCCGTCCGCGCAGGTGAGGCCGCGTCACCGCCCGCGCCCTCCACACCGGACGTGGCGGCGCCCGGCCGGGCCCCTGCCCCCGAGGCGGAGTCCGAGACCACCGGGACCGAATCCGGGACGGAATCCGGGGCCAGTGGGACGCAGCCCGGCAGCACAGGGGCGGTGTCCGGCGCAACCAGGGCCATGGATACCGCCGCCACCCCGGCCTCATCCCCAGCGGCAACTACCGGGACCACTGAGGCACCCGAGCAACGCGCCGCCGTGGCGGCGGCCGTCGGAACGACACCGCCGAGTGCCAGGACCGAAACCGGCGTCGGCAGCGGACGCCCCCGCAAGCCGATCCTGGCGGGGGCAGCGATCGCCGGCGCCGCGCTGATCGCCATCCCGCTGCTCCTGGCCGGCAGTGCGAAGGACGACGGGCCCGGCGACTCCGGCAAGGGGCTGGCCGCGGAGGGCTCCGACACCGTTCTGAACCCGAGCTCGGCCCCGGCCGGCCTTGGCGACTACGTGGCCGAGAAGCCCAGCCCGTCCCCGAAGAAGGCGAAGCCGAAGAAGAGCGAGCCGCCGAAGGTCAGCGCCCCCGAGCCCGCCGCGCCCGCCCCGCAGTCCAGCCCGAGCAGCACACCCGGGACCAAGCCCAAAACGAAGCCCAGGCCCGAGCCCAAGGCGAGCCCCAAGCCCGACTGGAGCACCGAGACCGTCTACGCGACCAGCGTCCTGGAGGTCAACCAGGCCTGGACAACCAACCGCATCCGGATGGTCATGCAGACCGACGGCAACCTCGTCGTCTACAACGAGCAGGGCAACCCCATCTGGGCGTCCATGACATTCGGCCCGAACCACCGGGCGATCTTCCAGACGGACGGCAACCTCGTCATCCACAACGCCGACGACCGCCCCATCTGGGCCTCCCAGACCCACGGCCACGAGGGCGCCCAGCTCGTCCTGCGGTCCGACGCCAAGGTGGTCATCGTGCACAACGGCGGGGTGGTCTGGTCGACCTGACACTCGAGATGGCCCCGGTGCCGGGGCGGTCGCCCCGGCACCGTCATGTCACTTCTCGTCACGCAGCTGGGCCGCCAGGGAGATCAGCGACTCGGTCTCCTCGGTGTGGCCCGAGGCGGTCAGGCGGGAGACCGCCGTGTCGAGGCGGGTGAGCGCGGGGGCGACGCGTTCCAGGTAGATGCCCTCCACGGCACCCGCGAGGCGGACGCAGTCGGCCCACTCGCCGACGCGGTCGTCCTCCGGCCCCGGCTCGCCGAGCAGGGAGAGGGCCTTCTCCAGGGCGGCCAGGGCGTCCTCGTACTCGCCGGCGTAGGCGTTGACCCGTCCGTGTTCGTAGGCCAGGGCGGTGTCCAGGGAGCGGCCGTGGGCCTCGTATTTGGCGGCCCGGGCCTCGTCGGCGATCCGGCCGGCGTCGGTGAGGAAGCCGCGGGCGTCGGCCAGGCCGTCGGCGCCCTGCCGCTGGGCCTGGAGACGGGCGAGTTCGCGCAGGCAGTTGCTGAGCTGCTCGTAGCGCGGGGCCCGGGCGTGGGCGGCGAGTGCCTGGTCCGCGGCTTCGCGGGCGCGGCCGAACTCGCCGGCCTCGCCGAGGAGTACGGCCGTCTCCGCGGCGATCATGGCGTGGCTCCCCGGATCGTCGTCCCAGCCGGCCGACTCGGCGGCCAGGGCGACGAACTCCGCCGTGGCCGCCTTGAGGTCCTCCCCCTGGTGCAGCGCACGGGCGCGGGTCAGGCGCAGCTGAGCGGCGAGCCGGTCGTCCAACTCTCCGGCGGCGACGTCGGGTTCGGCCAGGAGGGAGTCGAGCAGAGCGATGCAGTCCTCGACGCGGCCCAGGTCGAGGCTGAGTTGAGCGGCGTTGCCGTACGCGCAGAACGCGTCAGTCCGGCTGCCCCGGCGAAGGTCTGCTTCCGCCGAGCGGGTCAGGTGCCGCAGCGCCTCGTCGGGGCGGCCGAGGTGCATACAGGCCTCGGCCAGATCACCGTGGAGGCGGCTGGTGTCGATCGCGTCGGCCGGCCAGTCGGCGGCCAGGCGCAGGCCCTCGGTCAGGTCCGCGTGGGCGGCCTGCGCGTCGCGGAGGCCGAGCTGGAGCCGGCCTCGCAGCCCGAGAGTGCGGGGCAGGTGCCAGGCCGGGCCGTGCGCCTTCAACCGGTCGAGGAGAGCGTCGATCTCGGTGACCGCCGCGGGCAGGTCGCCGGAGATGGCGTGTGTGCTGACCCGCAGCAGCAGGGCGCCGGAGATCTGACCGGCGATGTCATGCCGGGTGGCGAACGTGTGCACCTCGTCCACCTCGGCGAAGACCGGCGCGACGTGCTCCTCGCTGCGTGAGGTCTGCAGGCGGAGTGCGAGCGCGGTCGCCCGCAGCCGCAGCAGGCGGGCCTCCAGGTAGGGAGCCAGGCCGGGCGTCTCCTGGTGCAGGCGGACGATGGACGCGTGGACGTCGGTCAGCGCGGCGGCCTTCGCCTCGGTTCCGTCCGCGCCCGTTGCGGGGATCTCGGCGGTGGCGAGCAGGGCGCAGGCGCGGGCGAGCACCGCGTGGCCCGGCAGTCCGGCGGCGTCGTACAGGGCCGCGGCCTCCTCGTGGAGGTCGGCGGCTTCGGCGAAGTCGTCCTTCTCTCCCGCCCGATTCGCCTCGTCGGCGAGCAGGTCCGCGCGCAGCTGTACGACCGGGCCCACCGCCGGGTCGTCGGGGTGGGTGTAGTCGCGGGCGGCGACGAGCGTGCGCAGCCGGGCCCAGCAGGCCTGTGCGTCCGGGTGTCCCCGCTCCTCCAAGGTCCTTGCGTGGAGGATGAGTTCGGGCAACGAGTCGGGGACGGCGGCGACCGCAGGGGCGGCGGGCGCGGCGACCGGGGCGGCCGGGGCCACGTCGTCGAGGCTGCGGGCACGCAGGGTCAGTTCCAGTGCGTCCAGGAGCGGGGCACGCTCGAGGCGGGCCCTGCGGCGGTCGGTGTGGGCCGTGGTTCCGTTGCGGGCGTCGAAACGGGCGGCCAGGTCGTCGGCGCGACCGCGCACCTCGGCGCGGAGGCCGGCCACCGTCCAGGTACGGCCCGCGTACCCGGCGGCGGGCAGTTCGCCGTGACCGAGAAGCTCGACGCGCTGGAGGAGGACCTCCACGCCGGTGAGGAAGCTGAGCTGGTCCAGCGGCGAGTCGACCTCGTCGAACAGGGTTCGGTTCTCGGCGAGCAGTTCCAGTCCGCGTGCCTCGTTGCCGGTCAGCGCGCAGAACTCCAGGTGCCGGCCGACCTCCTGGGACATCGAGGGGTTGCGGCGGCAGCCGCGGTAGCCGGTGAGGTGCAGTTCGCGGGCCTGGTCGGTGCGGCCGGTGCGCAGCAGGGGCAACAGCGCGTACGAGACGGAGCGGGCCGGCTCCTCCTGGCAGGATTCCTTTCCGGCCAGGACGGGCTCCCAGGCGCGCAGCGCCCGCTCGTCGTCGCCCGCCGCGAGGTGGTACAGGGCGCGCTCGCAGATCTCGCAGGCCTCGCAGTCGCTGAGCCGGGTGCGGGTACGGCCCGCCCACAGTTCGTAGGCGAGGGTGGTGTCCTCGCCTACGTGGGCGGCGAGTTGGTACGCCTGTCCGTAGTAGGGCTGGAGGCCGAGATCGGCCTTCTCGTACCGGTCGCGCATCTCCGTCAGCCACTGGCGCAGGCTGGCCAGCGGTATCTCGGGCAGCTGGCGCAGGGCGTGGCCCACCCACTTGAAACGCCAGAACAGCATGTGGCGCAGGCGGTCGTCGAAGACGTCGGGCTGCTCGTCGAAGAGGGTGAGCAGACGGGCGAAGACGACGGGCGACTTCCGGGGTTCGGAGCCGTAGGTGTACGCCTCCTGCAGTTCGAGAAGCGCGTGGACGAGCGGGAGAGGCTCCGCGAACTGTTCGGCGGCGTCGACGAGTTCCTCGGCGGTGACGGTGCGGGTGCGGCCGTAGGGGCGCCGGTCGTTCTCCTGGAGCGCCTGGTACAGCTCGTCCGTGCTCTGGGGATGGGGTGCGGTGGGCATCGTCAGCTGTCCTTGCGGAGGGCGTGGGCGAGAAGGTCGAGGAAGGAGCGGTTGATCAGGCTCGACTCGGCGGGCCTGAGCGGGCGCCGGGACAGCATCGCGGCCTGTCCGTAGAGGGCTTCGGCGCTGGTGCGGGCCAGCTCGGGCTCGTCGATGGTGACGGCGGTGCGGACCAGCGGGTTGAGCTGGTTGAGGATCAGCTGGGCGCGCGGTGCCTCCTGGCGCAGGGCGCCGAGGATGTCGCCCCACAGGCCGCCGTCCTGCTCGCGGGCGAGCTGGGAGCGGGTGCGCTCGTGCCGGGCCTCTCGGCTGTCGACGAGCAGGGCGGGGGCGGACGCCGGCTGGAAGGTGCGCAGCGCGACGTCGCAGTCGAAGACGGCGAGGGCGTCACGGGCCTGGGCGAGGTAGGCCGCGGCGGCCAGTTCCGTCTCCCGGTCGACGGGGTCGAGGTGCGCGGTGAGGGTCGCCGGGTCGAGGTCGGCGACGGTGGCCTCGGGCCTGATCTCGGGCAGCCGGTGTACCAGTTCACGGTCGTAGGTGTAGCCGCCGTTGACGACGCCGAGCCCCGCGGCCGAGGCGATCGCGGCGACCTGCCGGAACTCCTCCACGCTGGACGTCACGAGCACGGTGCGGTGGGTGCGCGCGAACTCGTCGAGGGTGGTGTGCCCGTCGGTGGTCTCGAACGGCAGCCAGGGCAGCAGCAACCGCAGGATCTCGTCGTCGTGCACCGCGAGCGACTTCACGGCCAGGTGGTGGGCCTGGAGGAAGCGGCCCAGCAGGTCCGGGTCGCTGGCGGCGGCCCGGGCGATCCACGCGCGCAGCCGCTCGGCGAGGGCGTCGCGGACGGCGGCGAGGGTGTCGTCCTCGTACAGGGACTCACGGGACGCCGTCGGGCGCAGGCTCTCGGCGTCGACGACGCAGCGGACGAAGAACGCCCAGTCGGGCAGGATCTCCTCGGCCTGCTCGGACAGCAGCATGCCCTTGACGTGCACGCGGTGGCCGTGGCGGCGCCCGGCCGGCACCGCCTCGGGCAGCACACACGCGATGCCCTTCAGACCTACGGCGGGCAGGTCCAGTTCGATGGTGTCCAGCGGCGTGAACCCGAAGACCTCCTCGCCGTACGCGGCCAGCGCACGGGAACGGGCTCCCGGCGTGGGGTACGCACGAGCCCAGGGTGCGGGCCCGGGGTTGATGGACGCGCCGGGGCCGCCCGTGCCGTCGTCGAAGGTCACCGGGTGGCGGAGCAGGGAGCCGAAGTGGCGGGCCAGCGCGTGCACTTGCGCCGGGCGGGTCCACTCGCCCGCGTCGGCGCGCGGCGTCAGGGTGACCGTGGTGCCGGGCCGGGGGCGGGCGGAGGCGGGCAGGGTGTGGACGGTGTAGCTGCCGTCGCCGCGTCCCCGCCATTCCACGGCAGGGGCGTCGGAGGTGCGGGCGGAGCGGCTCAGGACGTGGATCTCGTCCGCGACCAGAAAGCAGGAGAGCAGGCCGATGCCGAACTGGCCGATGAAGTCGCCGCGTTGCTCGGCGATTCCCTCGGCGCGCTTGCTGCTGCGGCCGATCGTGGCGAGGAAGGCGTGCACGTCGGCCTCGGTGAGACCGACGCCGTCGTCCTCGACGCGTACGACCGAACCGTCGGCGTACAGACGGATGCCGAAGGCGTCGGCGGGTGCGGCGGATGCGAGGCCGTGCCGCGCGGTCAGGGCGTCCACCGCGTTCTGCATCAGTTCACGCAGGTAGACGCGAGGGCTCGAGTAGAGGTGGTGGGAGAGGAGATCGACGAGGCCGCGCAGGTCCACCTGGAAGGTGCGGTCGGCGCCGGCCGGGCTCAAGGGGGTGTCGGGCAGAGTCATCGGGCAGTCCGGGGTGAGGTGATCGACGAGAGGCAGGTGAGGTGGCGGACTCAGGCGCGACGCCGGAAGTGGGCGTACGTCTTCTCCGGACGCGCCATGTACTCCCAGGGCCACGGGGTGTAGGCGCCGTCGAGCTCGTGGAAGACGCGCGGTGCCACGATGCTCTCGGAGGACAGCGCCAGGGGCATGGCGAAGATGTTGAAGTCCTCCTGCCAGCCCGGACGTCGCTCGTAGGCGGGGTGGAGGATGCTGCGCCTGGCCGCATCCCTCAACTCCTCCTGGATATGGGGTGTGTCGAGAGAGTCCTTGCGGTCCGACTCGACCCACTCCTCGATATGGGCCATGGCGACCACACAGCCGAGACGGTGGCCCTCGGGCGCATCGGCGAACGCCTCACGGGCGAACGCCAAAGCCTGGCCGGGCTCGCCGCCCCAGCGGGGCTGCAGTTGCGACACCCACTCGATGTGTGTCTCCAGGTCCAGGGGGTCGCGGCGCAGGGCAGCGTCGAGCCGGGTCTCGTTGACGGCGGACCCCAGTGACATGCCGCGACCGGAGGTCAGGAGGCGACGCCACGGCGTGATCCATTCCGGCTGCAACTCGGCGGCCTCGAGCAGCTGCTCCTCGGCGATGTGGAGCCGCTCATGGAAGACCCGCCACTGCTCCTGCGTGACGTCGACGGCACGCGCGGCGGTGCGGGCCTCCCAGCCCCAGCTGATGTGGCGTGTCCCGGAGATCAGCAGGGCTGTCGCCCGGTGCTCCTTGTCCTCCTCGACGGCCCGGCCGATCCAGTCCTGCACACCGTCCAGGTCGGCCAGCTCACCCAGGACCTGGTGGTCGCGGCCGAGATCGAAGGGGGCGAGCGCCGCCTTGACCGCCTCCCAGTCACCGGCGTCGGCTGCCTCGACCAGCGCGAGCACCCGCGTGTCCCCGAGCGCGCAGGGTGTACGTCCCGTTCCTCTGCCTGCGCGGGACGGGAAGGGCATGCGGATCCACCGCCGGTCTCTCCGCACCCCTACCGAACAGCTTGCCGAACATGCCGCGCCCTCCCCTGGTCCCGCGTGATCTTCGGTGCAGCATAAACGGCCGCACTGACACCGCTTCCACAGGGTTTTCACCGTCACTTCACGGGCCGGTCGCGGGACGGGCCTCTCCCGGCCGGGGTCAGGTTCTGGAGTCGGCCGGCAAGGACGTTGCGGCGTTTCTAGAAGTCCCACCCCTCGTCGTCGGCACCGGACTTGGCGACCTCACCTGCGAACGATTCGCCCGCCATGCATGCCGCGAGCGTGGTGCCGTCGGCCGGGTCGATCAGGAGGAACGATCCGGTGCGCCGCGAGTCGGCGTAGGAGTCGAGGGCGAGCGGCTCGGCGGTGCGCACCCTGACGCGGCCGATGTCGTTGGCGACGAGCTGCCCCGGGTCGGGGTGCTGGGAGAGGTCGTCGAGCGTGAGCCGGGACGGGATCTCCTCGACGATCGCCTTGACGGTGCGCGTGGTGTGCTTGAGCAGTACGCGCTGGCCGACGGTGAGCGGCGTGTCCGCGACGTGGCAGACGGTCGCCTCGACGTCTTTGGTGAGCCTCGGAGGCCGCGGTCCCACGGTGAGCATGTCACCACGCCCGACATCGATCTCGTCGGAGAGCCGGACGCTGAGAGACGAGCCCGCTGACACGACGTCCGCCGACTGCCCGAGGACGTCGAGCGAGGTGATGGTGGTGACGCGGCCGGAAGGCTGCACGGTCACCGTGTCTCCGACCCGCAGGCGGCCGGTGAGCAGTTGCCCCGCGTAGTACCGCTCCCCGCCGTGCCGGATGACTATCTGCACGGGAAAACGAGAGGGCCCGCTCGCCGAGTTGTCGCTCAGCTGAACCGTCTCCAGGTGTTCCAGGACGGTGGGGCCGCCGTACCAGTCCATGTGCGCGGACCGCTCCACGACGTTGTCACCCGCGAGCGCCGAGATCGGGATCGCGGTGACCTCCGGGACACCCACCGCGCTCGCGAACGCGGTGAACTCCTCGGCGATCTTGGCGAAGTCGGTCTCCTCGTAGCCGACGAGGTCCATCTTGTTGATGGCGAGGACGATGTGCGGGACGCGCAGCAGGGCGGCGATGGCGGCGTGTCTGCGGGTCTGCTCGACCACGCCGTTGCGGGCGTCGACCAGGATCACCGTCAGCTCGGCGGTGGAGGCTCCGGTGACCATGTTGCGGGTGTACTGCACATGGCCCGGGGTGTCGGCGAGGATGAACCGGCGCCGGGGCGTGGCGAAGTAACGGTACGCAACGTCGATCGTGATGCCCTGCTCCCGCTCGGCACGCAGACCGTCGGTGAGCAGCGCGAGATCGGGGCCCTCGTCGCCGCGCGAGCGCGAGGCGCGCTCCACGGCCTCCAACTGGTCGGCAAGAACCGACTTGGAGTCGTGCAGCAGGCGGCCCACCAGCGTGGACTTGCCGTCGTCGACGGAGCCGGCGGTGGCGAACCGCAGCAGGGTCGTGGCCGACAACCCGGCCGGTTCCTCGGCGGTGCGGATGCTGACGGTGGTCATGTCTAGAAGTACCCCTCGCGCTTGCGGTCTTCCATCGCGGCCTCGGAGAGCTTGTCGTCGGCGCGGGTGGCGCCGCGCTCGGTCAGCCGGGACGCGGCGATCTCGGCGATGATCTGCTCCAGCGTGACGGCGTCCGAGTCGACGGCGCCCGTGCAGGACATGTCGCCTACTGTGCGATAGCGGACCTGGCGCTTCTCGACGCTCTCGCCGCCCTTCGGCCCGCCCCACTCACCGGCGGTCAGCCACATGCCGCTGCGCTTGAACACCTCACGCTCGTGGGCGAAGTAGATCTCCGGCAGTTCTATGTGTTCGCGCGCTATGTACTGCCAGACGTCCAGTTCGGTCCAGTTGCTGAGCGGGAAGACGCGGACGTGTTCGCCCGGTGCGTGGCGGCCGTTGTAGAGGTTCCACAGTTCGGGTCGCTGGCGGCGCGGGTCCCACTGGGAGAACTCGTCGCGTAGCGAGAAGACGCGTTCCTTGGCGCGTGCCTTCTCCTCGTCGCGGCGTCCGCCGCCGAAGACCGCGTCGAACTTCTCGTTCTGGATCTTCTCGGTCAGCGGCAGTGTCTGGAGCGGGTTACGGGTCCCGTCGGGACGTTCGCGCAACACACCGCGGTCGATGTAGTCCTGTACGGAGGCCACATGGAGGCGGAGCCCATGTGCGGCCACCACACGGTCGCGGTAGTCGATGACCTCGGGGAAGTTGTGTCCCGTGTCCACATGCAGCAGCGAGAAGGGAATCGCCGCCGGGGCGAACGCCTTCAGCGCCAGATGCAGCATGACGATGGAGTCCTTGCCGCCGGAGAACAGGATCACCGGCCGCTCGAACTCCCCCGCGACCTCGCGGAAGATGTGGACGGCCTCGGACTCCAGCGCGTCCAAGTGGCTGAGCGCGTATATGTGATCGGCAACGACATCGATGTGGCTGGAACTCATACCAGACGCCTTTCAACCAACAGGCTCAGCAGAGACGACACGGACTCGCCAACTGACTGCTCATGTGCGGGTATGCGGAGGTCCGGTGTCTCCGGGGCCTCGTACGGATCGTCGACGCCTGTCAGGCCCGATATCTCGCCGGCGGCCTGCTTGGCGTACAGACCCTTCACATCACGCTGGGAGCAGGTGCTCGAAGGCGTTGCGACATGGACTTCCAGATAGGGCGTGCGAGAGGCCCGGTGACGCTCCCTCACCGCCTGTCGACTGTCCGCGTACGGGGCGATGGCGGGAACCAGCACCAGGACGCCATTGCGTGCCAGTACTTCCGCGACCAGGCCGATGCGCTGCACGTTCGTATACCGGTCTTCGCGACTGAAGCCGAGCCCCGCGCAGAGGGTTTCACGTAACTCGTCCCCGTCGAGCACCTCCACCCTGCACCCTTCGCCACGAAGGCGTTCAGCCACAGCGTTGGCTATCGTCGTCTTTCCCGAGCTGGGCAGGCCCGTCATCCATACCGTCGCACCGCACCCGCACTCGCGCCTCGTCAGACTGGCTCGCGGCTCCGTTTTCACCGGCGTGTCGCTCTCTCTACTCAAGCGTGAGCTCTCGGATTACGTACGTCCCGGTCTTGTGAGGCGACACGATCAGTGTGCGTGGAGAAACGGACATCTCGTCTCGGCCGCCGCCTCCAGGTGGTGGCTCATCCCATCCCGGCAAGCCTGTCGAACAGCTTGCGCACCGGCACATCGGGATCGTCCGCCGCGATCGACAGCAGGGTCAGCCACTGCCGCAGCATCGCCACGGCTTCGTCGGAGGTGAAGTAATCCGTGGCGTAGTCGGCCCGCACATCCCAGCCCTTGCCGTCCGCGACGACGTACTGGAGCCAGTCGAACTTCGCCGAGGCGCCTCCTACGTGGATCCGCTCGCAGCGCAGGTCCGGGAGGTCCAGCCGGCTCGGAGTGTCGTCGAGGACCAGGCAGATGCGGCTCATGTGCTCGCCGGACAGCACTCCCCGCTTACGGGTGACGCGTCCGGCGAGCATGGCGTAGGGCACGTTGCGATGCCGTAGAACGCGCATGGAACTGCGTTTCGCCTCGGTGCAGACCTCGCCGAACGTGGCTTCGGCGGCGACATGGAGCCGCACCGGCAGGAGATCGGTCAGACAGCCGAAGAGGCCGTCGAGATCCGGCTCACCACGGCGGGACACGGCACCCCCGATGACGATGTCCTCACCGTTCACCGCTGCGGCGGTCACCGCCATGCAGGTGCTCATGAGCACATTCGGTGTGGTTCGCAGCGATCGGGCCGCCGCGCGGACTGCGTCGCCGAGCTCGGCGGAGATGGTGCCGCGCACGCAGTCGCAGTCGGATCCTCGTCGTTCGGCCAGCGGACGAGGGCGGGGCGGCAGGTGGGTGAGCGACGGCGCGCCCTCCAGGTACTCGGCCCAGAACGCGAGGGCCTCCGGGGCGATCCCGGTCGCCCGTTGCCGGACGGCAAGTTCACCGAGCGACAGTCCCGTCGGGGGAAGCTTCGCCGGCTCACCGCCGACCTGCTCGGTGTACAGCGCGGAGAGCTCCTGGTCGAGCAGCGCGAACGAGGCGTCGTCCACGGCGACATGGTGGATCCTCAGCAGCAGCACGTACTCGTCGGGCGCGTAGTCGTACAGCGTCAGCCGGGCCGGGGACTCGGTCACGTCGAGTGGTTGCTGAACCGCCCGACGCAGTGTTTCGTGCAGGTCCCCACCGGGCCACGGGAGCCGCTCCAGGGGCACGACGCCGTCCGGGTCGATGCGCTGGACGGGGCCGGTGTCGCCCAGCATGAAACCGGTGCGGAACACGGCGTGCCGTTTCACCAGCGAGGTCAGGGCGCGTTCCAGTGCGGGAATGTCGAGTGGACCCGCGATGCGCTGTGCCCACGCCTCGACGAACGGCGAGGGTTGTCCCATGAACTGATCGGCGATCCAGATCGCTTCTTGTTCAAGGGTCTGCGGGAATTCGTGCATCAGACTCGGCGCCTCTCCAGAGCTTGCAGGTCGACCTTGCCGTTGTCGCGACGCGGCAGATCGTCCACCTGCTCGAACCTGCTGGGAACGGCGTACGCCGGAAGCAGCGCGGAGAGCCTTTTGCGTGCCTCCCTCGGAGACAGCTCGCCGCCCTCGACGAGGGTGTAGACCAGCGCGATGTGTTCGACCGTGCCGCCCTCGTCGGTACGGGCGACGGCGGCGCAGGTGCGGATCTCCGGGACCGCCGATGCGGCGGCCTCGATATCACCGAGTTCGATCCGGTTCCCGCTCAGCTTGATCTGCCGGTCCCGGCGGCCGTAGTAGTGGAGAACGCCGTTGTCGTCGAACAGTCCGACATCACCGGTGCGGTATACGCGACGCTTCTCGCCCGATATCTCCAGTTCCGGGAACCGCTCGCGCGTCAGCGTCTCGTCGTTGAGGTATCCCAGTGCCACTCCGGGTCCGACCGCGACGATTTCGCCGCGCTCGCCGCGCGGTGCCGGCGAACCGTCGTCACGCAGAAGGAGCACCGTCGTACCGGGCACCGGCACGCCCACCGGGAGGCCGGTGGGCACGGCGCAGTCGGCCGGCGTCATCCGGTGCACCGTCGTCAGCATGCAGTTCTCGGCCGGTCCGAACCCGTTCCATATCGGCAGGTCGGGAAAGTGCTTCAGGAACAGTTCGACGTGTCGCGGAGACTGCTTCTCGCCGCCCACATAAAGCGCCTCCACCCCCTCGAAGGCGCCCAGGTCCTCATCAACGATCAAGTTGAACAGTGACGTCGTCAGCCAGACCGTGTCGACGCCCTCGTCGGCGATGAGGGCGCGCAGCCGACTGGGCATCAGATGGCTCTCGTCGACCACGACGCAGGTGCCGCCGGTGGTCAGCTGTCCCCAGAGCTCGAAGCCGTACATGTCCCAGGCCGCGGGCGCGACCTGCGGGGTGACGTGCCCCGGTCCGAATCCGCCCAGCCCGCCCGGCCCGAACAGCCGGGTAACGGCCCGGTGCGGGGTGAGCACCCCCTTGGGGACACCCGTGCTGCCCGACGTGAAGAACACCATGGCCCGGTCGTCCAACCCGGTGGGCACCGGCTCGAACCCGCCTGTCAGCGCGGTCTCCGCGATCTCGGACACGGGAGACGGCGCAATTGTCTGCGTAGCGCCGAGCCGCTCGCTGCCGGGTCCGCCGACGACGACCGGGCGGTCGAGCTGGGACAGAATCGACGCGATTCGGCTCGCGGGCCAGCGCGCGTCGAGAGTGGCGTAGGCGGCCCCGCTCATCAGCACGCCGAGCTGGAGCGCGACCAGTTGGGCACCGCGCGGCAGCAGCAGGGGGACGATGTCACCAGGCCGTACACCCCATCCGACGAGCCGCTCGGCCAGTACCGTCGCCGCCTTGGTGAGGGTCTGGTAGTCGATGCGCTCGTCACCGTGCACCAGCGCGATGTCGTGAGGCGCGGTTTCGGCGCGATGAGCCACCGCGGCGTGCACACTCCGCAACGGCGGCACGCTCTTCGCTTCGGTCACGCCGCACCGAGCCGAATCTGATCGACGAAATCGGCCAGCTCATCGTGTTCGAGCAGCCATGCGGGGTCGACGCGAAATCCGAGAAGGCGCTCGATGCGGGCACAGATCCGAATGGCCGAAAGCGATGCTCCGCCGAGGTCGTAGAAGCTGTCGCGCCGGCCGACCACGTCAACGTTCAGCACCTCTGCCATGATTGAGGCGACCTGTTCCTCCAGCTCGTCAGCCGGCTTCTCGTACTCAACTTTGCACACGACGTCACGGTTCTCGGTCACGCGGTCTCCCGTTCTCATCTGCTCGACTTGTCCTGGCTCAAGAGGCCGGCCACAGGTTCTCTATTTCTTGGACAGAATGCAGAACTCGTTGCCCTCTGGATCGGCCATGACCACCCACCCGTTCGACTCCCGGAAGTCGGTGACGACGGTGGCACCCAACGCGATCGCGCGTTCCACTTCCTCGTCCTGCGAGCGGTCCTCAGGACGCATGCAGAAATGCATGCGGTTCTTCACCGTCTTGTCGTCGGGCACAAGAATGAAGAGAACCGTGTATCCGTGCTTGGTGATCACGTAGCACTCGTCCGACCCGGGTCGGACGCCCTCGTGCGGGGTGAACTCGGCCATCTCGCACCACCACTGCGCCTGCGCGTAGGGGTCACGCGCGTCAAGGGTCGTGTGCGACAACGTAAGGGTCATCAGTTGCGTCCTTCTGGAATGGTTGCGGCCCGGGTCACGAGATCGGTTCGGTGGTGGTGGGCTGAACGGCTTCCTCAGCTTCTCGCAGCGCCCGCGTCGTCACCCGTGAGGCGAAGACGAACGCGGCGAGTGTCAGCCCGATGCCGCATATGACAAAGGTGGTCTCCGTCCCCACCCAGCGCCCCAATCCACCACCGAGCAATGCCCCGACAGGCACTGCGCCGAGCACGATCAGGCGATATCCAGCAGTGACACGGCCGAGCAGTTCGTCGGGTACGGCGGCCTGCCGAAGTGTGCTCACCACGATCTGGTTCAAGGCAGTGGCGACCGCGGCGACGAACATGAAGATCTCGGCGAATATGACGCTCCCACTGAGGCCGAGCACGACGTAACTGGCCGCGGGCAAAAGGGCGGCGAGCCAGGTGACCGGTCCCCCGCCAATGGCCGGGACCACTCGCGCGGCGATCAGCGAGCCGACGATGGCTCCCACCGCCGGTACCGCGATGAAGACGCCGTACCACGAGTCGGACACGCCCAGTGGCCCCGTCGCCAGGAGCACGAGCAGACCGCCGGTGGCAGCCGAGAACAGGTTGATCGAGCCGGAGATGAAAGCCACTCGTCGCAGCAGTCGGTGGTTCCAGAAGTAGGACCAGCCTTCTCTGATGCTGCGCACGACCTCACCCGGAGTGTGCTTGGCGCCGCTCGAATCGCTCGCGGTGGGCAGCATCCTGGGCAGGGTCATCGCGGCCAGTGCGGCAAGTGCGAAGAATCCCGCGGTGGATGAGAACACCATTACCGCTGACATCGCGAACAGAGCGGCACCCGCGGTGGGGCCGATGAAGTTGTTGATGGCCGACTGAGTCGCGAACAGGCGCCCGTTGGCCCGCTCCAGGTCGCTGCGCTGAACCAGGCGCGGCGGAACCGTCAACGCCGCGTTGTCCACCAGCGTCTCGGCCGTGCCGGCGAGGAACACGGCGACGTAGAGGATCACGATGCTGCGCAGGTCGGCCACGAGCGTCACGACCAGCAGCCCGAATCCGGCGGCGCGGATCATATTGCCCCAGAGCATGATGAGGCGTCGGTCGATGCGGTCGGCCAGCGCTCCGGCCGGCAGCGTGAACACCAGCCAGGGCAGGAACTGTGCCACCGACATCCCGGCGACCAGCAGCGGGTCACGGGTGATGGTCACGGCGAGGAGGGGCACGGCGGCCAGCACCAGGCCGTCGCCGAGGTTCGACAGGCCCTGCGACCACCACAGCTTGGTGAAGTTACGTCCCAAAGTCATATCCGGTCCTCTGTCGTACCCGCCCGTGCGCCTTGCTCGTTTCGTGCAGCAATCATCACAACCTGGTGTCGCCTTCGCCCAGTGCTTTCATTATCAATTCGTAGTACGGCAGCTGATCCCGCTCAAATGCGTTGGCAGTCTGCTCCAGTTCGTCCGACAGTCGCTCCTTCCCTGCCGGGGAGACTCCCAGCGCACTCGACTCACTTGCGCGGGTGTGCCATCGGCCGGTCGTTTCCCAACTTGACGGCGGCTTGCTGCGAAATGCGAGCGATTCGGCCATGAACTCGATGCCCATGGCCTCGCAGTACCGTTGCATCTCCGGCGCCGGGTCACCGACCAAACGGTCTCCGTCGACCAGGTGCATGGCGTAGCCCGAGGACGTCACCGTGGAGACGATTTCCCACAGGTGCCGAAATCCCATCGCCTGGGAGGTGGCGTCGGACTGCATCCTGAGGTGCGAGCGCACGGTGTCACGAGGATTGCGGACCATCGCAGCGTGCCGGCACCGCTTCAGGAAGGCGGGGTCCGCGCCGAGTCGGTCGATGTGAAAGTCGGTCGTGTCCTTGAAGAAGACGGGCCTGTCGGCGGCCAGTTCGACCAGGGTGGCCATGACCTGCTCCTGGCTCGTGCACGTGCGGTCGGCGACTTCGGCCTCCCCGAAGTCGCACACCCGCGAGAACGGCTCGTGTATCACCAGGAAGTCGCCGCGCTCATACATGGCACGTTCGAATGCGGTGGAACGCGACCGTGGTACGCACCACAGCGCCAGCAGACTCGGCTGCTCCGTCATGACGCCACTCCCCGCATAGATGTGTCCAGTTCACGCAAGGCCGTCCGCAGGATGCGGACTCCGTCGAGATACTCCTGAATCAGGATGTGCTCGTTGTCTGTGTGATCCTGATGGGCGTCCCCGGGCCCGTAGGTCGCCATCGGCACGTCCCAGCTCCTGCTCAGGGTGTTCATGTCGCTCGTGCCCGTCTTGAGTTTGTGACTGGGCTGGAACCCTTCGAGGAGGATGGCGCGGGACAGCGCACGCACGCACGCGGAGCTCCTCGGGACCATGACGGCCGGCACGTCGTACACGAGCGTCACCTCGATGTGCTCGCCGAGAATCACCGAGACCTGTCGCAGCAGTTCCTCGGAAGAGACGCCTGGGGGGTTTCGGAACACGAGCGAGCACGAACTCGAGAACGGCTCGAACCGACCGTCTCTGATGATCATGCCTACGTCTTTGAAGTTCGCGTTTCCCTGCGTCGAATAGACGCCCAGGAGCCTGTCCAGTGCCCGAATCAGGACCTCGCTGGACTTCAGTCCGGGAGTCGCGGTGTGCGTCCGCGGAACATTGCATCGCACCTCGAACTCGGCCATCCCCTTGTAGCCAATGGTCACGGCCGACGCGCCGCTGGGCTCTCCCACTATCACGGCGTCAGGGATGGGCACGGTCTTGCGCACATGCTCGGCGCCCCGTGACCACAGCGTCTCCTCCTCGACGACACCCACCCAGTGGATGCGGATGCCGAGGTCTCGACTGGTGAGCGCCGCGACGAGCATCGCCGTCAAGGGACCCTTGGCATCGACAGCGCCACGGCCACGGATGAGGCTCTCGGTCCGCTTGAAAGGAACCGGACCCGGCACAGTGTCCATATGGCTCAGCAACATGACCGTATGGGCGCCGTGCCCGACCAGGACATGTGCGTTGCCCACATCGTCAATGTAGCTCTCCGCACCGAATGCCAGCGCTATGTCCCGCAGCCGCTCTGCCAGTTGCCGCTCGCTGCCGGAGACGGACGGGATGGCCACCGCCTCGGCAAGCAGGGCGACAGCAACGCTGTCGGTCAGTTCACCATTCTGGGTGCTGATGTGTTGAATCGTCACGGCGAGCCAAAACCCTTTCCGATGAGGGTTCCGCTGCCGCGCAGGGCCTGTGCGATGGGCGCGTCCACGCGACCGTCGCAAATCTGTACCGTCTGCGCGCCTTTATCAAGTGCCTCTGTCGCAGCGGCGACTTTCATCCGCATGCCCCCGTTCAGATGTGACATCAACTGTTTTGCATCGTCTCGGCTCAGCCTTGTGATGGTGGATGAGGGATCGGCGGGATCGGCGAGCAGTCCCGGTGTGTCCGTGAAGAGAAGCAGCCGGTCCGCCCGCCATGCGGCTGCGATCTCACAGGCCATGCGGTCCGCGTCGACATTGGTCGCCTGGCCGTCGGCAGTCATGCCCGGAGGGCACACGACAGGAACCATGTCGCAGGCGTGAACGGCGTCCAGGATGCTCGTGTTCACGCCGACGACGCGGCCGGCGAAGTTGTCGCGCACCACCCGGACACTGCCGTCGAAGACCGCGCGGATCGCCGCTTTGCGCTCGGTGCGAATCAGGCCCCCGTCCATACCGGACAGCCCTACGGCCTCAACACCACGAGAACCCAGTTCCGAGATGATCCGCGCCTGGGTCCGCCCCCGCATCGCCATCATGAGTGCGCTCAGGGTCTTCTCGTCCGTGTATCTCGTCACCATCCCGTCCGGGGACTGCAATGTGCGTCGTGGCAGCCCGAGTTCACTGATGGTGTCGTCGATGTCCCGAGACCCGCCGTGCACCACGGTGATGTGGTGGTCACGCCACAGCGCGGCGATGTCGTCGGCGATCGCTGTGCTGCTCTCCTGGAGGCTGCCGCCCCACTTCACCACGATTCTCGTCATGGTCATACCGGATGCAGGCCGGGGAAGGTGAGCCCGGATGTCTCCGGAAAACCGAGCATGAGATTCATGCACTGCACCGCGCCACCGGCGGCTCCCTTCATGAGATTGTCGAGGCTTCCCATCACGAGCGCCCTGCCACGGTTGTCCGCGACGATTCCGACATCGCAGTAATTGGAGCCGAGCATCACCTTCGGATCCGGATAGCGGTATGTCCCGCGAGGGCTGTTCACCAAGCGGACGAACGGCTCCGAGCCGTAGTCCTCGCGATACATGGTGATGAGGTCTCGCTCGCTCACGTCGCCGATGGTCACCTTCGTCACTGTCTGGACGCCGCGAACCTGCGGCGTCGCGGTGACCGTCATGGACGTGTCCACACCGAGCGCCTCGATCACCTCGGCCTCGTGACGGTGGTCGAACGGCGCGAACACCCGCATCACCCCGCTGCGCAGCGCATGCGAGTTGGCCGATCCGCTGGATGCTCCGGAGCCACTGCTACCGGTACGTGCGTCGACCTGTACGTCGTTGAGGAGCCCTCGGGTCGCGAGAGGCGCGAGGCTCAGAATCGCACTGGTGGCCATGCAGCCCGGGATGGCGACCCGATTCGCGTCGACGATCTGCTTGCGGTGCAGTTCGGGCAGGCCGCGAACGAACGCCTTGGCGTGCTCGCCCGCACGCCTCCAGCCGTAGTAGCGCTCCATGAGTGCGGCGTCTTCGATGCGGAAGTCGGCGGTCAGATCGACGATCTTCGGCGCGAGCGCGGCCACCTCGTCGAGGATCTCAGTGGTGGAACCGTGGACGCCGGCGAGGAAGATGAGGTCGGCCGGCTCCAGGTCCGCGCGCCGGCTGTAGCGAAGCCCGCTCCCGCGCAGCGGTGGGTGCGCGCTCTCCACCGCACGGCCGGCCTGGGTGTCCGAGGTCACGGCAGCGACCTCGACCTCGGGGTGGTGGACAAGCAGGCGAAGCAGCTCGCCCCCCACGAAACCCCTGCCGCCCACCACCGCGACGCGCTTCATACCGGTTCCTTCACATCGACCATCTCGGACATACAGGCATCGACGATTTGCGCGGCAACATCGACTCCTGTCGCGCTCTCGAATCCCTGGAATTCCACCCGCGAGTTCACCTCGAGCACCATGTGGCCTCCGTCGGCTCGCTCGACCAGATCCACACCGGCGATCCGTGCGCCCACGGCAGCCGCTGCCCGGACGCACAGTTGGTAGATCTCCTCATTCGGCGGATGCTGCTCCACCGTCGCTCCCCTGGCCACGTTGTTTCGCCAATCACTGCTCGAGCGGACGATGACGCCCAGACAGACGCCATCGACGACGATTCCTCTCATGTCCGGCGCACCGGGCTGGATCGCCTCCTGGACGATCACTGTCCTCGTGACCGCCGACGGCAGTGCGGCACAGTGCTCAAGGACGGCGTCGGCCGCGTACTGATCGGTGATCAGACTGACCCTGTTGCCCCATGACGAACTGAGCGGCTTGACCACGGCGGGATAGCCGATCGATTCGATCGCCTTCATTCCGGTTTCCGGGGAGGGCGCCAGCATGGTCGTCGGTGTCGGAACGCCGAACTGCTTCAACCGCAGATAGGTGGACCACTTGTTGCCGCACACCCGGCTCGCCGATGCGTCGTTCATCGGATACGCACCGAACGCTTCGAGCGATTCCGCCGTGAGCGCCGAACGCTGACTGGAGATCTCACGGTTGAGCACCGCCATGCCCCGCAGCTGCTCGACATCCTCCGGCGCGAACGACATCGTGCGGGGGTCCAAACGGACTGCGGGGACATCGCGGCGTTCCAACTCGGCCAGAAGCCGGCGCTCCTCGTAGCGAACGGTTGACAGGAGAATCCCGAGACGCATCGATCGTCCTTCTCGGTTCATTCACCCCAATCCTCTTCAGGCTCGGGCGCTATCGCCAGTTCCAGCGGGTTGGTGGAGTGGATCTCCAGCTCCGTCGAGCATCCCGGGCAGCTCACGATCTCCCCCTGATAGCTGTCCGCCGGTATCTGCAAGGTGCCGGCGCAGCTGACGCACTCTGTGTCCATCTCATCTGTCCCTTCTCGATCACTGCGGGTTTGTGACGAAATTCAGCACTCGGCGGAGTACCGATTCAGCGGTGAGTCCACTTGCCTCCAGCAGGGACGAATGAGTGCCGGGCGGGAGGAAGCCGGTGACGCCGATCGGAAGCCATGGGAGGCCGCGGGCTCCGGCCGCCGACGCGACCTGTGCGCCCATACCGCCGGAGGTCCACGCCTCCTCCAGCGTCACCATCCACCGGCAGTCCTCAGCGATGGCCCGACCGACCGCGCCGGCCGCGTCCGGATCGACGGTGTGCACGTTGATCACCTGCGCGCTGTATCCCTCGTCGGCGAGACCGTGGGCGACGTCCAGGGCCACGGACAGGATCTCGGGTCCCGTGGCGATCAGGGCGATGTCACGACCGGCGCGCACTTCCTGAGGGATGCCGAGCTCCGGTTCGGGGAGTCCCGCGAACGCCGGCGAAGCCTTGCGTCCCAGTCGCAGGTACGTCGGGCCGTCGTACTCCAGGCACTGCTCCAGCAACGACACCGCCTGGTTCGCGTCAGCCGGGACGACCACGCGCATGTTCGGCAGTGCGTTCATCAGCGCGAGGTCCTCGGTGGCATGGTGCGTCGGCCCCAGCCAGCCTCCGCTCGCGCCTCCGTGCGTGCCGACGACGCACACCCGGCGCCGGGGATAGGCGATGTCCAGCTTGATGAACTCGAACGCCCGACTCACCGAGAAGGCGGCGAACGTACACACCAGTGCGCGTCGGCCACAGTGCTCGGCACCGGCGGCGAGCCCGATGGCGGCGTTCTCCGCGATACCGACGTTGAGATAGTCCATTTCTGCCGTCGGCTTGATGCTTCCCGTGTCGGTGTCGACGACAAGCACGTTGTGCCGTACCGCGAGTTCCGGTAAGGCCTCGGCGAATACGGCGCGGGTGCTGACGCGCGCCGGTCCGACCTCAAGCATGATGGGACTCTCCCTTCGCGCTTGCGACCGGAGCCGCACGTCGCAGGCCGGCTTCGACGCGCTTGCGCTTCTGGGCGTCGAGACGGACGAAGTGGGAGACCGACCGGCCCGCGAGGACTCCCGCGCCTTGCGCCTTGACCGTTCGACAGACCACTGCCGTCGGCCCCTGCGTTCGCGCCGCCTCGTCGAGCACCGAGCAGAGGGCCGCCAGGTCGTGCCCGTTCACCTCGACGGTGCGCCAGCCGAAGCCACGCCACCGTTCGTCGATCGGTGCGCCGTCGCTGACGTCGCGGACGGCGCCCGTCTGCTGGAAGTCGTTGGCGTCGATCACGGCCACGAGATTCCCGGCGTCCAGGGCCCGGCTCACCTGTGCCGCCTCCCACACCGTCCCTTCCTGGAGCTCGCCGTCGCCGAGCAACACGAATGTGTTCGCGGGTGACTCGCCGGTCTGCCGTTGCGCCCATGATGTGCCGTTCGCCAGAGCGAGTCCGTGGCCGAGCGAACCGGTCGCGAATTCGACCCCGGGGACGGCGACATTGCCGTGGGTGGCCAGCCTGCTACCCGGGTGGCAGAAGGTGCAGATCTCCTCGGGCTCGATGAAGTTCCGCTCGGCCAGTGTTGCGTAGAGAACCATTGCCGAATGGCCCTTGCTCAGCACGAAGATGTCCCGTTCCTTCCACTCGGGATCGTCGGGGTCGACGTTCATCGTGTGAAAGAACAACGCCACCAGGATCTCGACAGCGGACATCGAACCACCAAGGTGGCCGCCCTCGGGTCCCGAGCACATCTCGACGATGTGCTCACGGATGCGGTGTGCGTGGACGGCCATTTGCTCGACCGTCGGCTTGTGCTCGGATCTGGTCAGCGGCCCGCACCTTCCGCGAGTTCCTGGAGAACCTTCAGCTGCGACCAGACCTTCTCGACGACATCGGCGAAACTGTGGAGCAACGGACCGGCGTCAGGCGGCAGATGACGTTGTTGGATGGTGAAGCTTCGCTCGATGACGTCCTGGGTGACCGGCCAGGAACCGCGCTCCTGCCGACATATCGACCGCAACGCCGGCTGCTCGGGAATCGGCATCATCTGGTACCTGGTCGCCGGCAGTCCTTCGGCGCGCAGAGCCCGCATCAGCACGTTCCTCGCCGTCTGCGAATCCATGCCGGGAAAGAGCCGGTCGAAGTCGACGACGAACCGCAGGATATGCCAAGCGTGCTCATATCCGTCCGGTTCTGACGGACACGTCAAGCCATCCAGATGCTGCAACCGTGACAGGAATGCCGCGACATTCGTCCGTCGGGCCGCATGGTAGTCGGCGAATCGTTCCAACTGGCTTGATGTGTAAGCCGCCTGTACGTTGTTCAGCTTCGCGTTGAAGCCCAGCCGATGGCTCACATAGCGCCGCGGGCGATCCGGACGGATCGTCTCCCCGAACTGGCGCAGCTGCACGATACGGTCGGCCACGCTGTCGTCATCGGTGACGACAAGGCCGCCTTCCCCGCATGTGGGCAGATTCTTCGTCATCTGCAGGCTGAACGTGGCCGTGTTGCCGAACGCACCGCACAGAGTGCCTTGATATCGGGCTCCTTGGGCCTGCGCGGCGTCTTCGATCACCGCACAGCCGTGCCGGCGCGCGATGTCGTTGATCGCGGTCATGTCGGCGCTGAGGCCGTGCAGGTGCACCGGGATGACGGCCTTGGTCCGCTCCGTGATCTCCGCGGCCAGGCTGTCCGCGGACATCGTGAACGTGAACGGATCGACATCGGCGTACACCGGCGTCGCACCGACGTGCACCACAGCCATCGCCGTCGCGACAAAGGTCAGCGCGGGAACCACCACTTCGTCCCCGGGACCCACTCCGTGCGCGAGAAGTGCCAGCTCGATGGCGGTGGTTCCGTTACTCACGCCGACGCAGCGGCGCACCCCCAGGTACTCGGCCCAGGATCTCTCCAACCGTTCGACCGCAGTCGGCCCGCTCGTCCGGTCGGAGACGAAGACATTCGAATCGAGCACCGAGAGCACCGCCGCCCGGTCCGCATCTGTCGTCTTCGGCCAGTCGACCGGCGCCAACGACCCCAGCACGGGCTCGCCCCCGATGAGAGCGAGCTCGCCCACAGACCCCCCATTCATCAGACGACCGCCCATTCCCTCGACAGGGCCAGTCGCCACTCGACAGCAAGCTGCTCGTACGCGTGCAACAGTTCCTCGCCGCGGCGCCGGATCAGCTCCGATATCTCGGGTATCTCGGACGCATGCGCACTCAGTAAGCGCACGTTCGACCACGCGGATACGACCCGGTCCGCCGTCGCGGCGATCGCGGAAAGATGCGGCTGCTTCGACCGGAGCGCGAACTCCTGGGCAAACCGTCCGTGCAAGAACGCCTGCGCCTGCATGGCCCAACCGAAGGTGTACGCGGGTCGCAGTTCCGCCGGGTCGTCGCTGTGCTCATTCAGTCGCTCGACGAATCGACGCAGGCCGATCCGCCCGGTCCACACACGATCCGAGGGGCCGGCCTCACCCGTGGTCCAGCGGTCGAGGTTGCCCTGGAGTGCCTGCACGACGTCACCGGTCGTGAGTTCGTCCGGTGGCGACTGCACCTTCGTCGTCAGCACCCGGCCACCGATCTCTCGGCTGGAGAAGAAGACGTCCTGCGTATCGGAGGGATTGCCGGAATTCCAGCTGGCGACCAGGTGCTCAGCGGACAACCAACCCTGGAACGCCGGCGGTTGTGCGTCGGATACGTAGAACTCCACTTCCCCGTCCGCGGTTCGACGCCAGGCCGGAACCACGACGAGGTGGGCCGCGTGAACATCGCCGAAGGCCGGGCGGAACGGAAGATAGTAGTTGTCCACCGCCACGATGACGCTCGAATGCGCTTCGATGAGCACGATCAGATCGTCGGCGTTCGCCCCCGTGGTCCACGCGGACTCGACGTCGTGGTACGGGCACAGGTCGCCTGCCACACCGCGGCTGCTCTGTGCGGGACGGTAGAACTCCTCACGCATGACATCGTCGGGCGCGAACGCGAACTCGCAGGCGAGGCCGAACACCTCGACCGGCCGCAGGCCGTGCTCCATCAAGATGCTGCCCAGGGTGGTCTGCAGACAGCTCAACGGGTCCTCGTACCACTGGGGATAGGTGCCGTCAGCGCCTTTCCACCGTGGCACGCGCGATATCGCTTCCGTCGTACTACCTACGCTCACGTCGGTCCCCGTTCGTCTGCCGATCGTCTTCGGCGCCGGCGCTCACCTGCTGGCCGACGAGCGTCATGGCAAAGAGATGGACGGCCGGATTCTTGGGCAGCGAGAAGGCGCCCAGCGGCTGCCGTGAAGTGATCGGCACACGTTGACACCACAAGGTGATCCCGATTCGTTCCTGCACGTGATACGGGTAATGGATGACCTCCGTGCGGAGCGCGAGCTCCTCGCCGTAGTCCGATCGGCCTTCCCACAGGTCGGAGAGCGCCAAATGATCGCGATCCACCGAGCCGTTCGAGAAATGCCAGGTGACCACGTCCCTGACCCGTCTCTCACCGCAGCCGATGACGTAGAGCCAGTCCCACCGTCGTTCAGGGACCTCGATCCACTGCCCCGAGCAGAGCACATTGTCCGGACCGTTTCCGTCGAGCCGGGCGCTTCGCAGCGGAACGCCGTCCACGACAATCTCCAGCGGCTCGGGCCGCGCCGGAAGTGAGTTTCGCCAAATGTTCAGCCGGCCATCGGTGAGATTGTCCGGTGTGGTCGCCGCCTGATTGTTCAGGAACGGCTCGAGCGCAAGCATCTTGTGAACAGTCAACGGAGATCCTTCCGTACCAATGCTCTACGCTGCAACCTGGGCTCGACGACAGTGAATCCACAGGATTCGAATGTGCTCACCCTGCCGTGAAAGCTGGAGCGGTCGAATTCGACATCGGGATTCCGGTCGTCCTCGGGGTAGGCCTCGATCAGTTCTGCCTTCTCGTTGCGTGCCCACTCCACCGCCCTGTCGACGAGCACCTTGACGAGCCCCTGGTGTCGGTGATCACGGGCCAGATACAGGCACACGATGGACCAGATGCGCTCCGGGTCGTCGCCCTCGATGAGCTTCGCCGCACGGGACCTGGCCAGCCGCGGAAAGCCCAGACGGGGGCCGACTCCGATCCAGCCGACCGGCACGTCGTCGACCGAGCCCAGGACGCCCACCCGCTCGCCGGCCTCGACCAGCTCACGGAGCCTGTCCTTGCGTGCCGCCGAGTCGCACGAAGCACGTTCCTTCGACGTCATGCGGAAGTACGTGCACCAACAGTCCTCCACAAGCCCTTTCGGCTCGAAGAACTCGCCGACCGTGGGCCAATCACTCGGTCCGACAACTGCGGTAACGAAATCACTCATCGGTTCTGCCTTCCGCGGTATCCCACCGTCGACCTGGTCGCCCGTAATGGTCACTTCCAGGTCACTGCTAGCGGCAGAGACACTACGCCGTTCAAGAAGTTCGAAATGAGATGCTTGGGGTCACCGTCGAGCGAAACGGATCGGACATTCTCTCGCCAGAGATCAAAGAATGTCTTCATACCGAGGGCGGCGACATGCTGACCGATGCACCTGTGGACGCCGAGTCCGAATGCCAGTTGCTGGTTCGGGGAGCGGTCGGGGATGAACCGGAACGGCTCCGCGAACACCTCCTCATCGCGGTTGGCCGAGGCGATCCAGGCAGAGACCAGGGATCCGGCCTGAACCTCGGTACCGGCGATCGTGGTGTCCTTGGTGGCGCGCCGCAGCACGTGATTGACCGGACTCGCCCAGCGGAGCGCCTCGTCGACGAACTTCTGGTCGGTCTGCTCCTGACGCGTGAACCACGACCACAGCTCGTCGTCGCCGGCCAGCAGGATCAGCGTCTGATTGATCGTCTGGGGCACGGTCGGATTGGCACCCATGAGAAACGCATACGCGTTCAGCAGCGGGACGTCCCTGTCCGAGTCGCCCACGGCGTGGGCTGTGGCCGGGCACCGACCGCTCACCGAGTCGGCGGAGGGGCCGTCCTCCAGGACCTCCCCGAGCACGGACATGATCGTCGTGTGCGCTTCGAAGAGATCGATCCGACGCTGGAGCGCCGACTCGGCCGCGTCCACTCCCCCCATCGCGCGAACCGTCGCCCGCCCCGTGACGCTCCACTCGCTCTCGGGAATGCCCATCAGCAATCCGGTGATGGTCATCGGCAGGGTGATCATGGCTTCGCAGAAGTCGAATGACTCACGGCCACGAATGCTGTCGAACAACTCGGACATGCGGTCCGTGATGCCCTGCTGAAGGCGTTGCGTCGCCGGCACCGTCATCAGCGGGGTGAAGTTGCGCTTGATCTCGGAGTGCAGTGGCGGGTCCGTGAGATGGATCGCCGCCCCTGCCGCGACATCCCCGTCTCCGCGCACGGTGAGCATGGTGCTGTACGCCGAGGAGAACGTCTTGTGATCGTTCAGAACCTCACGGACGTCCGCGTGGCGCGTCGCCGCGAAGAATTCCTGGCCGTCGGGAGTCTGCTGACGGTGAAGGCCGTCGCTCCCGCGCAGGTCCTGCCATACGGCGTGCATGTCCCGAACCGCGTACTGCGATTCGTCGTAGAGATCTGACGAAGCCACGTCCGAGGCTTCAGGGCCCTTGAGGGAAAGTCGCATCGAAAGGCTGCCTTTGCATGGAAGTTACGACACTCGAACAACTCTCGTACGATCCGACGGGACGTTCCGACCGGACCTGGGCTGCGTCGTCGGCGCCACCGCCGGCGAAGCCGCCGCCCCGGTTATCCGTTCGTCACCTCGCCATCGCGGTCGAGCAAGCCGATGTTCTCCGCACATCGCATGTAGAAACGCGACGCGACGGACCACTCCGTGATGCCCTGGGCACCCAGCACCTGCATCGCGCTACGAACGAGGCGCACCAAGGCGTCCTGTTCCACGAGTTCGAAGCGTCGAACGACTCCCTCGTCCTCGCCCGCCAAGTTGTCCGCGATCTCGTGGAGCCGCGCGCTCAGGGCGTTCATCTCGGCGTAGCAACGAATCAGCGGGAACATCAGAGAGTCGAAGTCGACGAGACTCCGGCCGAACTGCTCCCGGGTGGAGGCGTGTTCCCAGGCGGTCCGGAACAGGCCGATGCCAAGTCCCAGCACATAGGCCGCATGCCGCAATCTGCATTCACGAGAGTCGCACTTCTCGGGGGAGGTCTCGCCGTTCCCCCTCTCCGGATTCGCGAGCCGGCACGGTTGGTAGGCGTTCTCGTACCCGAGGTATCCCATGCTCAGGCTGATGGCGCAGCCAACCGTGAGTCCGAGACCCAGGCCTCCCTCGTCCTCGGGCCGCTCCACCTGGTCGAAGCCCAGGTCGGCCAACGTCCTCTCCAACGCCGTACGACGTGTCGGCGAGTAGCCGAACAAGGGCTCCGCCTTGACGCCCGCGCCTACGGGTTCGAGGACTTCCAGGACGGTGTCGACGAGCTCTCCGCCGAAGCGGTGCAGAATCTCCAGGCAGCGCCGGGAGAACTCCTCCTTGAGGTCCGCCGAAATGGTGGACAGCATCATCTCCGAAGTGCCGGCGGACAAGGTGAGTCCGGGCGACTCGGTCAGCCCCGAGAACAGTTCCTCGTGGGTCAGATCATCGAGGTCAGTCCTCTTCTGGAGCGTGCTCCAGCGGCGAAGCACCTCGTGCCCGACCTGCTGACAGGTCTCGCTCGTGTACAGCTTGGCGACGGCGGTGTCGATCGCCTTGACGTCCGCGCGCAGGAACACCTCGGTGGCCGCGCGGGCCAAGGTCGTGGCGCATTCGACCTGGCCTTCGAGCCGCTCCAGGCTGGCCGGCCGGGCGGTCGTCGCACGCAGGGCCTTCAGCCAGCGTGCCGCCCTGACGACGTGATCGATACCGGTACGTTCGATGGCCAGAGCGCCGTCGAGCAGGGCCCATCCGCGGCCCTCGTCGCCCACGCGACGCCAGCTGTCGACCTCGACGTCCTGAAGGCGTACTCGGCACATCCGTTCACGTTGCACCGTCTCCACGAGCTCGACGCTCACGCCCTCGGCGGCCAGGTCGATGACGAAGAGGGTGATGCCGTCGTACTTGTGCCCGTCCTGCCCGGTCCGGGCGGCCACCAGCGCCGAACCGGAGATGTCGCTGTAGATGCTGAACACCTTGACGCCGTTGAGCACATAGCGGTCGCCGCGGCGCTCCGCCCTGGTCCTCAGTGCGGCGAGGTCGCTCCCGGCGCGGGGTTCGCTGTAGAGGACGGTGGCGAACTCCTCACCTCGGCTGATGCGTGGAAGCAGTTCGCGTTTCAGCCGGTCCGAGCCGGACTTGAGTACGAAGTTGCCCACGATCTGCACGGTGAGTGCGTACACGAGGTCAGGCAGGCCGGTCGAGGAGAAGCCCTCGAAGAGCTCGATGGCGAGACGCGTCGGCATTCCCGCGCCACCGAACTCCGTCGGCCAGTCCGGCGTGAGCAGTCCGCGGTGGCCAAGCTCCCGGTACGCCTCGGCGATGGCGGCCGGTTCCATCCGCCTGGACCTGATCACGAGATCACGCCACTGGGGTGTGTCCACGAGCTTCTTCAACGACCCGTGCAGATCGGCCTCATCGACCTCGTCGGGCTGTCCCCGCAGACTCGAAACAGGTGTCGTGGCGGGACGATCACTCCGGATGATCTGCTCGATCGCGGCGAGATTGCCGGCCTCTCTGAGCAGGCTGTAGTGGTCGCCGGGAAGGTCCTGGAAGTAGACCGTGCCCGAGGTCGCCGTTCGCCAGTCGGACTTGAGTGATTCCACGGCGCGCACTGAAACAACGTCCAGGTCACCCGGTGTGGGCTCCCAGATGCTGACGAGCCGTCTGTTGTGCGCGAAGATCTCGAAACGCTCGCTGAACGTCTCCAGGTCCATGTCCAGCACCGCGGCGGCCTTGGACTCCGTGTCCGCGTTGAACTCGTCGTCACGTCCACTCAGCCTCAACGCATCGTGCACGAAGTCCCGTAACGCCACGGCGGGCGTCCAACCCCTGAACTCCCCGGCCTTCCACGTCGAATCGAGGAGTACGACCTTCGGCCGGCCCCCACGCTCCGCGAGCAGGCACGCGATCTCCCACGCGAGGGCGCCGCCGAACGACCAGCCGCAGATCACATCGACCTCGGGGCAGTGATCGACGAAGCTCTCGACGTATCGCCGGGCAAGCTCCTGAACGGACTCGGCTCGCCCGCCGTCGACAAGCGTCTTCGAAGAGGCCTCCAGCCCGAGGCATCTGTAGTCGGAGAGTCCTCGGACCAGCGGTTGATAGGCCAGCAGGCTGCCGCCCACCGGGTGGGCGAACAGGATCACCTGATCGGAGGATGCCGATCGACTCAGTTCGATGAGACCTGACGTGTCCGCCCTCGCCGATCTCGTACGGAGATAGGCATTCAGGCGTTCCCCTTCACGTTGCATCACGCGTTCCCCGTTGTCGCGATCCATATACGGCTGCTCACTCGGCCAGGAGTCGGGCTACGTCCTCTTCGGACATCTGCTCGATGGCCTTCTCGAGTTCCTCGGGTGGCAGGCTGGCCAGCCTGGAGCGTTCGACCTCCAACGCCATGTTCTGCACGCTCGAATCCGCGAAGAACGCGGCCAGCGAGATGTCGGTCGCGAAGATCTTCTTGATCTTGGATACGAGCTGGGCGGCCTGAAGACTCGTCCCACCAAGATCGAAGAAGCTGATGTTCTTCGCGAAGTCGGTGCGACCGAGGATCGGGCCGAAGGCCTTGGTCAGCATCTGCTGTTCGACGTCATTGAGGCGCTCAGCCGACTCCGGTTCGACACTGGCGCCGGCACTCGGCAGGGCTCGCTCGTCGATCTTTCCGCTCGCGTTGATCGGGAGTTCGTCAAGCAGCACGAACTTGCTCGGCACCATCGTGGACACGAGATGCCTGCGGCAGTGATCCCGAAGTGCCGTCTCGGACACGGCGGTTGCTCCCCCGGTCGCACAGTACGCGACCACTCGTTTGTGTTCCTGGTCCTGCTGGACCTGCACATACACATTGCGAACTCCGCGGGCGGCGCGGATGGCGCTCTCGATCTCACCGATCTCGATCCGTACGCCGTTGATCTTGACCTGTTTGTCGGCCCGCCCGACGTACACCAGGCGGCCGTCGCCGTTCTGTCGCGCCGAGTCTCCGGTCAGGTAGAGGCGTGCCGCCGGATCGTCCCCGACCGGGTCCGCGATGAATCGCCGCCTGTTGTCCTCGTCCCGCTTCCAGTATCCGGACGCCAGACCCACTCCACCTATGGCCAGCTGCCCGATGACACCCTGCGGGACCGGTACGTTCCGTTCGTCCAGCACGTACGCCACATGGTTGTCCATCGGGCCGCCCATGGGCAGGGCAGCGGGTGACAGCGGTTCCTCCAGCTCCTCGACGATGCTGGTGACGGTGCACTCGGTGACGCCGTATCCGTTGAAGATGCGCCGGCCCTTGCCCCAGGCTCTGACGAGCTCGTGGGAGAAGGCCTCACCGCCCACGAAGACAATGCGCAGGTCGTTCAAGGTAGCGGGATCGAGCAGCTTCATGACCGACGGCGGCAGGTCGGTCACCGTGATGCGATGGTCCTCCAGGAACCGCTGGACGCCCGACATGTCGAGACGCATGGCGGACGGCACGAGATGGAGTGAGGCACCGGTCAGCAGTGCGCCGAACATCTCGAAGACCGAAACGTCGAATCCGCAGGACGCATAACCGAGGAAACGATCCTGCGGTGTGAGCTCGAACAGCGTCCGGACGTTCTGGATAAACCCCAGGATGTTGTCGTGGCTGATGAGCACGCCCTTCGGCGTACCCGTGCTTCCCGAGGTGTACATCAGATACGCGACCGCGTCCTTGCCGGGGGCCGCCTCAGGCATGTCGGTCGCATCCGGAACGCCTTCCGGGAGGCGAAGCTCCAGTGCGGGCGCAATCCCGGCCGTCGTCGCGTCGCAGACCACGCGCTGCAATTCAGCGTTCTCGATGATCGCTTCGATGCGGCCCGGCGGGTTCATCGCATCGACCGGAACGTATACGGCACCCGACGCCATGAGGGCCAATACGGTCGCCGGGAAGTCCACCGACGGTTCGAGGGCGACGCCCACACGGTCGCCGGGGCCGACCCCGTTCACCGCCAGGTGAGCACGAATTGCCGCTATACGCCGTCGCAGCTCACCGTAGGTCATCACCTTGTCGGGAGTCCTGACCGCTACGCGCTGCTCGTGCTCGTCGGCGACTTCGCAGAAATGCGAGTAGACGTTTCCTGTGGGTGCCGGCACCTCGCGTCCTGTGCCGAGACGCGCCTGCGTGTTGCGGGAGTCCTCGTCATGGGCCCATGACTCCCGCACACTGACGTCCGGCATGGAGATTGCCCGGCGCAGAATCCCGACGAACACCCGCTGCATGGTCTCGATCGTCGCCGGGTCGAAGATGTCGGTGTTGTACGCGGTGTGGATCTCCAGGTCCGCGTCCTTCTGCGTGACGGTCCAGGACTGGAAGAACTTCGCGCGCGTCGTGTCGGGCTCGCTCTCGACCGCCGTTATTCCGTCAAGCCGAAGCGGCTCGGCCCATTCGTTCATCGTCAGCGTGTACTGGAACAAGGTCGACCGCGAGGGATCGCGCTTGACGCCGGCGCTGGCGATGATCTGCTCAAGGGGGAGATGCCCGTGTGCCTGACCGTTGCGGAATCGCCGCTGAACTCCCGAGAGGCACTCCTGGAAAGTCGCGTCAGGATCGATCTCGCACCGCAGTGGCAGCATGTTGATGAAGAAGCCGATGGTTCTTTCGCATTCGACTTCGGCACGATTGGCGGTGGGCATGCCGAAGATGACGTCTTCGGAGCCTGAATACCTGTGGTAGAGACAGGCCATTGCCGTGGCGTAGACAGTGATCGGCGTCGTCGACAGCGATGACGCAAGAGTCTTGACCTGGGCCGCTAACCCCTGCCAGGTACTGACCTCCGCGGAACCCGTGTACGTCGCCTCGGGCGGGAGGGGACGATCGCCGGGGATGTCCATGACGTCGACGCCGCGGAGGGTTTCGGACCAGTAGTCCACGCTGTCCTGCCATGCGCCCGCGCTCATTCGCTTGCGCTGCCACTCGCTGAAGTCAGCGAACTGCACCGTGGGCGGCTCGACCTTGGGTGCGATGCCGGCCCGCCGCGCGTTGTACTCCTGTTCAAGCTCTTCGAAGAAGATCGCCGTCGATACACCGTCAAAGATGATGTGGTGAACGACGAAGCCGAAGTAGTGAAGATCGTCGCGAACCGTGACCAGGGAGGCGTTCCACAGCGGAAACTCCGTCAACTTCAGCGCGGTCTCGGCGAGCTCGACCATGATTCGATCGGCTTCGTCCTCGGAGTGCACGGACGTCTTCTCGATCACGATCTCAGGGTTTTCCACGACGCCCTGGAAGTACTCGTCATTTTCTACGAGTACGTAGGTTCGCAGCGCCTCATGGCGCATGACAATGCTTGAGAAGGCATCGGTGAGAGCCTCGATGTCGAGGTCGCCTTCGAGCCGGAACAAGAACGGGACATTATAGGTCGACATACCGGTCTGCAACCGGTCGACGAACCACAACGTGTCCTGCGAATAGGAGAGCGGAATATTGTTCCGATCCTGACGGGGACGTGGCCCGTCAGTGACCTTGGCGCGTGCACGTGCCAACATGCCTGCAAGCGACTGCTTCTTGTCCGGTGCGGCACTTCCAGGCGCTGAACTCACACAAACTCCCTTGACGTCAGTTAGCGATAAACAACAGCAGTTCTGCGGCAAGTCAGTGGTGCAGGCACAAGATCGTGCAAGTCCAAGCACGTCCGACCTCGGCATACCCTGCCCCAACGAGATCACCGTGGTCAAGACTTTGCCAACGCGTGCGCCTCGCAAGGCGGTCCGTACGCGTTCGCAGGGAATTCGACGGGAAGCGCGCGGATCGACGGACCTGCCCGAATTGGAGTAACCGTCGAGATTCCGGAAGAACCGTTCGGTAAACGGATCACTATCAGACATCACGCGCCAGGAGAATTAGTTCGCCGGGAAGACGACAAAACTGTAGGCGGCGTAGCCTCTGGCAACAGTCTGGCGAACGACACACGCCTGGAAGAACAGCAGGATAGAAGGAGCGAAACCGGACAAGATATGCGGCCCGAGCGGGACGTTCGGGGTACGCCGGCTTCCAGTCCGCCCCTGACTCCGCGTAGGACACGCCCGCCCCTTTTCCGCACATCCCAGGTATGAATTCAGCCATCCTCCAGGTTCCGCTCACAAAGCGGCGGCCGCCATGCTTCGCCGCGTGCCGGTTCAGGGATGACCGTCCGTGGTGGCACTGTCCGCCGTCCCATGGCCGCGACTCGGCGGACCGCTGCGTCGCCCTGACCGGCAAACCGTCACCGGGTGAGGGGTGACAGCTCGCCGGTCTTCCCTTCTCTATCTCCGGCCTCACGATTCATGGCCCGCATCCCATGAACCCTCGCCGACCTGAAGCTCGCCCAGGTCACACCCAAGACCAGCAGACCAAGAACCTGCTGGGGCGAGTGTGCAGCGCACTCAGTCGCGGCGCCGTGCCCATCCTGGATGCCCCATCGCACACGAGGAGGTGGCGCACATGGCCCTCCGGGCCAAAGTCCCCAGGATCCGCACGGGACTGCCGGTCGCACCGGTGAGCAACCTGGGGCAGTTCCTGTCACTGCCGGTGTGCTCCTGGCCCTCGCCGTCCCGTCCTCGCGTTCGGTCCCACGATTGTCCGTCGCGCTCTGTTTCCGCCCATGTATGAAGGGATCGCGAGTCGCTAGCCTGGTACCGACCACGACAGCGTGTTCCCTCCAGCGTTAGAGTGCCGTCGCTCCCCACGCCCAACTGCGGGCCAAAGGAAGGCAGCGCGTTTCCGTGAACCACACCCACGAGTCCACCGGCTCCGTCGGCGAGCGCCGCCTGCAGCACCTTCTCGGCACGGCCGACCAGGCCGCCACCTTCTACGAGCGCCAGGTGCAGACCCGTCTGACCCCGCCGATGGCGCACTTCATAGGGCGGCAGACCATGGCGTTCCTGTCCGCGTCGGACGCCGGCGGAGCCTGTGACGTCACATTCCGTGCCGGCCCCCGGGCTTCGTCACCGTGCTGTACGACGGCACCCTCACCTACCCCGAGTACCGTGGGAACGGGGTCCTCGCCAGTGCGGGAAACATCACCGAGAACCCGCATATCGGCCTGCTCTTCGTCGACTTCACCCATGACCACATCGAGCTGCACGTCAATGGCGCAGCTCGGCTCCACCCGGACGACGAGCAGCGGCGGGCCCATCCGCACCTGCCTGTGGACACCGCCCCAGGACGCAGGCCCGAATTCTGGGTGCACATCACGGTGGAGGAGGCGTATGTGCACTGCTTCAAGCACATCCCCCCTCTCGAGCCGGCGCCGCGTCCACGCCCGGGGGCCCAGCGGCCGAAGGATGCCGATTACTTCGTCCCCCGCGCCGAGCACCACTCCCCACCGGACGAGGGCGAGCAGACTGCGGGCACTCACACCGGATCGCTGCCGGGCAGGGGTTGACCCGTGAGGGAGCCGGTCCGGGCGGGGCAGGCCGCGGTCACCGGGGCCCGCCTCGAAGAGTTCGACGTGGAACTGGGCACCCTTCAGCAGCGCCAGAACTCCTGCGGGGACGTGGACATCGAACGATGCGTCAGGCGATGGTCGCGGGCCGCGGGGTCTTCGAGATGATCGTCGCCGTACGGGCTCCTACGGCCACTCCCCGCAGGCCATCACGGCCACGAACGGTGACGCCGGACCTACGGATTCCACCAGCCCTTCCGCGACCGTGCGGTCCTGAACGGTCAGTCCCGACAGGCCGGTACCCCACATCTGGCGTGCGCCGACAGCCACGTCGGCGCGGGGGACGATGCGGGACCAGTGCGGGCCGGGACAAGCGTCATCCCCAGCTCGTGGGCGGCCCAGCGCACGGCCGCCGCCGTCTGGGACACGCGGGCGACCGCGTTCGGAGTCAGATCGTTTTCCGCAGCACGTTCAGCAGCACACCGTCGAGCACCGCGATGCGTGCGGCTGGACGAGAGTTCAGGGCTGCGGCCAAGCTGCGCGGCCGCCGCTCGCGGCTCCAGATCTGCCGGCCTGTTTCCCGCCCTTCAGCTTGCGTCGGTGCCCCTGGCTCTGACGGTGATCCGCGCGTGGTCGTACCGGCCAGGCTCAGGCGACGGGTTGTAGATGATCGTGAACGTTCTCCGTACGTCGCCGAAGCGGTCGGAGTACGTCACCTTGGACGGGCTGGTGCGCTTCGGCTCGGCGGTGATGTCGTACGTACGAAGGAAGTCCGTGACGCTCGAGTCCTGGCTGTTGCCCACCTCGTACCGGAGCACCGCGGTGCCGTCCTTCTCCACCTTCGCGTACGTCGGTACGTAGTAGCGCCCCGCGGGTTGATGCTGATCGTGGTGCATCCCCGCCTTGCGCTCCACCGCCTCCTGCGGACCGTCACCGGCCGGCGTGAGCAGCGCGACGGCCGCCCAGGCGATCGCGCCGAGCGTCCACACCACGCACAAGGCCAGGAACCCCACCAGCCACCTGCGCCGACACGGCCTCGTGGGGCCCGTACCTGTACTCACCTGGACCATGCCGATGTCGAGGCGCTGGTTCGGCTGCCCGGGGCGACGCGGCGACCTGCAAGGCGCTCGTGGGGACGCTGGGACCGCTGGTGTGGTCCGTCGTGCGCGCCCATTTCGCCGACGAACGGGCCGTGTGCCGGGCGTCGGCGGGCCTTCACCAGGTGTCGACGCAGCGGCGCGAGCCGCGCTGCCCGGGCTCAGGGTCAGGGTCATGCAGCAGTGCGGTGATCCAGCGTCGGGACTCGGCCGGGTCGATGACGTCGTCGATCTCGAAGACCGAGGCGACGTTGAGGGCCTTGCCGTGCTCGTAGGCGGCAGCGACCCTGCGGGCGAACTCCCGCTCGCGCTCATCCGCGTCCTCGATGGCCGCCAGCTCCCGGCGGTAGCCCAGCCGCACCGCACCCTCGATGCCCATCGGCCCCAACTCGCCCGTGGGCCATGCCACTGTGAACCGGGGGATGCGGAAGCCGCCGCCGGCCATGGCCTGGGCGCCCAGCCCGTAGCCCTTGCGCAGCACGATCACTCCGAAGGGCACCGTGAGCGCTGCGGCGTGGACGAACATGCGGCTGACATGCCGGACGGTCGCGGTCTTCTCCGCCTCGGGGCCCACCATGAACCCGGGGGTGTCGCACAGGGAGACCACCGGCAGCCCGAACGCGTCGCACAGTTGCAGGAAGCGGCTCGCTTTGTCGGCCGCGTCGGAGTCGATGGCGCCGCCCAGATGCCGCGGGTCGTTGGCGAGGATGCCGCACGGGCGGCCCTCCACCCGGGCCAGAGCGGTGATGACGCCGCGTCCGAAGTGCCGTCGCAGCTCCAGGACGGAGTCGGTGTCGGCGAGGGTGGCGATGACCGCACGCACGTCGTACGCCCGCCGCCGGTTCTCGGGAATGAGGTGGCGCAGCCGGCGCTGGTCGGGGCACTCCCAGTCCGTCACCGGGCCCTGGAAGTACGACAGATACGTGCGCGCCAGCCGGACGGCATCCGCGTCGTCCTCGGCCTCCAGGTCGATGACGCCGTTCGCCCGCTGGACCTCGACCGGCCCGATGTCCTCCGGGGCGTAGCTGCCCAGGCCCCCGCCCTCGATCATCGCCGGGCCGCCCATGCCGATGGTGGCCTCGGGCGTGGCGATGATGACGTCGCAGCAGCCGAGCAGCGCGGCGTTGCCGGCGAAGCAGCGCCCCGAGCCGATGCCGACCAGCGGCACCTTCCCGCTCAGGGACGCGAACAGCGCGAAGGCCATGCAGTCCAGTCCGGAGACCACCGTGCCGTCCACATCGCCCGGCCGGCCGCCGCCCCCTTCGGCGAACAGGACGACGGGCAGGTGCGCCTGTTCGGCCAACGCGAAGAGCCGGTCCTTCTTGCGGTGGCCCATCATCCCCTGGGTGCCGGCCATCACGCTGTAGTCGTACGACATCGCCACCACGCGGGCGGTCCGGGGGCCGAACCGGTCGGCTCCCACCGTGCCCACGCCGCCGACCAGGCCGTCGGCGGGGGTGCGGCGGATGAGGTCGTCCAGGGACCGGCGGCTGCGCTGGGCCGCGATGGCCAAGCCGCCGTACTCGACGAAACTGCCCGGGTCACACAGGTCGGCAATGTTCTCACGGGCGGTGCGCCGCCCCTCGGCGTGCCGCCGGGCGACCATCTCGGGGCGGTCGGCGTCGTCGCCGAACCGCTTGCGCGCCCGCACCTCCTCCAGATCGGCGCGTGGGGCGTCCGGGTCCGGCCGCTCCTCGGGGTTCGGCGCACCGTCCGCCGCGCCGGTGGCCTCCATCACCACTAGCGGCTGGCCGTGCTCGGCCAGATCACCCAGCTCCGTCCGTACGGCGACGATCATGCCGTCGCCCGGCGCCTGGAGCAGGTGCTCCATCTTCATGGACTCCAGGACCACCAGGGTGCTTCCGGCCCGTACGCGCTCGCCCTCGGCGACGGCGACGTCGACGACGGTGGCCGTCATGGGCGCGGTGACGGTGAGCGTGCCCTGCGGCTCGAATGCGTCGGGGACCTCCGCGTCCTTCTCCGCGCCCCTCTCCGGGTCTGTCTCCTGCGGGACCAGTGCGGGCAGGAGTTCGTCGAAAAGCGCCGTGTGCAGCCGCCCGGCGACGACCTCGGGTGCCTCCAACAGCCGTCGCAGCACCTCGGCGTTGGTGGCGACTCCCTCGACCCTCAGCTCCGCCAGGGCGCGGCGGGCGCGGGCGAGCGTGTCGGGCAGGCTGCCGGAACCGTCGTGGGCGACGAGCTTGGCCAGCAGCGAGTCGAAGCGCGGGCTGACCCGACCGCCGGGGAACGCGGCGGTGTCGACGCGCACACCCGGCCCGGCCGGCGGCCAGAAGACGTCCAGGGTGCCGGCGGCGGGCAGCACCGTCCCGTCGGGACGGACCGTCTCGGCGTTGACCCGCACCTGCACCGCGCAGCCGCGGGGAACGGGAGCCTGCCCCGCCCCGATACGGTCGAGGCTCTCGCCGGAGGCCACCCGCAGCTGGGCCTTGACCAGGTCGATGCCGGTGACCTCCTCGGTGACGGTGTGTTCGACCTGGATGCGCGGGTTGGCCTCGAGGAAGTAGAAGCCCGGGGAGCCCTCGCCGGTGTCCACGAGGAACTCGAACGTGCCGAGCCCGGCATAGGCGACCTCGCGGGCCATGCGCAGCGCCGCATCGTGCAGCCCGGCCCGCACCGCCTCGTCGAGGCCGGGCGCCGGCGCGATCTCCACGATCTTCTGCCGGTGCCGCTGCAGACTGCAGTCGCGGTCGCCGTAGCCGACGACGACGCCCGTGCCGTCGCCGAGCACCTGCACCTCGACATGGCGGGCACGCCGCAGCAACTGCTCGACGTAGACCGCGCCGTCGCCGAAGGCGCGCGAGGCCTCGGAACGGCAGCGCCGGACGGCCTCCTCCAACTGCCCTGCCTCGTACACCGCCCGCATGCCGCGCCCGCCGCCGCCGGCGCCCGCCTTGACCATGACCGCAGCACCCTCGCCGAGGCCGGCCATGAACGCACGCGCCTCCTCGATGCCGGTGTCGCCGTACGTCGCCGGCAGCACCGGCACGCCGAGGCGCGCGGCGAGTTCACGGGCCGCGGTCTTGTCGCCGAGCGTGCGCAGCACCTCGGGGCGCGGCCCGACCCAGGTGAGTCCGGCGTCGGTGCACTGCTGCGCGAAGTCGGCGTTCTCGGCCAGCAGTCCGTAGCCGGGGTGGACCGCGTCGCATCCGGTGCGCACCGCGGCGCCGACCAGGGCCGCCGCGTCCAGGAAGGCCCCCGGCCCCTCGCCGTCGAGCACCACGGTCTCGTCCGCCATGCGGGTGTGCAGCGCGTCCGCCTCGTCGCGGGAGCGCAGTGCCACCGTCAGCAGGTCCAGCTCGCGGGCGGCGCGGATCACCCGTACCGCGATCTCGCCGCGGTTGGCGACCAGCAGTTTGGCCAGACCCATCGTCACCGCAATGCCAGTGAATTAGCAGAACTCTGCTGGTCAGCAGCCCGCTGATGGTCGGTTTGGGCTGATTTCATCCTTGGTGACACTGGGTAGTTCGTCAC
>NZ_JBVKCZ010000009.1:248664-254035 GCF_055634335.1 Streptomyces sp. NPDC111802 | reverse complement strand
TCAACGCGCACAAGGCCGGCACCATCAAGGGCCTGTCCGCCGAAGTCGGCGCCTCCCTCACCTCCGGCGCCGCCATCTGCGAAATCAAGGACTGACGCATACGGCACCCGAGGCGCCCGGCGGACTGGAGCAGACAGTCCGCCGGGCGCCTCGTTTTCCCACCGGTGGCATTCTTGAGGCACACCGAGCGCGGGAGAGGGCAGGTGAGAGCAATGGCGAGCACGACCTCCGAGAGTGCGGGGAGCGTGGGCGCGGCGGCGGAAGCACAGCCGCGTGCCATGCGCGCCGATGCCCGCCGCAATCACGCGCGTCTGCTCACCGAAGCCCGCGCCGCCTTCGCCGAGCACGGCACGGACGCGTCCCTGGAGGACGTGGCCCGCCGCGCGGGCGTGGGCATCGGCACCCTGTACCGCCACTTCCCCAACCGGGACGCCCTGTTGAGCGCGATCTTCGAGGACGCGGCGGGCGACCTGCTGTCCCGCTCCCGCGAACTGCTCAACGCTCCCGAGCCCTGCACGGCCCTGGTGACCTGGCTACGCGAGATGGTCACGCACGCGGGCGAGTACCGCGGCCTGGCCCACGCCCTGATGTCCGCCTCCGACGACAACTCATCGGCCCTGGCGCGATGCAGCGACCCCATCAGACAGGCGGGCGGCGCACTGCTGGCGCGAGCACAGGAGGCAGGGACGGTCCGCCCGGACGTGGCGATCGGCGACCTGCTCCAGCTCACCCACGCCATCGCACTGGCAGCGGAGGAGACACCGGGCGACCCGGAGCTGGCGGACAGGTTGCTGCTCTTGACACTGCGGGGACTGAAACCCACCTAGGGCCTGTCGTTTGGATCAGCTCGGCCGTGAGGTGCGGTTCTTCTCAGCCGACCCGAGCGGGGCGATGGGGGTGCCCCCGCACGAGCCGAGCGAAGCCGGTTCGAGCGTGGGGGAGCGTGCAGCTGCAAGGCGGAGGAGGGCGGCGACGCGATGGGGGTCCCCCCGCTCGAGCGAAGTCGAGAGTGGGGGAGTTGGCTACCGACGACAACGCCGCAGATGCGCGTGTCAGGGCCCGCGACGCCGAGATGATCCAAACGACAGGGCCCAGGGGCGCGGGACTGAGTCGATATGCGGCTCCTCCGCGTGGGCGCGAACAGCCACCCACGCCCCGCACCCGCCAAGGGCCCGAGCCCCAAAGGCGAACCGGCGACCTATCGCCGCCGCAGGTCGGCGACCCGCGCCCGCTCCCGCTCCCGCTCCCGCTCGGCCCCCTGCTCCCCGAGCACCGCCGCACCGGTCGGCCGCAACCCCGGCACACCCCCGGAGGGCCCCCGCCTCGGTCCCGGCAGCGCACGCTGCTGACGCCGCGCCGGGACCTCGTCACCCCCCGGCGCGCCACTCGCCCCGGCCACGGCGATCTGCACCCCCTGATCGGCAAGGGCCTGCAACTCGGTGTGGGCACGGTCGTCATGGGCCGGCGGATCATCGGTGACGAGCCGCGTGATGACATCCGTGGGCACGGTCTGGAACATCGTGTCCGTACCGAGCTTGGTGTGGTCGGCGAGGACGACGACCTCCGCGGCGGCCTGGACGAGGGCCCGGTCGACGGACGCGGAGAGCATGTTGGACGTGGAGAGCCCGCGCTCGGCGGTGAGCCCGCTCCCGGACAGGAAGGCCCGGGACACCCGCAGCCCCTGCAGGGACTGCTCGGCTCCGCTGCCCACCAGCGCGTAGTTCGACCCGCGGAGCGTGCCGCCGGTCATCACGACCTCGACCCGGTTGGCATGGGCCAACGCCTGCGCCACCAGCAGGGAGTTGGTGACGACGGTCAGTCCGGGCACCCGGGCGAGCCGGCGGGCCAGCTCCTGAGTGGTGGTTCCCGCCCCGACGACGATCGCCTCGCCCTCCTCCACGAAATTCGCGGCGAGGTCGGCGATGGCCGTCTTCTCGGCGGTCGCGAGATGTGATTTCTGCGGAAAGCCGGACTCCCGCGTGAACCCGCCCGGCAATACCGCACCGCCGTGCCGGCGGTCGAGGAGTCCTTCTGCCTCCAGTGCGCGCACGTCCCGCCGTACGGTCACTTCGGAGGTCTGGACGACGCGGGCGAGCTCACGGAGCGACACGGCCCCGTTCGCTCGCACCATTTCGAGGATCAATTGGCGACGTTCTGCAGCGAACACGAAACTGACAGTAACCCCAACGACCGTCTGGTTTCAGCAGTTTGCGCCGAATAACAGAAGTTGTTCGCACGCGAGGGCAAGGAGTGGTATAGGGCCTAGTCCCGCCGCCTATGCCGTACGCATGCTCGACAACTCCCCGTGACCAGGGACGAGTCGGTTTCGGCCGTCAGAGTTCGCCGCCGGACTTCCGTGTGTGCAGCTGCCGCGCCACCTCGGCGATCGAGCCCGAAAGGGAGGGGTACACGGTGAAGGCGTTCGCGATCTGTTCGACCGTCAGATTGTTGTCGACCGCGATCGAGATCGGATGGATCAGTTCCGAGGCACGCGGCGACACGACCACACCGCCGACCACGATGCCCGTACCCGGCCGGCAGAAGATCTTGACGAAGCCGTCCCGGATGCCCTGCATCTTGGCGCGCGGGTTGCGCAGCAGCGGCAGCTTGACGACCCGGGCGTCGATCTTGCCCCCGTCCACGTCGGCCTGTGAGTAGCCGACGGTGGCGATCTCGGGGTCGGTGAACACATTCGACGACACGGTCTTCAGGTTCAGCGGGGCCACCGCGTCGCCCAGGAAGTGGTACATGGCGATACGTCCCTGCATCGCCGCCACCGAGGCGAGCGCGAAGACACCGGTGACGTCACCGGCGGCGTACACACCCGGCGCGGTCGTCCTGGACACCTTGTCGGTCCAGATGTGCCCGGACTCGCGCAGCTTGACGCCGGCTTCCTCCAGGCCCATGCCCTCGGAGTTCGGGATGGCGCCGACCGCCATGAGGCAGTGGGTGCCGCTGATGACACGCCCGTCGGCGAGGGTGACCTCGACCCGGTCGCCGACGCGCTTGGCGGCGGCGGCGCGCGAGCGGGCCATGACGTTCATGCCGCGGCGCCGGAAGACGTCCTCCAGTACGGCGGCGGCGTCCGGGTCCTCACCCGGCAGCACCCGATCCCGCGAGGACACGAGGGTGACCCGCGACCCGAGCGCCTGGTAGGCACCGGCGAACTCGGCACCGGTGACACCGGACCCGACCACGATGAGCTCCTCGGGAAGCTCGTTGAGGTCGTAGACCTGCGTCCAGTTGAGAATCCGCTCGCCGTCGGGCTGGGCGTCCGGCAGCTCACGGGGATGTCCGCCCGTGGCGATGAGCACGGCATCGGCGACGAGGGTCTCCTCGCTCCCGTCGGCGGCGCGCACCACGACCTTCCGGGACCCGTCGAGGCCCTGCATGCCCTCCAGCCGTCCCCGGCCGCGCATCACCCGCGCACCGGCACGCGTGACGGAGGCGGTGATGTCGTGGGACTGCGCGAGCGCGAGCCGCTTGACACGCCGGTTGACCTTGCCCAGATCGACGCCCACCACCCGGGCGGGCGTGTCGATGTGCGGGGTGTCGTCGGCGACGATGATCCCCAGCTCCTCGTAGGAGGAGTCGAAGGTGGTCATCACCTCGGCCGTGGCGATAAGGGTCTTCGACGGCACGCAGTCGGTGAGCACCGACGCACCGCCCAGACCGTCGCAGTCGACGACGGTCACCTCCGCGCCGAGCTGGGCGGCCACCAGGGCCGCCTCGTATCCGCCGGGTCCGCCACCGATGATCACGATCCGAGTCACGTACCCCATTGTCCCGCACGCCCCACCGTGGTACCGCCTGGGGGCCCGCCCGAGACACCACCGTTACGGGAGGGGCACACGATGCACCTGCCGTACCCTCTCCCCATGTCGCTCTACGCCGCGTACGCCGGCAATCTCGACGCGCGGCTGATGACCCGCCGCGCTCCGCACTCGCCGCTGCGCGCCACCGGCTGGCTCAACGGATGGCGACTGACGTTCGGGGGCGAGCAGCTCGGCTGGGAGGGCGCGCTGGCCACGCTCGTCGAGGATCCGTTGGAACAGGTCTTCGTCGCGCTCTACGACATCGCCCCGATGGACGAGGACTCCCTCGACCGCTGGGAGGGCGTGAGCCTCGGCATATACCGCCGCCTCCGGGTCCGCGTGCACACGCTGGAGGGCGAGGAGCCGGCCTGGGCGTACGTCCTGAACGCCTACGAGGGCGGCCTGCCGTCGGCCCGCTACCTGGGCGAGATCGCGGACGCGGCGGAGTCGGCCGGGGCACCCCACGACTACGTGATGGAGCTGCGAAAGCGCCCCTGCTGAGACCCACCGCCCTCAGACACCCCTCCAGCCCCACCCGGCACCCTTTTCGTTGGAAACGACAAGACAACGATCGCCATCCCGTGAGCTCTGTCATCTACGCGCGTAGGCCCAAACCGGCTACCCTCAGTCGCGTGAACGCATCTCTTCTTCCGGACGACATCCAGGGCGACCCCCACGCCGCCGCCGACGCCGCCGCCGCGCGCCTGCGCGAACTCACCGGCGCCGAGACCCACGACGTCGCCCTCGTGATGGGCTCCGGCTGGGCTCCGGCCGTGGACGCCCTCGGCGCACCCGAGGCCGAGTTCCAGGTCACCGAGCTGCCCGGGTTCCCCCCGCCGGCGGTGGAAGGGCACGGCGGCAAGATCCGCTCCTACCGGATCGGCGACAAGCGCGCCCTGGTCTTCCTCGGCCGCACCCACTACTACGAGGGCCGCGGAGTGGCCGCCGTGGCCCACGGCGTCCGCACGGCCGTGGCGGCGGGCTGCAAGACGATGGTCCTGACCAACGGCTGCGGCGGCCTGCGCGAGGGGATGCGCCCCGGCCAGCCGGTCCTGATCAGCGACCACATCAACCTCACGGCCACCTCCCCCATCATCGGCGCCAACTTCGTCGACCTCACCGACCTCTACTCCCCCCGCCTGCGCGCCCTGTGCAAGGAGATCGACCCCACGCTGGAGGAGGGCGTCTACGCCCAGTTCCCCGGCCCGCACTACGAGACGCCGGCCGAGATCCGTATGGCCCGCGTGATCGGCGCGGACCTGGTGGGCATGTCGACGGTCCTCGAGGCGATCGCCGCGCGTGAGGCAGGCGCCGAGGTCCTGGGCATCTCCCTGGTCACCAACCTCGCGGCGGGCATGACCGGCGAACCCCTCAACCACGAGGAGGTCCTCCAGGCGGGCCGCGACAGCGCGACTCGGATGGGCTCGCTACTGGCGCAGGTTCTCGACCGGCTGTAGAAGGCAAGCCGGCCTCCGCCAGGAAGTGGGCGCAGTCGCGTACGGCGGGCAGGGGCCGGGGTGGGGGGTGTCCGCCCGCCGCTGCGGGCGGACACCCCC
>NZ_JBVKCZ010000009.1:0-248654 GCF_055634335.1 Streptomyces sp. NPDC111802 | reverse complement strand
TGGGTTTTCTCCTCTCGTGTGGGGCCCCCCCCCCCCCACCCCGGCCCCGACCCACAACGCACCCGCAGGCGCTACCCGCACCCCCACCGATCCCGCACAGGCCGCCGCAGGCATCGCACCCGCACCACCCGACAACGAGAGGCTGACCCGACGTGCACGACGACCTCATCGCCCGGGCCCAGGCATGGCTCGCCGAGGACCCCGACCCGGAGACCCGCGACGAGCTCGCCAAGCTCATCGAATCCGGCGACCTCGACGAGCTCGCGGACCGCTTCAGCGGCACCCTCCAGTTCGGCACCGCGGGCCTGCGAGGCGAACTCGGCGCCGGCCCGATGCGCATGAACCGCACGGTCGTCATCCGCGCCGCCGCCGGTCTCGCCGCGTACCTCAAGAAGCAGGGCCAGGAGGGCGGCCTCGTCGTCATCGGCTACGACGCCCGCCACAAGTCGGAGGACTTCGCCCGCGACACGGCCGCCGTCATGACGGGCGCGGGCCTGCGCGCCGCCGTACTCCCCCGCCCCCTGCCCACCCCGGTCCTCGCGTACGCGATAAGGCACCTCGGTGCCGCGGCCGGCGTGGAGGTCACCGCCAGCCACAACCCGCCCCGCGACAACGGCTACAAGGTCTACCTCGGCGACGGCTCCCAGATCGTCCCGCCCGCGGACATCGACATCGCGCGGGAGATCGCCGCGGTTCCGTCCCTCACCGTCGTCCCCCGCCCGACCGAAGGCTGGGAGACCCTGGACGACAGCGTCCTCGACGCCTACCTCGCCCGCACGGACGCGGTCCTCGCCCCCGACTCCCCCCGCACCGCCCGCACGGTCTACACGGCGATGCACGGCGTGGGCAAGGACGTCCTCCTCGCCGCCTTCGAACGCGCCGGCTTCCCCACCCCCGCCCTGGTCACCGAGCAGGCCGACCCCGACCCGGACTTCCCCACCGTCGCCTTCCCCAATCCGGAAGAGCCCGGCGCGATGGACCTGGCCTTCGCCAAGGCCCACGAGACGGACCCCGACCTGGTCATCGCCAACGACCCCGACGCCGACCGCTGCGCGGTGGCCGTCAGGGACGGCGAGCACTGGCGGATGCTGCGCGGCGACGAGGTCGGTTCCCTCCTCGCCGCCCACCTGGTCAGCCGCGGAGCACAGGGCACCTTCGCCGAGTCGATCGTCTCCTCCTCCCTCCTCGGCCGTATCGCCGAGAAGGCGAACCTCCGCTACGAGGAGACCCTCACCGGCTTCAAGTGGATCGCCCGCGTCGACGGCCTGCGCTACGGCTACGAGGAGGCCCTCGGCTACTGCGTCGACCCGGACGGCGTACGCGACAAGGACGGCATCACGGCCGCCCTGCTGATCACCGAGCTGGCCTCCGTCCTCAAGGCCGAGGGCCGCACGCTCCTCGACCTCCTGGACGACCTCGCGGTGGAGCACGGCCTGCACGCCACGGACCAGCTCTCGGTCCGCGTCCAGGACCTCTCGGTCATCGCGAACGCCATGCGCCGGCTGCGCGAGCAGCCCCCCACCGAGCTCGCCGGCCTCGCCATCACCCGCGCCGAGGACCTCACGAAGGGCACCGACACCCTCCCGCCCACCGACGGCCTGCGCTACACGCTCGAAGGCGCCCGCGTCATCGTCCGCCCCAGCGGCACGGAGCCCAAGCTGAAGTGCTACCTGGAGGTCGTCGTCCCGGTCGCGACGCACGCCGACCTCCCGGCCGCCCGCGCCAAGGCGGCCGACCTGCTGGCGACGATCAAGCGGGACCTCTCGGCGGCAGCGGGCATCTGAGCCGTACGACGACTTCCTGATCGAAAGGGTGCCTCCATCCAGGGGCACCCTTTCGGGCGTTTCCCCCGGCGATTGACGCACCCTCCGCGCCCCGCCCCACCCCGCGGGCAACGGTGGACGGGAAACGCACCGCCGAACCGCCTGGAGCCGCGCGTGTCCACGACCGCATCCCGGCCGACCACCCGAACGACCACCCGAGCGACCACCGCCCCCGGTTCCCGCCCTCCACCGCAGGGCCTCCCCACACCCCTTCCCGCCCTGCGCCGCGCGGCCCCCGCTCTCCTCGCCTACGTCGCCGTACGCGGCACCGGCCTGCTGCTCCTCACCGTCTGGGCGCACCGCCGCGGTCACGGTGTCTGGCCGATCCTGGCGACGCAGTGGGACGCCGACTGGTATCTCGGCATCGCCGACCATGGCTACGCACATGACCTCGGCACCGCGCCCAGCGCCAACAACCTGGCCTTCTTCCCGCTCTACCCCACCCTCGTGAAGGCGTTCGCGGCGCTCACCCCGGGCACCCGCGCGAGCACCGGACTCGCCGTCGCCGTCATCGCCTCCCTCGTCGCCGCGTGGGGAGTGTTCGCGGTCGGCGACCGTCTGCACGGCCGCGCGGTCGGTGTCCTGCTGACCACCCTCTGGGGCGCGCTCCCGGTCGGCCTGGTGCAGTGGATGGGCTACACCGAGTCCCTGTTCACCGCGCTCGCGGCCTGGTCCCTGTACGCCGCCCTCACCGGCCGCCTGCTCACCGCCGCCTGGCTCGCCGCACTCGCGGGTGTCACTCGCCCGACCGGCGTCGCGGTGGCGGCAGCCGTCACGGTGGCGGCCCTGCTCGCGCTGCGCCGCCGCTTCTCCCTCCGAGCCCTCGCGGCCGCCGTAATCGCCCCGCTCGGCTGGTGCGGATACGTCGGCTGGGTGGGCCTGCGCGTGGGCCGCTGGGACGGCTACTTCGCCGTACAGCGGCTGTGGCACAATGAGTTGGACGGCGGCCGCGAAACCCTGGACCTGATGCGGCAGTTGCTGGCGCGCGACTCGACGCCCGAGCTGTTCCTGGTGATGGTGACGCTCACGCTGCTCGCGTCGGTGGTGCTGTTCGGGCTCGCGGTGTGGGACCGGCAGCCGGCCGCGCTGCTGGTCTTCACGGCCGTACTGCTGACGATCGTCCTGGGCAGCGGCGGCGTCTACTTCCCGCGCGCCCGCTTCCTCCTCCCCGCCTTCCCGCTCCTGCTCCCCCTCGCCCTGCACCTCTCCCGCGCCTCTGGCCGCTACCGCACCCTGGCGCTAGCGGTGGCGGTGGCCGGGTCGGCGTACTGGGGCGCGTACATGGCGCTGGTGTGGCCGAGCGCGCCCTGAGACCCGCACGCGGGCCGGTTCACCGGGGGCGGCGTTCCCAAGGTGGGCCGCTCAGGTCACCGCCAGCAGAATCACCAGCAGCACGGCCCCGGCGACGGCCGGCCCCGCCACCTCGTAGGCCCAGCGCACGGTCACCTCGCCCTGCGCGGACTCCGCCTGCTCCCGGTGCTCCAGCAGTTCGCGCAGATCGTCCATGACCTTGTCGGTCTCGGCCCGCATCGGCCCGTCCGCGTCGATGTCCCCTCGCGGCGCCCCGAACCCGAGCCCGCCGAACCCCGCACCGCCGCCAAGACCATCACCGCGTGCGGAGGCGCCGCGCCCCGAGGCCGCCCGTGCCGTGCGCCGCGCCGCCTTCTTGCGGGCCCGCAGCGAGACCGGGACCGCCCAGAGCTGGAACTTGGTGCCGGACTTGGTGACGACCTCGTTCGAGTAGCCGGACCGCAGCGCGGCGATCTGCCCCCACGGCAGCACGATCACGCGGAGCGGGTTGCGGATGCGCAGCCGCTCCTCGTTGGCGTACACCGCCGGGCGCAGGGTGAAGGCGGCCACCACCGGCACGATGAGGATCAGCGCGGCGAGCGCGAGCCACTGGGTGCGGCCCTCGCCGCGCACCAGGGCGTCGATGCCGAGCCAGAGCGCGATACCCAGCAGCAGGACACCGCCGACGATGCCCATGGGTGAGCGGTAGACCCGGTCCTTCGATGCGGGGTCCGGGGTGGGGGGCTGATGCTCAGGGGTCGTCATGGGGCCGATTGTGCCGTACGCCTGCGGCGCTCGGGCGGGCGCCCATTCGTCGTAGGGCTGCGGTTAGTGTGCGAGTGCGGGTCGCGTGTGGCCGGTCGCGCAGTTCCCCGCGCCCCTGACGGCGTGTGGCTGCCCGACCTCAATAGGATCCGCCCCTCAGATCCGCACCTCCGGCGTGTACAGCCCTGCGACCCTCGGCGAGTGCAGGTCGCGTGTGGCCGGTCGCGCAGTTCCCGCGCCCCTGGCGGCGTGCGGCTGCCCGACCTCAATCGAATCCGCCCCTCAGATCCGCCCTCGAGGTGTACAGCCCTGCGACGCTCGCGAGTGCGGGTCGCGTGCGGCCGGTCGCGCAGTTCCCCGCGCCCCTGGCGGCGTGCGGCTGCCCGGCATCAAGCGGATCCGCCGCCCGGTGTTTCACAGATCGGGCCGCTACGGATGCGTTCCCCGGGGTGTACAGCCGCTACGCGCGTAGATATGCTCGTCTGGTGACCATGCCCACCAATGCATCTGCCGCAGCTCACGCCCTCACGGACGTCGCCGCGTCCGACAGCACGCTGCGCCGTTTCCTCCACGGGCTGCCCGGCGTCGACGCGGTCGGTCTGGAGGCGCGCGCGGCGGCCCTCGGTACCCGTTCCATCAAGACGACCGCCAAGGCGTACGCCATCGACCTCGCCATCTCGATGGTCGACCTGACGACGCTGGAAGGCGCGGACACCCCGGGCAAGGTCCGGGCGCTCGGCGCCAAGGCGGTCCACCCCGACCCCACCGACCGTACGACTCCGTCGACCGCGGCCGTCTGCGTCTATCCCGACATGGTGGCCACCGCCAAGGAGGCCGTCGCCGGGTCCGGCGTGAAGGTCGCCTCCGTCGCCACCGCCTTCCCGGCCGGCCGCGCCGCCCTCGGCGTGAAGCTGGCCGACGTCCGGGACGCCGTATCGGCCGGCGCCGACGAGGTCGACATGGTCATCGACCGCGGGGCGTTCCTCGCGGGGAACTACATGAAGGTGTACGACGAGATCGTCGCCGTGAAGGAGGCCTGCGGGGCGTCTGCCCGCCTCAAGGTCATCTTCGAGACCGGCGAGCTGTCGACGTACGACAACATCCGGCGCGCGAGCTGGCTCGGCATGCTGGCGGGCGCCGACTTCATCAAGACGTCCACCGGCAAGGTCGCCGTCAACGCCACCCCCGCGAACACCCTGCTTATGCTGGAAGCGGTGCGCGACTTCCGTGCCCAGACCGGCATCCAGGTGGGCGTGAAGCCGGCCGGCGGGATCAGGACGACCAAGGACGCCGTCAAGTTCCTCGTCCTGGTCAACGAGACCGCCGGCGAGGACTGGCTGGACAACCACTGGTTCCGCTTCGGCGCCTCCTCGCTCCTGAACGACCTGCTGATGCAGCGTCAGAAGCTGGCCACCGGCCGCTACTCCGGCCCCGACTACGTGACGGTGGACTGATCACCATGGCATCGGTATTCGAATACGCACCGGCCCCCGAGTCCCGCTCGATCGTCGACATCGCGCCGTCGTACGGCCTGTTCATCGACGGCGAGTTCGTGGAGGCCGCCGACGGCAAGGTCTTCAAGACCGTCTCGCCGTCCACCGAGGAGGTCCTCGCCGAGATCGCCCAGGCCGGCGAGGCGGACGTGGACCGCGCCGTGAAGGCCGCCGGCAAGGCCTTCGTGAAGTGGTCGGCGCTGCCCGGCTCCGAGCGCGCGAAGTACCTGTTCCGCATCGCCCGGATCATCCAGGAGCGCAGCCGTGAGCTGGCCGTCCTGGAGACCCTGGACAACGGCAAGCCGATCAGGGAGACCCGCGACGCCGACCTCCCCCTGGTCGCCGCGCACTTCTTCTACTACGCGGGCTGGGCCGACAAGCTCGACCACGCCGGCTTCGGCGCCGACCCGCGTCCGCTGGGTGTCGCGGGCCAGGTCATCCCCTGGAACTTCCCGCTGCTGATGCTGGCCTGGAAGATCGCCCCGGCGCTCGCGACCGGCAACACGGTCGTACTGAAGCCCGCCGAGACGACCCCCCTGTCCGCGCTCTTCTTCGCGGACATCTGCCGCCAGGCCGGTCTGCCCAAGGGCGTCGTCAACATCCTTCCGGGCTACGGCGACGCGGGCGCCGCGGTCGTCGCGCACCCGGACGTGAACAAGGTCGCCTTCACCGGCTCCACGGCCGTCGGCAAGGAGATCGCGCGGACCATCGCCGGCACCCGCAAGAAGGTCACCCTGGAGCTCGGCGGCAAGGGCGCCAACATCGTCTTCGACGACGCCCCGATCGACCAGGCGGTCGAGGGGATCGTCAGCGGGATCTTCTTCAACCAGGGCCAGGTCTGCTGCGCCGGCAGCCGGCTGCTGGTCCAGGAGTCGATCCAGGACGAGCTGCTGGAGTCCCTCAAGCGCAGGCTCTCCACGCTGCGCCTGGGCGACCCGCTCGACAAGAACACCGACATCGGCGCGATCAACTCCGAGGAGCAGCTCTCCCGCATCACCACGCTCGTCGAGCAGGGCGAGTCGGAGGGCGCCGAGCGCTGGTCGCCGGCCTGTGACATCCCGGAGAGCGGCTACTGGTTCGCCCCGACGCTGTTCACGAACGTCACCCAGGCGCACCGGATCGCCCGCGACGAGATCTTCGGCCCGGTGCTGTCGGTCCTGACCTTCCGTACGCCGGACGAGGCCGTCGCCAAGGCCAACAACACCCCGTACGGCCTGTCGGCGGGCATCTGGACGGAGAAGGGGTCGAGGATCCTCGCCGTCGCGGGCAAACTCCGCGCCGGCGTCGTCTGGTCCAACACGTTCAACAAGTTCGACCCGACCTCGCCGTTCGGCGGCTACAAGGAGTCGGGCTTCGGCCGCGAGGGCGGCCGCCACGGCCTGGAGGCGTACCTCGATGTCTGAGAAGAACGACAAGACCGAGCGCGCCGAGCGGCTCTCCGTCTTCAAGACCTACAAGCTGTACGTCGGCGGGAAGTTCCCGCGTTCCGAGAGCGGCCGGGTGTACGAGGTGACCGACTCCAAGGGCAACTGGCTGGCGAACGTACCGCTTTCGTCCCGCAAGGACGCCCGTGACGCCGTGGTCGCCGCACGCAAGGCGTTCGGCGGCTGGTCCGGCGCGACCGCGTACAACCGCGGTCAGATCCTCTACCGCATCGCCGAGATGCTGGAGGGCCGCCGCGACCAGTACGTCCGTGAGGTGGCCGACGCCGAGGGCCTGTCCAAGTCCAAGGCCGCCGCGCAGGTCGACGCGGCGATCGACCGCTGGGTCTGGTACGCGGGCTGGACGGACAAGATCGCCCAGGTCGTGGGCGGCGGCAACCCGGTCGCGGGCCCGTTCTTCAACCTCTCCTCGCCCGAGCCGACGGGTGTGGTCGCGGTCGTGGCCCCCCAGGAGTCCTCCTTCCTGGGCCTGGTCTCGGTCCTCGCCCCGGTGATCGCGACGGGCAACACGGCGATCGTGGTGGCGTCCGAGAAGGCCCCGCTCCCGGCGCTGTCGCTGGGCGAGGTGCTCGCCACCTCCGACCTGCCCGGCGGTGTCGTCAACGTCCTCTCCGGCCGTACGGCGGAGATCGCGACGCCGCTGGCCGCGCACCAGGACGTCAGCGCGATCGATCTGGCCGGCGCCGACGACGTACTGGCGAAGGAGCTGGAGGTCGCCGCGGCGGACAACCTCAAGCGCGTTCTGCGTCCACAGCCTGTGGATGAAGTCGCCTGGTCGGCGACTCCCGGCATCGACCGCATGACGGCGTTCCTGGAGACCAAGACGGTCTGGCATCCCACGGGTTCGCTGGGCGCGTCGGGCTCCTCCTACTGAGAGCGGGCCCCTCGAACCGGAGAGCCGCGTTCCCCCTCCGTCCAGGGGGAGCGCGGCTCTCTGCCATCGCGCCGACACCCAGGGTGTCGAGGTGAACGCGAGATGTAGTCGAGGTGTGACGCGCGCTTCAAACGCGGTACGCCGGGTCGTGTCCGGGCCGGGCCATGCCTCACACTGGTGTCCCGTGAGTTCCCCATCGCCCATACCGACGCGAGTCGTGCTGCTCTGCGGCCCCTCCGGCTCCGGCAAGTCCCTGCTCGCCGCCCGCTCCGGTCTTCCGGTACTGCGGCTCGACGACTTCTACAAAGAGGGCGACGACCCGACTCTGCCCCAGGTCCCCGGGAGCTCCGACATCGACTGGGACCACCCCGACTCGTGGGACGCCGACACGGCCGTCGCGGCGATCACGGAACTGTGCGGCACGGGCCGTACGAACGTGCCGCTCTACGACATCTCCCTCAGCGCCCGCACCGGCGAGGAGAGCGTCGACATCGGCCGCACCCCCCTCTTCATCGCCGAGGGCATCTTCGCGGCCGAGATCGTGACGCGCTGCCGGGAACTGGGCGTACTGGCCGACGCGCTGTGCCTGAGCCGCGGTCCGGCCCGGACCTTCCGCCGCCGCTTCCTGCGCGACCTGAAGGAGGGCCGCAAGTCGGTGCCCTTCCTGCTGCGCCGCGGCTGGCGCCTGATGCGCCTGGAACGCTCGATCATCGCCCACCAGACGTCCCTGGGCGCCCACGCCTGCGACCGCGACGAGGCCCTGGCCCGCCTGACCGCGGCAGCGGCGGGCCGCCGCCCGGCGGCGACACCGGCCACCTGAACGAATCCGGCACCCTCTCCGCCCACGACAAGAACGGGACTGGACGGACCCCCCGGCCCTCCAGCCCCGCTCTCGCTGTGCCCCACCCGTTTCCCCCGTGGTGGAGCGTCCCCCGTTTCCCCCGTGCTTCCCCCCGGGTCCCCCCCTGGGCCCCCGTAGGGTCCCCCGTTGGCCCCCCGACCCCCGTGGTCCCCCCACTTGTTACCGCTCCCCCTTCGGTCCCCCCGGACCTTCAGGCGACAAGCTCCCCGAAGGCGTCCTCCTCGTCACGGCCGAAGCTGAGGACCTCGTCCTCGCGCAGCCGGCGGAGCGACCGCCAGATGCTGGACTTCACCGTGCCGACACTGATGTCGAGGATCTCCGCGATCTCCGGGTCGGTGCGGCCCTCGTAGTAACGAAGGACCAGCATCGTCCGCTGGAGTTCGGGCAGCCGGGCCAGCGCCTGCCACAGGACCGCGCGCAGCTCGGTGCCGCGCATCGCGTCCGTGTCGCCGGGCGTCTCCGGCAGTTCCTCGGTCGGGTACTCGTTCAGCTTGCGGCGGCGCCACGCGCTGATGTGCAGGTTGGTCATGGTGCGGCGGAGGTATCCGCCGACCGCGGCCTTGTCGCTGATCCGGTCCCATGCCTTGTACGTCGAGAACAGCGCGCTCTGCAGCAGGTCCTCGGCCTCGAAACGGTCACCGGTGAGGTGGTAGGCGGTTGCGTACAGGGAGGCGCGGCGCTCCTGGACGTAGGCGGTGAACTCCGCCTCCGACAGCGAGCGACGACACTCCCCCGAGTCCTCCCTGGACGCGTCTCCCCCGTGCGTTTCCCCCGTGAGACCGTCAACCACCGTCATGTACGCGGTGTGCTGACGCCCGGTGCCGCGAGCGCACCCCCGCCCGCTCACGGCACCGGACTTCTCCGAACCCCGGCCCCCGTGCACGTCGTGCAGACGCGTGATCACTGCGCTGGTGCTGGTGCCGTGCAGCGTGTTCATCTCGCGCCCCCCGTCGTGGACTTCCGGTGTTCTGCTCGTTCGTCTTGCTGTCGTGCGGCTTGCTTCCTTGCCTGTGCCGAGAAGCTTGCCCGGGCACCTTCATGGCCGTGTCCGCCGACTGTCACAGACCTGTCACAGGGGCCTGTGCCGGAGCCCGCCCCCAGCACCGGCACAGCGCGAGCACAGCCAACAGCGCTACGCGCACGTATCCCTACTGCTCGTACAGGTGTCGAAAGACCACCCCCGCATGGGCCAGAATGACCCCCGTGCCTTCCCTGTTGCTGATCGAGGACGACGACGCCATCCGTACGGCCCTGGAGCTCTCACTGACGCGCCAGGGACACCGTGTGGCCACCGCTGCCACCGGCGAGGACGGTCTGAAACTGCTGCGTGAGCAGCGGCCCGACCTGATCGTGCTGGACGTGATGCTGCCCGGCATCGACGGGTTCGAGGTGTGCCGGCGCATCCGGCGCACCGACCAGCTGCCGATCATCCTGCTGACCGCGCGCAGCGACGACATCGACGTCGTGGTCGGACTGGAGTCCGGCGCGGACGACTATGTCGTCAAACCCGTGCAGGGGCGTGTCCTGGACGCCCGGATCCGGGCCGTGCTGCGCCGCGGGGAGCGGGAGTCGAACGACGCGGCGATCTTCGGCAGCCTCGTCATCGACCGCGCCGCGATGACGGTGACGAAGAACGGCGAGGACCTCCAGCTCACCCCGACCGAGCTGCGCCTGCTGCTCGAACTGAGCCGCCGGCCGGGCCAGGCCCTGTCCCGCCAGCAGTTGCTGCGCCTGGTCTGGGAGCACGACTACCTCGGCGACTCCCGTCTCGTCGACGCCTGCGTCCAGCGGCTGCGTGCCAAGGTCGAGGACGTCCCGTCGTCCCCCACCCTCATCCGTACCGTCCGTGGTGTCGGCTACCGCCTGGACACGCCTCAGTGACAAAGACGCAAGGGGGGGTCCGCGGCTGGTTCGCGGCTCGTAAGGGAGTGTGGTCGAGGCTGCGGTTCACCAGTCTTCGACTGCGGCTCGTGGTCGTCTTCGGCCTGGTCGCGCTCACGGCCGCCGTGTCCGCGTCCGGGATCGCGTACTGGCTCAACCGCGAGGCGGTCCTGACCCGTACCCAGGACGCGGTGCTGCGCGACTTCGAGCAGGAGATGCAGAACCGCGCGGGCCTGCTCCCCGAGGAGCCGACACAGGACGAACTCCAGCACACCGCAGGCCAGATGGCCAACAGCAGCCAGCGCTTCAGCGTCCTGCTCGTGGCCGAGGACGCCGAAGGCAGTCCCGCCTACGGCAGCTCGGGCGGCCTGGACGGCTTCACGCTCGCGGACGTACCGAAGTCCCTGCGCACGGCGGTGAACGAGAAGCAGCAGGTCGACTCCGCCAACAAGGCCGAGTACCACCTGTACTGGCAGCGAATGGTGGAGGACGACACCCCGTACCTGATCGCCGGCACGAGGGTCAACGGCGGCGGTCCGACCGGGTACATGCTCAAGTCCCTGGAGCAGGAGGCCAAGGACCTCAACTCCCTCGCCTGGTCGCTCGGCATCGCCACCGGCCTCGCCCTGATCGGCTCGGCACTGCTCGCGCAGGCCGCCGCCACGACCGTACTGAAGCCGGTGCAGCGCCTCGGCGTCGCCGCCCGCCGGCTCGGCGAGGGCAAGCTGGACACCCGGCTGCGCGTCTCCGGCACGGACGAACTGGCCGATCTGTCCCGGACGTTCAACAACGCCGCCGCGGCACTGGAGAAGCGGGTCGCCGACATGGCCGCGCGGGACGACTCGTCCCGCCGCTTCGTGGCCGACATGTCCCATGAACTGCGCACCCCGCTCACCGCGATCACCGCTGTCACCGAAGTCCTGGAGGAGGAGCTGGAGGCGGAGTCCGGCTCGATGGACCCCATGATCGAGCCCGCCGTACGCCTCGTGGTCAGCGAGACCCGTCGGCTCAACGACCTGGTCGAGAACCTGATGGAGGTCACCCGCTTCGACGCGGGCACGGCCCGCCTGGTCCTCGACGACGTCGACCTCGCCGACCAGATCACGGCCTGCATCGACGCCCGGGCCTGGCTGGACGCGGTCGACCTGGACGCCGAGCGCGGCGTCATGGCCCGCGTCGATCCCCGCCGGCTCGACGTCATCCTGGCCAACCTGATCGGCAACGCCCTCAAGCACGGTGGCTCCCCGGTCCGTGTCTCGGTCGCCTACACCCCCGACTCGATCGTCATCAAGGTCCAGGACCACGGCCCCGGCATCCCCGAGGACGTACTCCCCCACGTCTTCGACCGCTTCTACAAGGCCAGCGCCTCCCGCCCGCGCTCCGAGGGCAGCGGCCTGGGCCTGTCCATCGCCCTGGAGAACGCCCACATCCACGGCGGCGAGATCACCGCCGCCAACTCCCCGGAGGGCGGCGCGGTCTTCACCCTCACCCTGCCCAGGGACACCTCGGAACTGGAGCAGCAGACGAACGGCAGCAACGGCGGGAACGCCGACGACGAGAAGAAGGGGGACGTCTGATGCAGAAGCTCGGCCACCGCCTCCTGGCCCTCTCCGCGCTGTCGGCCGCCGTGCTCTCCGGCTGCGGCATACGCTCCACCGAGGTCCCCACCGACTTCGGCCCGGCCCCTTCCCGCGTGCGCTGCTCCCTCTCCGAACCGGATGTGTCGACGCAGGCCGCGCGCGGCCTCCCCGTGCAGGTCTTCCTGCTGTGCGGCTCACAACTGGTCGCCGTGGACCGCACCGTACGCGTACCGGACGGCACGGCGGACTCGGCCCGACGCGTCCTGGTGGCCCAGGGCCTGCTCGACCAACTCGAGGCGACACCGTCCGCCGCCGAGAAGGAGGCCGGCTACACCACGGACGTCAGAGGCGCGATGGGCGTATCGGGCCCACGCCGTGACGACCCGGAGGAGACCCTCCGCCTGAGCACCCCGCCCGACGACCTCACGTCCTACGCCCTCGCCCAGATCGTCTGCACCTTCTCGGACTCATCGGCCGCGGAGGGCGACGGCTCGGTGATCCTGGGCGGCCCCACCCAGGACCCCCCACGCCGTTACGAGTGCACGGACGAGGTCCGCACAAGGCCGGGCAGCAACGAGCCCCCGTCAATCGAGGTGACGGACGCCTGAGCGCCTCCACTCGGCGCAGCGGGCCGCCGCAGGCGTCCCGCCCCCACACACCCTCGGCAGTCGTGTGTCGGACACCTCACCCCACCAACGCACCACCCCCCGGAACCGATCCCGCCGGGGGGCGCGTCTAGGGGGGCGTGCAGCGTCAAGGCTCCATCGGCGGCACCGCCGCAATCCGCATCCGTGCGACAGGAGGCATCCTCCTGCTCGCGCACCTCGCTTTCGTCGCCTGGCTCACGCTGCGCCCCCTGGACGTCCCCTGGGTGACGCCGGCGAATCTGCAACCGTTCGCCGGCATCAGAGCCGACCTGGCACTCGGCTGGCAGGAGGCCGCCCGCCGCATCGGTGAGGGGCTCGCCCTGCTCGCCCCCCTCGGCGTACTGATCCCGATGGCCCACGGCAGGCTCACCGCCTCCCCCCTCGGCTCCCTGGTCCGCACGGTCGCCGCGGGCGCCCTGATCTCCCTGGGCATAGAGCTGCTGCAGACCGGCGTCCCCGGCCAGATCGTCGACGTCGACTCGCTGCTCCTGAACACGCTCGGCGTGGCCCTCGCGCACGCGACGATCGTCCCGGCGGCCCGCATCCACTTCCGCCGCAGGTCCGAGCGCACACACCGGGCCACGGTCCCCCAGGAGGAGACCTCTCAGGGTCGGACCCCGACGATTCCCAGGGTCGGGATAGCTCCATAGAGGGACGCTTTGCCCGGTTCGTCTTCGTAGTGTGGATGTCAGATGAGGCAACCACTCGCAAGGCCCCACAAGGGAGGCCTTGGGCCGACGCTCACGAAGGAGCCGCACCATGACCGCGCTCGCCCGACCCACCAACGGCCGCATGATCGGCGGAGTGTGCGCCGCGCTGGCGCGACGCTTCGGCACCTCCGCGACGACGATGCGCGTGATCTTCCTGATCTCCTGCCTGCTCCCGGGCCCGCAGTTCCTGCTCTACATAGCCCTGTGGATCCTGCTCCCCTCGGAGGACAAGGCGAACAGGACCCGCACGGCCTGGTGAACACCGGGCACAACGCCGCTGGGGCGCACCCCGTGTCCAAGGGGTACGCCCCAGCGGCGCGTCGCGAGCCCACCTCGACCGAGACGAACCCGGCAGCGGACTCAGGCGAGCGGCAGCCCGTTCAGCGGCAGCCCCTGAGTGGGAAGGCCCTGGGTGGGCAGCCCCTCGGTCGGCAGACCCTGCACCGGCAGTCCGCCGAGCAGCCCGGCGACCACCTCGGTCGGCCCACCGGCCACCGCCTGCTCGGCAGCCGGCTGCGCGGTCGACAGTCCGGTGGCGAGCGCCTCCTGCCCCTGGGCCAGACCCGCACCGGCACCGGGCGCCGTCTGCGAGAGGTTCTCGGCGGGGAGCGTCCTGGTGACGGTGTCGAGCGCCGAGCCGGCGGCGTCCGGCGCGACCGGCGCGGCGTTCGCGGCACCCGCGCCCGCGGCGGCGAAAGCGGCACCGAGAGCGGCGACACCGAGGGTCTTGGCAGCAGACTGCTTCATGAAATGCGTCCTCGAAAATTGGTTACGGGGATGTAAGCGGTCCTCGACCGTAAACACGCCCCGCACCCGGCCGCAAACATCGAAATGAGGATGGATTGTGAATGCCGCCCGCATTCCGTGTGACCACAAGGCCCCAGGTCAGCCGGACTCTTCGGCAGAACCGCTGGTAGAGGCGGTCTGCCGGAACAGCCACTCGGACTTCAGTTCGGCATATCCGGGCTTGATGACGTCATTGATCATCGCGAGCCGTTCATCGAAAGGAATGAACGATGATTTCATCGCATTGACGGAGAACCACTGCATGTCGTCGAGCGTGTAACCGAATGCATCGACAAGATGCTCGAATTCCCGGCTCATACTCGTGTGGGACATCAGCCGGTTGTCGGTGTTCACAGTCGCCCGGAAGTGCAGCCGGCGCAGCAGCCCGATGGGGTGGGCGGCATAGGAGTCGGCGGCGCCCGTCTGGAGGTTGGAGCTGGGGCACAGCTCCAACGGGATGCGCTTGTCCCGTACGTACGACGCGAGCCGCCCGAGCTTCACGGAGCCGTCGGCATGCACCTGGATGTCGTCGATGATGCGCACGCCGTGCCCGAGCCGGTCGGCGCCGCACCACTGCAGGGCCTGCCAGATGGACGGCAGCCCGAAGGCCTCGCCCGCATGGATGGTGAAGTGGTTGTTCTCGCGCTTGAGGTACTCGAAGGCGTCGAGATGCCGGGTCGGCGGATGCCCGGCCTCGGCGCCCGCGATGTCGAAGCCGACGACACCGAGGTCGCGGTAGCGGTTGGCGAGTTCGGCGATCTCCAGCGCGCGGGCGGCGTGCCGCATGGCGGTGAGCAGGGCGCCCACGCGGATGCGGTGGCCGTTCTGGCGCGCGAGCGCCTCGCCCTCACGGAAGCCCTCGTTCACGGCCTCGACGACCTCTTCGAGGCTGAGACCGCCTTCGAGGTGCTGTTCGGGCGCGTAGCGCACCTCGGCGTAGACGACGCCGTCCTCGGCGAGGTCCTCGGCGCACTCGCGCGCGACCCGGACCAGGGCGTCGCGGGTCTGCATCACTGCGACGGTGTGGGAGAAGGTCTCCAGGTACCGCTCCAATGAGCCGGAGTCGGCGGCCTCGCTGAACCACACGCCGAGCCTGTCGGGGTCGGTCTCGGGGAGCTGGGTGTAGCCCGTCTCGCGGGCGAGTTCGACGACGGTGCCGGGGCGGAGCCCGCCGTCGAGGTGATCGTGCAGCAGAACCTTCGGCGCCCGGCGGATCTGGTCCGAGCTCGGGGTGTTCGCCTTCTGGGCAGTCTCGCTCGTCATTTCCGCACTGTAACGCCTACGCGCGTAGATCACCCCCTGAACACCCCATTTCCCTGCCGGTACTGATCCGTCGATACGTAACGGTGATCCCAAGGACGGGTGGCGTACACCCATGCTTCTGACACTGTTCTGTCATGGCACACCAAGCGACGCCGGTTCGCAGGGTCCGGCTGGGCAGGGCGATCGGGCCGGAGCCGACGGCGGTGAGCGGAGTGGTACTTCTGCTGCCCGGAGGTGACGAGGTATCACATCGCAAGCCGGCACCGTTGTTGGCGACCTCCTACGTACGGACGCTGGGCCGCCGTCTGACGCGGGCGGGACGCGAGGAGGGCCTGGCGACACATGTGGTCCGCTACCGCTTCCGCGGCTGGAACGGCAACGCCGCGAACCTCGCGAGCGACGCGCTGTGGGCGGCCGACGAGACCGTACGGCGGTACGGAGACGTCCCCGTGTGCCTCGTGGGCATCGACATGGGCGGCAGGGCGGCCCTGCACGCCGGTGGCCACGAGGCTGTCAACTCCGTGCTGGCGATCGCCCCTTGGCTGCCGGAGGAGGACATGGCGGCAGCCCCCGAACCGGTGAAACAGCTTGGGGGCAGACGGGTGATGATCGTGCACGGCACCAACGACGAACGAACCGATCCCGAACTGTCGTTCCGGCTGGCGGAGCGGGCGAAGAAGGCGAACCGGGACGTGTGCCGGTTCGAAGTGCACTCCGACCGGCACGGATTGCACCAGCACCGGGACGAAGTCCTCGCCCTGGCACAGGACTTCGTCATGGGGGTGCTGTTCGGGAGGGCGTTCTCCCGACCGGTGGCGGACGCGTTCGCGGCTCCGCCGCCGCTGGGCCTGCGGATGCCGTTGGCCGCGGGATTCGGCAAGTCGCTGCGCAGATAGCGCCGCCGGGACGCGTCGTTCCTGTCGCTCGTCGGGCGGTCCCCGCACCCCTCAGGGCAACAGGCTTCCCCTCCTCGACAGCAGGAACTTCTTGAACGCCGCCACCGGGGGCGTGTCCGGGCGGTCCGCCAGCCAGGCGACGCCGATCTCCCGCGCCGCTCTCGGCGCCGTGACCGTCAGTTCCACGACCCCCGGGCGGGGCACGGCGGGCGGCGGCAGGAGGGCGACCCCGAGGCCCGCCGCCACCAGTCCGCGCAGCGTCTCCGCCTCCTCCCCCTCGAAGGCGATCCGCGGTCTGAAGCCCGCCTCCTTGCACAGGTCGTCGGTGATCCGGCGCAGGCCGTACCCCGGCTCCAGCGTCACGAAGATCTCGTCGGCCGCCTCCGCCAGACGGATGCGCCTGCGCGAGGCCAGGCGATGGTCGGCGGGGACGACGAGCCGGAGCTTCTGCTCGTCCAGACGGCGGGCCACCAGGTCGGGGGCGTCCGGCACCGGAGAGGTCAGGCACAGGTCGAGTTCGCCGGCCCGCAGCCGCTCGATCATCGCCTCGCCGTAGTTCTGGACGAGGCTGAAGCGGACGCGGGGGTGGTCGGCGCGGAAGGCGTGCAGCAGACCGGGTACCGTCTCCGCGCCCATGGTGTGCAGAAAGCCGAAGGCGACCTTGCCGGTGGCCGGGTCGGCGTCGGCGCGGACCTCCTCGGCGGCACGCTCGATCTCGGCGAGGGCACGTTCGACCGACCCCAGGAAGGTACGGCCGGCCGGGGTCAGGGAGACCGTACGGCCGTGGCGGGCGAACAGTTCGACGCCCAGGTCCTGTTCGAGGCGGACCATGGCACGCGAGAGCGTGGACTGCGGGACCCGCATCTCCTGGGCGGCCCGGGTGACGTGCTCGGTACGGGCGACTCCGGCGAAGTAGGCGAGGCGCGGGGCGAGCAACCTCGACATCTCAGCCATGTCTTCTGTGTCACTGGATGGTGACAGTCGATCCTGTGACCTCTGCTGATGCGCCATGGGAACGATTATGGCGATTCCATGCATTGGACGGATGAGCGGGGCCGTACGTAACTTCGAAGCATGTCTCCCGCCAGTACCGAGGCGTCCACCATCGTGGGCGCCACACCCGCAGTCCCAGTCGTCGACTCCCGTATGGCCCCGGGCGGCCCCGGCTACCGCCGGATGAGCTTCGCCCTCTTCCTCGCCGGTGTCGCGACCTTCGCGCTGCTGTACTCCACGCAGGCCCTTCTGCCGCTGATCTCGGGCGAGTTCGGGGTGGCGGCGAGCGACGCGAGCTGGACGGTGGCGGCCGCGACCGGCGGGCTGGCTCTCTTCGTCCTGCCCATGAGCGCGATCTCGGAGCGGTACGGCCGCCGTACGGTCATGACGGCGTCCCTGGCGGTCGCGGTGACCGTCGGACTCCTGGTCCCCTTCGCGCCGAACCTGACCGCCCTGGTCGTGCTCCGGGCGGTCCAGGGCGCCGCGCTGGCCGGCCTCCCGGCGTCGGCGACGGCGTATCTGGCCGAGGAGGTCCGCCCGAAGGCACTGATCACGGCGATCGGCCTGTTCGTCGCGGGCAACAGCGTCGGCGGCATGAGCGGCCGGGTGATCACGGGGTGGGTCGCCCAGGAATGGGGCTGGCGGGTCGCGGTCGGCGTCATCGGCGCGATCGCGGTGGCCTGCGCGGTGGCGTTCCGCCTCCTGCTCCCGGCACCGCGCCACTTCAAGCCGGGCTCCCTGCGCCCGCGCGTCCTGGCCCGCACGGTCCGCGAACACCTCTCCGACCCGCTGCTGTGCCGTCTGTACGCGATCGGCGCGCTGTTCATGACGGTCTTCGGCGGCGTGTACACGGTGATCGGCTACCGCCTGACGGAAGCCCCGTTCTCGCTCCCGCAGGGCATCATCGGCTCGATCTTCCTGGTCTACCTGGTCGGTACGGTCTCGGCGTCCACGGCGGGCCGCCTGGTGGGCCGTCTGGGCCGCCGGGGCGCCCTGTACGCGGCGGGCGCGACCACGGCGACCGGCCTGCTGCTGTCCCTGGCGGACTCGCTCCCCATGGTCCTGCTCGGCCTGGTCCTGATCACCGGCGGCTTCTTCGCGGGCCACGCGGTGGCGTCCTCGGCCGTCAGCAAGACGGCCACCCGCGGCCGCGCCCAAGCCGCCGCCCTCTACCAGTCCGCCTACTACGTCGGCTCCAGCGCGGGCAGCACGGTGGGCGCCCTCGCCTTCCACACGGGCGGCTGGACCGGCACGGTCGGCGTCGGCCTGCTGGCGGTGCTCGGCGTCGTGACGATCACCGTCCTCGGAACACGTGCGGCCAGGGCCGGCCGGAGGGCCCAGCAGGCGATGGCCTGAGTCGCATGTCCCGCTTCCCCCCGACCGGGGTCGGCCGGTCGGGGGGATCGGCTTTTGTACGCCTCTCACCTGGGTGTTCGTCCGCTCCGGGGGCCGTTGTCAGTGGGCTGCGGTAGCTTCCAAGTACTGGGCGCGATGGCGCGACACAGCACGGCCACAGGGGTGGGTGGACGATGAGCGACGGCACGGCGACTACGACAACGGACCTCGACATCAGGCTGGAGAAACACCGAGTCGAACTGACCGGGTACTGCTACCGCATGCTCGGCTCGTCCTTCGAGGCCGAGGACGCGGTGCAGGACACGATGGTGCGGGCCTGGCGGAGTTACGACAAGTTCGAGGGGCGTTCCAGTCTCCGGTCGTGGCTGTACCGCATCGCGACGAACGTGTGCCTGGACATGCTGACGGCGGGCAACAAGCGGGCGAGGCCCATGGACCTGACGGAGTCGACGCCGCTGGCCCGGGCCGCGCTCTCGCCCCGCCCGGACAACACCTGGCTGGAGCCGATGCCGGACAGCCGGGTGCTGCCCACGACCGAGGACCCGGCGGAGGCGGCGGTCGCCAAGGAGTCGGTGCGGCTCGCGTTCATGGCCGCCCTCCAGCAGCTGCCGCCCAAGCAGCGGGCGGTGCTGATCCTGCGCGAGGTGCTGGCCTGGAAGGCGAGCGAGGTCGCCGAGCTGCTCGGCACCACCGTCGCGTCGGTCAACAGCGCCCTGCAGCGGGCGCGCGCGACGCTCGCCGAGCGGGAGCAGCCGGGCGCCGGGGCCACCGTCTCCGACCCGCTGGACGAGGAGCAGCAAAAGCTCCTGGACCGCTATGTCGCGGCCTTCGAGGGCTACGACATGACGGCGCTGACGGCGCTGCTGCACGAGGACGCCATCATGACGATGCCGCCGTTCGACCTGTGGCTGACCGGGGTCCAGGACATCACCGGTTTCATGACCACGCTCGGCGCCCCCTGCGCGGGCTCGCGTCTGGTGCCGGTCCAGGTCAACGGGCTGCCGGGCTTCGCCCAGTACAAGCCGGACCCGGAGGCGGGCGGTTTCACCCCGTGGGCCGTGCAGGTGCTGGAGATCTCAGACGGCCGGATCACCGGGTTCCACTGCTTCCTCGACACCAAGCGCTGGTTCCCGCTGTTCGACCTCCCCCTCCACCTCGAAGCGCAGACCGACCAGGTCGAGGAGGGCGTGTAGCGCGGGGTCGGGGTCGCGCAGCCGGATCCGGCCCCCGGCCCGCCGTGCGGCCAGCTGGAGCCGTGCCAGCAGATCCACGACGCCCAGTCCCGGCGGTCCGAGCCCGCCCACATCACACACCACGACACTCGCCCCACCGGCCTGAAGCCGGTCCCGTACGTCGTCGCACAGCCCCGCCACCTCATCCCGGGTGACGGGGCCGGCCAGCACGAGTACAGCGGGTGTCATGGCGTCCACGATCGGTAGACCGGGCGGAAACCGATAACTCATCGCGGCCGAAGTTCCCCCGCTCCCCGCTGCGTGCCTCGCCGGGGTGTCCGCCGACCGGGATCACATTGACCCGGTGCCCTCCTTCCCCGGAGGGTTTGCTGTATGCCCCATGTATCAGCAGGCCCCCGAATACCCTGCGCTCCCCTCCCCGCCATGGAGGCCCCGTGCAAGGGGTGTTGACGGGATTCGCGGTGATCGCGGTCGTCATCGGGGTGGGTTACGCGATCGGCCGACGCGGCTACCTCGGCGTCCACGGTCGCGAGGTCCTCACCAAGCTGGCCTTCCATGTGGCGTCCCCGGCCCTGCTGTTCACCACACTCGCGCAGACCGACCTCTCGGTGATCTTCTCCAGCCGTCTCCTGGTGACGGCGCTCAGCACGGCCGCGGCGGCCGGGGTCTTCGTCGCGGTGGGTGCCGTACGGCACTGGGGCGTGGGCCGTACGACGATCGGCGCCCTGTGCTCCAGCTACGTCAACTCCGGCAACCTCGGCATCCCGATCGCGGTGTACGTCCTGGGTGACGCGTCACTGGTCGCGCCGGTCCTGCTCTTCCAGCTGGTCGGCGTCACACCCATCGCCCTGACGATCCTCGACCTGTCCGGCGGCGGCGAGCAGGGCCCCTTGTGGCGCCGCCTCCTGACGCCGCTGCGCAACCCGATCGCGCTCGGCTCACTGGCGGGCGTGGCGGTGTCGGCGACGGGACTGCGGATCCCGGCCCCCGTCCTGGACCCGCTGACCCTGATCGGCGGCATGTCGGTCCCGGCGGTCCTGCTGGCCTTCGGCATCTCCCTGTGCGGCAGCACGATGCCCGGCCGGGGTCCCGACCGTCACCCGGTGTTCCTCTCGGTCGCCCTGAAGTCGGTCGGCCAGCCCGCGGCGGCCTGGGCACTGGCGGCGGGCGTCTTCGGCCTGCGGGGCGCTCCGCTGCTGGACGTGGTGGTGACCTCGGCACTGCCGGCCGCGCAGAACCTGTTCACGTATGCGTCGAGTTACGGGGTGGGTGAGCGGTTGGCACGGGACTCGATCCTGCTGTCGACGGTGATCTCGGTGCCGGTGCTGGTGGTGGTGGCTGCCTCGCTGGGCTGACGGTCAGTCGACGGGGAACTCGCCGGTGTCGATCGTCACGTTGAACGGGTCCGGGAGCTCGATGGGGTCACCGAATTTGACTGCTCTCAGCACACGGTAGACATCGCCCTTCGGCTCTCCGAAGAGCGTAGCCGTGGGCCCTCCGGGGGCCCAGCGGTCGATCAGCAGACAGAGCGGAATCCCGGCGGTGGCGTAGGCGGCGGGCTTGCTGACGCGGTCGTGCTGGGCGTTGGACTTGGAGGTCACCTCGACGACGAGTTCGGCCAGGGCTGCCGGGATGTGGGATTCCGCCTCCGCGCATTCCTGCACGGGCGCCACGAGCAGGTCAGGGATGAGCATGCCCAGACGTGACGGCACGGCGATCGCCAGTGTCTGGAAGATCCCCCAGTCCTCGGGGATCGCGGAGTAGAGGCGACGCTGAATTCGTTCCGCGATCACGTTGTGGCGGGATGCGGGAGCAGGTGACACGGTGATGATCCCCTCGATGATCTCCACCTTGCTGCCCTCGGGCCATTCCATCTCCTCCCAGAACCGGACGAGGTCGTCCCAGTTCTGGTCGGGGTCCTGGCTCACGGTGAGTGCGCTCATGGCGGTCTCCTATCGGGGCGTCACCGATCCCAGCATGCCGAACGGGACCGGTGGGGGTCCACCGATCCCGTTCACCCGAAAGGGAGATCGCCTGGTCAGGCGATACGTTCCAGCACCACCGGCGAAGCCGTGAAGTCCGTCCCCGCCGCGGCGATGTCGTACGAGCCCTCCACCGCCTGGAGCGCGTACTCGAAGCGCTCCGGCGTGTCCGTGTGCAGGGTCAGCAGGGGCTGGCCCTCGGTGACCGTGTCACCGGGCTTGGCGTGGAGCTCGACGCCCGCGCCCGCCTGCACCGGGTCCTCCTTGCGGGCGCGTCCGGCGCCCAGGCGCCAGGCGGCGACGCCGATGTCGTAGGCGTCGAGGCGGGTCAGGACGCCGGAGGAGGGGGCCTTGATGACGTGCTGCTCGCGCGCCACCGGCAGTTCCGCGTCCGGGTCGCCGCCCTGGGCCGCGATCATGCGCCGCCAGACGTCCATCGCCGAGCCGTCGGCCAGGGCCTTCGCCGGGTCGGTGTCACGCACACCTGCCGCTTCCAGCATTTCCCTGGCCAGGGCGATCGTCAGTTCCACCACGTCCGCCGGTCCGCCGCCCGCCAGGACCTCGACCGACTCGCGGACCTCCAGGGCGTTGCCCGCCGTGAGGCCGAGAGGCGTGGACATGTCCGTGAGGAGCGCGACCGTCTTGACGCCGTGGTCCGTACCCAGGCCCACCATCGTGGACGCCAGCTCGCGCGCGTCCTCGATCGTCTTCATGAAGGCGCCCGTGCCGACCTTCACATCCAGAACCAGCGAGCCCGTGCCCTCCGCGATCTTCTTCGACATGATCGAGGACGCGATGAGCGGGATCGCCTCGACCGTGCCCGTGACGTCCCTCAGGGCGTACAGCTTCTTGTCCGCCGGGGCCAGGCCGTCGCCCGCCGCGCAGATCACCGCGCCCGTGCCGTCCAGTACCGACAGCATCTCCTCGTTCGACAGGAGGGCCCGCCAGCCCGGGATCGACTCCAGCTTGTCCAGGGTGCCGCCGGTGTGGCCGAGGCCCCGGCCCGAGAGCTGAGGGACCGCCGCGCCGCAGGCCGCAACCAGAGGAGCCAGCGGGAGCGTGATCTTGTCGCCCACGCCACCCGTCGAGTGCTTGTCGGCCGTCGGGCGGGACAGGGACGAGAAGTCCATCCGCTCGCCGGAGGCGATCATCGCGGCCGTCCAGCGGGCGATCTCGCTGCGGTTCATGCCGTTGAGCAGGATCGCCATGGCGAGCGCGGACATCTGCTCGTCGGCGACCTCCCCGCGGGTGTACGCGTCGATGACCCAGTCGATCTGCTCGTCGCTGAGTTCACCGCGGTCCCGCTTGGTGCGGATGACGGAGATGGCGTCCATGGCCATGGCTTTCCTTCCGAGGGTTCCAGAAGTGGTACGGCCCCTCCGAGCCGATCGCAGGATCAACTCAGAGGGGCCACAAGGGAGTTACTTGCGGAGGTGGCCCGGCCCGAAGGCCTGGGGCAGCATCTCCGACAGCGGCAGGATGCCCGCCGGGGTCTCCAGCAGGAGTTCCGGGCCGCCGAACTCGAAGAGCAGCTGCCGGCAGCGGCCGCACGGGACGAGCACATCGCCCTTGCCGTCCACGCACGTGAAGTGGGTCAGCCGGCCGCCCCCGGTGTTGTGCAGCTCCGAGACCAGCCCGCACTCGGCGCACAGGGCGAGGCCGTAGGACGCGTTCTCGACGTTGCACCCGGTGACCGTACGGCCGTCGTCGACGAGGGCCGCGACGCCGACCGGGTAGCCGGAGTACGGAGCGTAGGCACGGGACATGGCGTCCCGGGCCGCGGCGCGGAGCTTGCCCCAGTCGACGTCGTGGGCGGCGGGCGACATCACTTGCCCTGGCCCTTCCGGTACGGCAGGCCGTCCGCCTTCGGCATCCGCAGGCGTTGCGCGGACAGGGTGAGGACGACCAGCGTGACGACGTACGGCGTGGCGGAGACGACCTGGTTGGGCACCTCGTTGGTGGTGGCGTACCAGGTGTACACCAGGGCGCCGACCACCGCGGTGATCATCGAGGGGGCGTACTTCTTGCGGATCACGAGCCAGATGGCGCCGATGATCAGCAGGAGCGCGCCGAGCAGCAGCAGGGCGTGGACGTTGGTGGAGCCGCCGCGCAGGTTGAGGCTGTCGGTGTAGCCGAACAGGCCGGCGCCGAGGGCGAGGCCGCCCGGCATCCAGTTGCCGAAGATCATCGCGGCGAGACCGATGTAGCCGCGGCCGCTGACCTGGCCCTCCAGATAGAAGGGGTTGGCCACGATGGAGAGGAAGGCGCCACCGAGACCGGCCAGGCCGCCGGAGATGATCACGGCGATGTACTTGTACTTGTAGACGTTCACACCGAGGGACTCGGCCGCGACCGGGTTCTCGCCGCAGGAGCGCAGCCGCAGACCGAAGGCGGTGCGCCACAGGATGTACCAGGTGGCGGGGATCAGCGCCACGGCGATCAGGGTCAGCCAGGAGACGTTGGTGACCAGTCCGCCGAGCAGACCGGCGATGTCCGAGATGAAGAACCAGCCCTGGTTGTTCAGGTCCCGCAGCCCGTCGGACAGGCCCGGCACGGTGAAGTGGCCGAGGGTGTCGACCGCCGGGGACTGCTTGGCGGAGCCGCCCGCGTGGCCCACGAAGGCGAGGGGCGCGAGATAGCGGGTGATGCCGAGGGCGAGGATGTTGATCGCCACACCGGAGACGATGTGGTTGACCCGGAAGGTGATGGTGGCGATGGCGTGCAGGATGCCGCCGATGCAGCCGCCGATGATGCCGACGACGACACCGGTCCACGGGCCCCACTGGAAGCCGGCCCAGGCACCGAACCAGGTGCCGAGGATCATCATGCCCTCGAGGCCGATGTTGACGACGCCCGCCCGCTCGGCCCACAGACCGCCGAGACCGGCGAGGCCGATCGGCACGGCGAGCTGGAGCGCGGTGGACATCTGGCTGACGTTGGTGATGCCGTCGGCGCCGGTGATGATGCGGACGATCGAGGTCAGCGCCAGGGCTCCGGCGATGACCAGCAGCAGGACGGGCCACGACAGGCGGCGGCCGGTCGGCGCCGCGGGCTGCAGCGTGGGCTGGTTGACGTCGACCGCTGAGGTCTGCGGGGTGGTCATCGGCCGGCCACCTCCTTCGTGTTGTTGTCGGCGCCGAGGACGTGACCGGCGGCCAGTTCGGCGCCGACCCGGCGCTGCTGACGGCGCAGGCCCCACTCGCGTACGGCCTCGTAGGAGACGACGACCGAGAGCACGATCAGGCCCTGCATGATGACCGCGATCTCCTTGTCGTAGCCGTGGAAGTCCAGCTCGGGCGAGGCCTTGTCGAGCCAGGCCCACAGCAGTGCGGCGAACGCGATGCCGACCGGGCTGTTGCGGCCGAGCAGGGCGATGCCGATGCCGAGGAAGCCGATGCCGGTGGGGAAGTTCAGGCTGTAGGTGTGGGTGTCGCCGAGCAGGATCGGCAGACCGGCCATGCCCGCGATACCGCCGGAGAGCAGCATGGCGGTGAGCACCATCCGCTTGGGGTCGACACCGCTGGCCGCGGCGGCGGTCTCCGAGGCACCGGAGGCGCGCAGGTCGAAGCCGAAGCGGGTGCGGTTGAGGACGACCCAGTAGGCGATGCCGAGCAGTACGGCGAGGAAGACCAGGCCGTAGATCTCGCCGGCGTCACCCATGTCGATGCCGGGGACCCAGCCGGACTCGTGCATCTCGCCGGTGGTGTTGTTGTTGCCGACCTTGACGCCGAAGACGTCCGGCAGCCACAGGTAGGCGATGACGGAGGTCGCGATGGCGTTCAGCATGATCGTCGCGACGACCTCGCTGACGCCGCGGGTGACCTTGAGGACACCGGCGATGCCGGACCAGAAGGCGCCGGTGCAGACCGCGGTGAGGATCAGCAGCGGGACCTGGAGGGCGGCCGGCAGGTTCGCGTGGGCGCCGACGACGGCGGCCATCATGGCGGCGAGCTGGTACTGGCCGTCGACGCCGATGTTGAACAGGTTCATCCGGAAGCCGATGGCCACCGCCAGGGCCGCGACGTAGTACAGCGAGGCCTGGTTGATGATCAGCACCTGGATGTCGGAGTAGCCGAGCTGCTCGAACATCAGGGTGTACGGCTCCACCGGGCTCTTGCCCGAGGCGACCAGCACGATCGCGCTGAGCACGAAGGCCACGGCGAGCGCGATGACCGGGCCGGCCACCGCGAGGAGCACGCGCTCCTTGTCGAACTTCTTCATCAGCGGGCCTCGTCTTCGCCGGACTCGGGGGACTTGCTCAGGTCGGGAGTCTCGGGGGTCGTGTCGTCGTGCTCCAGGTGCCCGGTCACGGCACCCGTCATCGCCGAACCCAGTTCCTCCGGGGTGACGGTGGCCGGGTCGGCGTCCGCGACCAGCTTGCCGTTGTAGATCACGCGGAGGGTGTCGGACAGGCCGATCAGCTCGTCCAGGTCGGCGGAGATCAGCAGCACGGCCAGGCCCTCACGGCGGGCCTCGCGGATGTGGTCCCAGATCGCGGCCTGCGCGCCGACGTCCACACCACGGGTGGGGTGTGCGGCGATCAGGAAGCGCGGCTTGTGGCTCATCTCGCGCCCGACGATCAGCTTCTGCTGGTTGCCGCCGGAGAGGGAGGCGGCGGTGACGTCGATGCCGGGGGTGCGGACGTCGTACTCCGTCACGATCCGCCGGGTGTCCTCCTGGGCCGCCTTCGGGTCCAGCCAGACGCCCTTGGCGAGGGGCTTTTCGGTGACGTGGCCGAGGATGCGGTTCTCCCAGAGGGGTGCCTCCAGGAGCAGGCCGTGGCGGTGGCGGTCCTCGGGGATGTAGCCGAAGCCCTGCTCGCGGCGCTTGCGGGTGGACCAGGCGGTGATCTCCTCGTCGATGAGGGTGATCGTGCCGGAGTCGGCGCCCTTGAGGCCGATGAGCGCGTCGACCAGTTCGGTCTGGCCGTTGCCCTCGACGCCGGCGATGCCCAGGACCTCGCCCGCGTGGATGGTGAAGGAGATGTCGTCCAGCAGGGCCTTGCCGCCGAACGCCTCCAGGCGCAGCTTGTCGACGGTGATGACCGGCCGGTCGGTGACCGTGGACTCGGCGGTCTCCGGCGTCGGCAGCTCGCTGCCGACCATCATCTCGGCGAGCTGGCGCGAGGTCGTCTCGGCGGGGACGGCCGTGCCGACGGTCGTACCGCGGCGGATGACGGTGATCTCGTCGGCGACGGAGAGCACCTCGCCCAGCTTGTGGGAGATGAAGATGACCGACAGGCCCTCGGACTTGAGCTCGCGGAGGTTCTCGAAGAGCGCGTCCACCTCCTGCGGTACCAGGACGGCCGTCGGCTCGTCGAGGATCAGCGTGGTGGCGCCGCGGTAGAGGACCTTGAGGATCTCCACGCGCTGGCGGGCGGCGACACCGAGCTCCTCGACGAGGCGGTCGGGCTCCACGCCGAGGCCGTAGCGCTCGGAGAGCTCCTTGATCTTGCGGCGGGCCTTGGCGCCGATGCCGTAGAGCTTCTCGCTGCCGAGCACGACGTTCTCGAGGACGGTGAGGTTGTCCGCGAGCATGAAGTGCTGGTGCACCATGCCGATGCCGCGCACGATGGCGTCGGCCGGCGACGAGAAGGTGACCTTCTCTCCGTCGACCGCGATGGTGCCCTCGTCCGGCTTCTGCATGCCGTAGAGGATCTTCATCAGCGTCGACTTGCCGGCGCCGTTCTCGCCGACGAGGGCGTGGACGGTGCCCTTGCGGACGGTGAGGTGGATGTCGTGGTTGGCCACGACGCCCGGGAAACGCTTGGTGATCCCGGCGAGCTCGACGGCGGTCACCTGACCGTTGACCGCCGCGTCGGCCGGAGGGCTGCTGGACGCGTTGATGGCGCACTCTCCTGGGGACGGGGGTCGTCTACGCGCGTAGCGCCCCGATGGCCTGATAAGGGGCCGACGCACCGCGACAACGGGGTACGAGGAGAAGCCTCCCCGTACCCCGTTGAGCGGACGTAACCCCTCGGTTACCGCTGCTCAGGGTTTTGCTTCAAGTCAGCTGGTCGCGACCTTGATCTCGCCGCTGACAATCTTCTCCTTGGCCGTCTTGATGGCTTCCTGAAGCTCGGCATTGTCGGCGAACTTCGGGTTGGAGTTCGACAGGCTCACCTCACCCGACTTCAGATCGCCACGAACGATACCGGTCTCGGGCTTGCCGTCCTCGACCGACTGCGCCAGGTTGTAGACCGCCTTGGCGACGTCCTTCATCGCCGAGGTCAGGATGAAGTCCTTGTACTTGGCGAGGGCTTCCTGGTTGTACTGGTCGGAGTCGACACCGATCGCCCACACCTTGTTGGCGGCGGCGGCCTCGATGACGCCCTGACCGGACAGACCGGCCGCGGCGTAGACGACGTCGGCCTTCTTCTCGATCTGGCCCTCGGCGGCCGACTTGCCCTTGTCGGGGCTGGAGAAGCCGCCCTCCTCCGCTGTCTGCGTGAGGTACTGCGTGAGGACCTTGGCCTGCGGGTTGGTGTCCTTGACGCCCTGCTCGAAGCCGGCCTGGAACTTGTGGATCAGCGGGATGTCCACACCGCCCACGAAGCCGACCGTGTTCGTCTTGGTGCTCTTGGCGGCGGCGACACCGGCCAGGTAGGAGGCCTGCTCCTCGGAGAAGACGAGGTCGGCCACGTTCTTCGACTCGACGGTGGAGTCGTCCACGATGCCGAAGGTGGTGTCCGGGAACTTCTCCGCGGCACCCTTCACGGCGGCGGCGTACGCGTAGCCGACACCGATGACCGGGTTGTAGCCCTGCTTGGCCAGCGACACCAGTCGCTGCTCCTTGTCGGCGTCCGTCTCGCCCTCGGTGGGTTCGACGTCCTGCGTGTCGTACCCGAACTCCTTCTTCGCCTGCTCCAGACCCGCGAACGCGGCGTCGTTGAAGGACTGGTCCCCCTTGCCGCCGACGTCGTACGCGATGGCGAGACCCTTGTCGCCGCCCTTCGACTCCGACGAGGCCGAGGTCGAGGTGCCGCCGCAGGCGGAGAGCGCGAGGGCCAGAGAGGCGGTCGCTGCGCCTGCGACCGTGATCCGGGAAATCCGGCGCATGTGTGGTGACTCCTGTCGGTACAAGCGCCGGACGGTACAGCTCGGGACAGCTTCACAGCTTCGGCGCTGGCTTTCGCCGCAGAGTAACGCGCGTAGACCTCCCAGGAAACCCCTTCTGTACACCTTGTTATCCCCCCGTGGCCAACTCCACTCACGGCCTTGACCAAAGGCTTGCCGACAGCAAAGGAGTGAAGGCGGCGGGTGATCCACGCCGACCTGGGAAAAGCCGAGCGGGCGGGCACCCGAGGGTGCCCGCCCGCTCCGTGTCGCGCGACGGCGTCGCTACGACCGCGACTACTCGGTCTTGACCTTGATGGAGCCGTCGGTGATGCCCGCCTTGGCCTTCGCCACGGCGTCGCTGAGACCCGCGATCTTCGCGAACTCAGGGTTCGACTCGGACAGGCCCACGCCGTTGACCTTCAGGTCGAACGTCTGGGTGCCGGTCAGCGGCTTGCCGTCCTCGACGGACTTGGCCAGCGTGTAGACCGCACCGCCGACGTCCTTGAGGGCGGAGGTCAGGATGGAGCTCTTGTAGTTGGCGAGCGCCGCCTGCTTGTACTGGTCGGAGTCGACACCGATCGCCCAGATCTTGGCCTTGGCGGCGGCCTCGATCACGCCCTGGCCGGACAGGCCAGCGGCCGCGTACTCGACGTCGGAGCCCTTCTCGATCTGGCCCTCGGCGGCGGCCTTGCCCTTGTCCGGGCTGGAGAAGCCGCCCTCCTCCGCGGTCTGCGTCAGGTACTGCGACAGCACCTTGACCTTGGGGTTGGTGTCCTGGACGCCCTGCTTGTAGCCGGCCTCGAACTTGTGGATGAGCGGAACGTCCACGCCACCGACGAAGCCGACGGTGTTGGTCTTGGTGGCCTTGGCCGCGGCGACGCCGGCGAGGTAGGAGGCCTCCTGCTCGGCGAAGACGAGGGAGGCGACGTTCTCGCCCTCGACGACGGAGTCGACGATGCCGAAGGTGGTCTTCGGGTACTTCTTGGCCACGGCCTCCATCGCGGGGCCGTAGGCGAAGCCGACGCCGATCACCGGGTTGTAGCCCTGCTTGGCGAGGGAGGACAGACGCTGCTCCTTGTCGGCGTCCGTCTCGCCCTCGGTGGGCTCGATGTCGGCGGTCTTGTAGTTGAACTCCTTCGCGGCCTTCTGCAGGCCCGCGTACGCGGCGTCGTTGAAGGACTGGTCGCCCTTGCCGCCGATGTCATAGGCGATGGCGAGGCCCTTGGTGTCGCCGCTGCCGTCGCTGTCGCCGCCGCTGTCGCTGCTGGTACCACCGCACGCCGTGGCGGCGAGCGCGATCGACGCGACCCCCACCGCGACACGGGTCAGTTTGGATGTCCGACGCATCGTGAAGTCCCCATTCTCCAAGCCCCGCAGTGGGTGCTGAGTTCGGCGCAGATTAACGCGCGTAGACACTCCTGGGAACGGGGTTTCGCCCGGCCGTTATCCATTCGTGCCGATGGCCGGTTACGCCCTTGTGAACCACCGGATCGAAAGGCGCACATGGGGCATCCGCACCAGAGGTGCCTTCCCCGCGGTGGCGCACAGGACCGCCGCCCATGGGGCCAGACTCTCCCCGCCCTGTGCCGACCGCAACCGGAACACCCGGGGCGCACGGGTCTGCGCGACCAGCCACGACCAACCCGCGGCCGCCCCACAAGGGCGCCTCTACGGCGATCCGCCTAGCCCACGGGGTCGATCAGCGCCGCCGCCGTGAACATCTCCACCCCTACCGTGATGGCCGATTCATCCACATCGAAGTCACCCTGATGCAGGTCACGTCCGACCCGGTCCCCCGGCACCCGCACGCCGAGGCGGGCCATGGCGCCCGGCACGTGCTCCAGGTACCAGGAGAAGTCCTCCCCGCCCAGGCTCTGCTCGGTGCCCTCGACGGAGTCGGCGCCGCGGCGGGCGGTCATGGCCTCGCGCAGCAGCTCGGTCGAGGCCGGGTCGTTGACCACGGGCGGGACACCGCGGATGTAGTTGATCTCCGACTTGGCGCGATGGAGGTTGGCGACCTCGTCGATCGCGGCGACGACGACGTCGGGCGCCTGCCGCCAGGTGTCGAGGTCCAGGCAGCGCACGGTCCCGGAGAGCTCGGCGTGCTGCGGGATGACGTTGGGCGCGTGGCCGGAGTCGATACGGCCCCAGGTCACGGCGAGGCCGCTGCGGGCGTCGGTGCGCCGGGCGACCAGCGCGGGCACGTCGGTGACGACCCGGGCGGCGGCGGTGACGAGGTCGGTCGTCAGATGGGGGCGGGCGGTGTGGCCGCCGGGTCCGTCCAGGGCGATTTCCAGCCGGTCGCAGGCGGAGGTGATGGGGCCCTGCCGCAGGCCGATCCGCCCGGCGTCCACCTTGGGATCGCAGTGCACGGCGAGGATCCGGCCCACCCCGTCGAGCACCCCGCACGCGACGACGTCGGCGCCGCCGCCGGGAAGCACCTCCTCGGCGGGCTGGAAGACCAGGCGCACGGGCCTGGGCAGCTGCCCGCGCTTGTGGAGCTCGGCCAGCACGAGGCCGGCGCCGAGCACCACGGCCGTATGGACGTCGTGGCCGCAGGCGTGGGCGCGGTCGGGCACCGTCGAGCGATACGGGCACTCACTCTTCGTGTCCGGGATGGGCAGGGCGTCGATGTCGGCGCGCAGGGCGAGCATGGGCCGCCCGTCGTCCGGCTCCCCGATGTCACAGACGAGCCCGGTTCCGATCGCGAGCACGCGGGGCTTCAGGCCGGCCTTCTCCAGGCGGGCCTTGATCGCGGCGGTGGTGCGGAACTCCTGGTTGCCGAGCTCGGGGTGCATGTGCAAGTCGCGCCGGAACTCGATGAGTTCGGCACGCAGTGCCTCCGGCAGGGTGCCGGGAAGGACGGCTTCCCCGTGATGATCGGCTTCGGACTCTGGGGACATCAGTTGGTTCACCCTCTGAAGGGTAGGACGCCGAGGTGGCCAACTGACCCTCGATCAACAAAAGTTCAACCCGTTTGGGGAAGAAAATCTGGCCGCCCGACGCGTAGGTATCGGTTTGGGTGGGTAAACTCGGCCGGTTTTCCATCGAGTCGATCATGGAATCGACGGAGACGGAGAGTGACGATGCCGACCATCCATACTCCACGGATACCACGCCTGGAACAGAACCGTCGGTTGTGTTCACCTTTCGGGACCGCACACCCCCGGTGAACTCCCGGACGCCCGTCCGCCGGCCGCACTAGGGTGCGCCCCGTGACCGCCGAGAACCCCCAGCGCCCTTCGATCGCCGAGTACGCCGACTTCCTGGAGGCCACCCGGGTCTCGTACGACGCCATCGCCCCCGCCTACACCGACCGCTTCCCCGACTGGCGGGCCGACAGCGCTCCCCTGGACCGCTCCCTGGTCACCGCCTTCGCCGAGCTGGCCCGCGAGCACGCCCCGGCCCCCGTCGCCGACCTCGGCAGCGGCCCCGGCTCCGTCACCGCCCACCTCGACGCCCTCGGCACCCCGGTCTTCGGTGTCGATCTCTCGCCGCGCATGGTGAGCCTGGCCCGCCGCGCCCACCCCGGACTCCGGTTCCACGTGGGCTCGATGACCTCACTGGACCTGCCGGACGAGACGCTGGGCGGAATCCTCGCGCTGTACTCGCTCATCCATGTGCCGGACGACCACCTGCCCGCGACCTTCGCCGAATTCCACCGCGTCCTGCGGCCCGGCGCCCCGGTCCTGCTGGCGTTCCAGTCCGGCGACACCGAGGACCACCTGCACCTGTCGGAGCGCTTCGGCCAGGAGATCGCGCTCGACTACTACTGGCGGACACCGGACACGGTCACCGAACACCTGACCGAGGCGGGCCTGCGGCTGTCCGCGCGCATCATGCGGGAACCCGACGGCGAGGAGAAGCGCCCACGCGCTTTCCTCCTCGCAGAGAAGCCGCACACCGGACGGCACTGAAGCCCCCGCCGGACCGCCACGGCCCCGTCATCGATCCACACCACCCCACGCCGCCCGACGCGAATCCCGCCCGACAGACCACACGGACCGCCGCCACCCGGCACACGTCACAGGCCCCCGGGACCGAGAACGGCAACCCGCCGCTGCGCGCTTCCGCCTCGCCGAAAGCCACCCGCAAGCAGTCCCGACACCCCCGCGCCACCGCCAGACCGCGCTCACCCCGCCAACCGATGCACGTCACAGGACACGCAGGGGCCGCGAACCGCACCCCGCCGCGGCCACGCCTCCGGCCTCACCGAAAAACCACCCGCAAGCGGCGCCGACACCCGCGCCGCACCGTCAAACCGCACCCACCACCGACAACCGACGCACGTCACAGGACGCCCCGGCGCCGCGAGCCGCACCCCCGCCGCTGCCGCACCTCCGGCCTCCCGAAAACCCGCAAGCAGCAGCCCCCACACCCCCACGGCACCCTCAGACCGCGCTGACCGCCGACAGCCGGTGTACGTCCCGGGCGGTGCCCGTGACCCCCGACAGGAAGCCCTGTGCTCGTGGTGAGGCGCTCTCCGTCAGCCAGGCGGGGTCGATGTCGCAGACCGCGACGCGGACCTCCGTGCCGGACAGGGCCAGCGGCAGGGTGTGGACGACGGTGGACGGGAAGCTCAGGATCGTACGGCCGATGGGGCCGCGGCGGGCGATCAGCTCCAGGGGGAGGTCGGGACGTACGATCTCCAGGCCCGTCTCCACCGCCAGCCGGTGCAGCTTCTCCGCGCTCTCGCGGCGGTGGGCGAAGTAGCGGGTGGCGCCGTGCGCCTTGGCCAGGGAGCGGACCGCCTCCAGGTAGCGGTCGCCGTCCACCACGCCGGTCTCGACCAACGACGTGCCGACCATGTCCGCGCCCTTGGTGATGCGCGGCGGGCCGAAGCGGTCGCGGGTCCAGGCGAAGGTGTTGGCGGTGACCGTCACGCCCGCCAAGGTCTCCTCCATCGGCATGGAAGAGAAGATCTCGACCGTGCGGTGCTCGCTCGGCGTGAGCCGCTTGCGGGCGGCGGAGGACACCGGGGCGAAGACCAGGTCACGGGGTCCGGGGCGGCCGCCCTTGCGGTGCCAGCGGACCAGGCGCTCGCCCCGGGCGAGCTGGGCGACGAACTCCATGGTCGCCGTGCCGTCGTCGACGACGACGAGGTGGCGGGCCTTGGTGATGGTCAGGAGCAGCTGGACGTAGCGGGAGAAGGGGTCGCCGAGGACCACACGGTCCGCTCGGCGGAGCAGGCCCGCGAGGCCCCCGATGGTCTGGAAGGGCGCGGCCGCGCCGCCCCGCGCCTCCTCCCAGCGGATCTCGTGCCCGTCCTCGCGCGCCAGTTCGGCCATCCGGCGCAGCTGGCCCCGGGTCATCGGGTCGATCGGCGACAGCACGACGAGGGTGAGTCCCGCGCCGATGGCGTGCTCGCGGGCGTGCGCCCACTCCAGCACGTTCAGGAGCTGTACCGGGCTCTCGACGAAGGCGAGAGTGTGAGGGCCGGTGTTGCCGGCGCGGGGGCTCATCGACGTACGACCTACCCGTCGTAAGGCGCTCATGCGGCGCTCGTATTCAGCTCGTTGGAAAAGGAGCGGAGGGGCGCCGAGTCCGAGCGCCCCGCGAACGGGGCACTCGGACTCGGTGCACTACTGGAACTCGGTGCGTTCGGGTCAGACCTGAACCGGCTCGCCCGCCGCCGCGGCGATCTCCGCCTCGGCGACCACACCGGCGACCCGGCGCAGCTTCTTCATCGGGCCCAGCTCGGAGTCGTAGACCTTCTTGACGCCGTCACCGAGGGACGCCTCGATGGTGCGGATGTCGCGGACGAGGCGGACGAGGCCCTGCGGCTCGACCGACGCGGCCTGGTCCGAACCCCACATGGCGCGGTCCAGGGTGATGTGACGCTCGACGAAGGTCGCCCCGAGCGCGACCGCGGCGAGGGTGGTCTGCAGGCCCGTCTCGTGGCCGGAGTAGCCGATCGGGACGTTCGGGAACTCCTTCTCCAGCGTGTTGATCACACGGAGGTTCAGCTCCTCGGCCTTCGCCGGGTAGGTGGAGGTGGCGTGGCACATGAGGATGTTGTCCGAGCCGAGGACCTCGACCGCGTGGCGGATCTGCTTCGGCGACGACATGCCGGTGGAGAGGATGATCGCGCGGCCGGTGGCGCGCAGCGCCTTCAGCAGCTCGTCGTCCGTGAGGGACGCGGACGCGACCTTGTGGGCGGGGACGTCGAACTTCTCCAGGAAGGCGACGGCCTCGGTGTCCCACGGGGAGGCGAACCAGTCGATGTTCTTGCTCTTGCAGTACTCGTCGATCTGGCGGTACTCGTCCTCACCGAACTCCACGCGGTGGCGGTAGTCGATGTAGGTCATCCGGCCCCAGGGGGTGTCGCGCTCGATGTCCCACTGGTCGCGCGGGGTGCAGATCTCCGGCGTGCGCTTCTGGAACTTCACGGCGTCACAGCCGGCCTCGGCGGCCACGTCGATGAGCTTGAACGCGTTCTCGAGCTCACCGTTGTGGTTGATGCCGATCTCGCCGCAGATGTAGACGGGCTTGCCGGGGCCGACCTCACGCGAACCGAAGTTGCGCAGACGGGAGTAGGTGCTCATGGCAGAAGATGTCCTTACTTGGTGAGGGAATCGAGAGAGGGGCCGAGGATCCAGCTGGCGATCTCTCGGATCGCGCCGTCACCGCCGGGTACGGAGGTGACCGCGCGTGCGGCGCCGCGCACGACGTCGTGGGCGCTCGCGACCGCCACCGGCCAGCCGACGAGGGCGAAGCACGGGAGGTCGTTGACGTCGTTGCCGACGTAGAGCACGCGCTCAGGCGCGATGCCCTGCTCCTCGCACCACTGCTTCAGCGCGAGGTCCTTCCGGTCGATGCCGTGCAGCACGGGAATCTGCAGCTTCCGCGCGCGGGCGGCGACGACCGGGTTCTGCTCCGTGGACAGGATCAGCATCTTCAGGCCCGACTTGCGCAGGGCCGCGATACCGAGGCCGTCTCCGCGGTGCACGGAGACGAACTCCTTTCCATCGGCATCGATCAGCACCCGGTCGTCTGTCTGGGTGCCGTCGAAGTCCAGTACGACCGCGTCGATGTCGTCCGTGGTCGGGAGGGCGCCGGGACGGTCCGCGTCGAACAGCGGCGCCAGCGCGCGGGCGCGGGCCAGGTCGTGCGGATCGTCGATCTCCAGCACCCGGGCGGGGTCGGTGCGCACGAGCTCGGTGCGGCCGAAGAAGCGGTGCTTGTGCTCGCGGAAGCCTCTGGCGTCCATCGCGTAGGCGGCGCCGGTCTCCAGGAAGTCCTGGGGGCGGTCCTGGCGGCGCGGGCGGAAGGACTTGTCGTGGTTGACGCCGTAGCCGCCGCCGGCGGCAGCGCGCTCGGTCTCGGCGGGCTCGTCGTCGCCGTGCCGCCATACGAAGCCGTGGAAGGGCGCGACGGTCAGGGCCGTGTCGGCGCCGTTCGCGACGATCGCCTTGACGACGCCGTCGAGGTCCTCGCGGACGATGAAGGGGCTGGTGCACTGCACGAGCAGGACCACGTCCACCGGCGCGCCGTGCTCCGCCTCGTGGGCGTCCATGGCGTGCAGCACGGCCGCCTCGGAGGTGGCGGTGTCACCGGCGATGGCGGCGGGGCGCAGCACGACCTCGGCGCCGGCCTGCCGGGCGGCGGCCGCGATGCCCTGGTCGTCGGTGGAGACGATGACGTCCGTCACCAGCCGGCTGGCCCGGCACTCACGCACCGCGCGGGCCACGAGCGGTACGCCGCCGACGGGCATCAGGTTCTTCGCGGGGACGCCCTTGGAGCCACCGCGCGCGGGGATCACGGCGAGCACGCGGTGCGCCGAGGTGCCTTGGCCTGCTTCCGGGTTGGACATGGGCATTACTCCTTGGGCTCTTTGCAGAGGCTTCGGGGCGCGTCCCGGCGCCCCGGTCCGCGGATCGGTCGTCGGATCGCTCACAGCTCCCCCATCCGTCGGATGACGGGAGCCACGCGCTGCACGCCGTGGCGGTAGGCGCCGCGTGCCGCCCGGCGCACTATCTGGCGGACCGGGCCGGGCTCCTTGTCGTGGGCGGGGGCGCCGGGCAGCGGGCTGCCGTCCGGGCCGAGGTGGTGACGGGCGAGGATGCCGGGCAGATAGCCCGGCGCGGTGGCCGGTGTGTAGTACGGCGTGAGGGCGGGCATCCCGCCGGGCCGCTCCAGCAGCTTGGCGATGCGCTCGCGGGCCGTGTCGAAGGCGGTGGCGTACGAGCCGTCGGCGCAGACGCCCTGCCGGGACACCCACTCCTCGTCGGGCACCGGCCGGTGTCCCTCGTCGAGCTGGTCCCAGGAGGCGAGGCAGCCGGAGCCCACGAAGTGGTGGTTGCCGAGCACTTCGCGCACACCGAGGTCGGAGAGGACGACGGTGGGGATACGGCGGTGCAGGGACTCCAGTGCCGCCGTGGAGCTGATGGTGACCATCAGGTCGGTGCGGTCGAGGACCTCGCCCATGTTCCCGTAGACCAGCCGGAAGTTGGCCGGCGGGTCGAGCCGCTGCACCAGCTTCTGGTACGGCAGCTCCTCGATGTGCGTGGTGTGCTCGCCCGGCTTGGAGCGCAGCTTGAGCAGCACCTCGCGCTCGGGGTGCTTGCGGGCGTGCTGGATCAGACGGTCCAGCAGGTACGTACGGTCCCTGCGGTTGTCCGGCACGGAGGGCTGGGCGGCGAAGACGACCGTGTACGGGTCGTGCTCGCCGGTGTAGGGCTCGCCACCGAGGAACGGCAGCGCCACCTCGGTCACCGCGGAGGAGTCGGCGCCGACTCCCTCGTACACCGCGCGGAAGCGCTCGGCGTCCTGGCGGGAGTTGGCGAGGACGAGGTCCGCGCCGTGCCGCAGCAGCAGGCCGTCGGCGAGCTTCTCGTAGACGACGCCGACATAGCCGGTGACGACGACGGGCCGCTCGGTCTTCCCCTCCCATACCCGGTTCAGGCCGTGCAGGATGGCCTGCACCCCGCCGCCGACGAGCGCGAGGACCAGGACGTCGTACGACTCCTGCGCCATGCTGCGCAGGAACTCGACGGCGGACACCTCACGGAGGGAGTCGGCATGGACGCCGACTTCCTGGAGTTGACGGGCTGTGGGGGTGGCCCGGCCACGCAGGAGGTATCCGTCCAGACGGATGTCCGAATTCTCCGGAGCGATACGGTTCGCGGTGAGCGCGCCCCATTTCCACCGGGTGTCGGAGTCCGCGAGTACGGCCACTCGCCGGGTCTTCGTCGCACTTGCTGGCACATCGATGACGCTAGGAAGCGATTTCAAGGTTCCGCCCAACCAGAATGCAACAAACGGTTAACAGCACATCGACTAACGACGAATCGAGGCCTGAGGTCGTTGAAAAGAAGCCTGGTTCACTGCATCGCCACGTGTAGTTCACCTGACATCAAGCTACGAGTAAAGACGGATGTCGGACCGACCCCTAACGTCCCTCAGGTGGTCAAGCTCTCCGTCATCGTGCCGTTCTACAACGTGCAGCAATACGCGCCAGACACCCTGAAGAGCCTGCGTGCGAACACACGTGAGGACTTCGAGTTCATCCTCGTCGACGACTGTTCGACGGATGGGACACCGGACATCCTCGCGCGCGCGGAGCGCGAGCTGCCGGGCTCGGTGGTCGTCAGACACGAACAGAACGGAGGGCTGGCCACCGCGCGGAACACCGGAATCGACAGGGCGCGCGGCGAGTACCTGACGTTCCTGGACGGCGACGACTGGCTCGCTCCCGGCTATCTCCCGCAGCTCCTGTCCGCCATCGAGGAGTTGGGCTGCGACTTCGTACGCACCGACCATGTGCAGTCCACCGGGCGGGCGCGCAGCATCCACCGGGTGCCGCACGGCCGGCGCTGGACGGTGATGAACCCGCGGGAGGCGATCCTGCCCGCCGACCGGTCCACGTCGGTGGACTACGCGTACGCCTGGGCGGGCATCTACCACCGCCGCCTGGTCGACCGCGGAGTCCTGCAGTTCACCCACGGTCTGCGCACCGCCGAGGACCGGCCGTGGATCTGGAAGTTGCACCGGGAGGCGGAGTCCTTCGCCGCGGTGGGACTGCTCGGTGTCTACTACCGGCGCGGTGTGGCGTCCTCACTCACCCAGATCGGTGATGTTCGCCAACTCGATTTCATTCGCGCGTTCGACCAGGTAATCGACGAAACGGCGCGTGACCCCGAGGCCGATAAGCTGCTTCCGAAAGCCGTCCGCACCTATTGTGCGATCATGGCTCATCATCTCGGACAAATCGAGAGGTTCGAACCCGCCGTGGCTCGAAAACTGCGCTCGATGAGCGCCGCCGCCCTGAAGAGAATGCCGCAGGACGTGCTGGCGGAAGTAATGGACTCGATGGACGCCCAGCGCGCGGGTCGCCTGCGGCGGGTGCGCCGCAGGGCGGTCGGGGCCCGGACGGTGGCCGCCTGATGCCTCGCACCACCCAGATCTTCTGCGCCTCGACGCTGTACGGCGCCGCGACCCTGGCCGCCGCCCTGGACGCCGGACTGTTCGAACCCGCCGACCGCCGGCTGCTGCTGGTCACCAACAACGCGGTCAACCCCGAGATCACCCCGTCCGTCGACGCGATGCCGGGCTTCGCCCAACTGCGCGGTCGCTTCGACGAGGTGCTCTCCTGGAACGAGACCATCTCCCCGTTCCACCCCAGCGGCTGGTCGCCCCGCGCGGACGACATTCCCATGTGGGAGCGGTACGTACGGCTGCTGTGGAACCTCGGCGACGACGAGATCCAGCTGGCCGTCGAGTCCGTCCAGGTCAATCCGGCACTCGCGCTGTGCCAGTTGTTCACCGGCGCTCCCGTCGATGTCTACGCGGACGGCCTCATAAGCTATGGCCCCACGCGCGACAAGATCGACCCGCTGGTCGGCACCCGGGTCGGCCGGCTGCTGCACCTCGATCTCGTCCCGGGCCTCACTCCGCTGCTGCTCACCGAGTTCGGCGTCCCGTCCGAACTGGTGCCGTCCGAGGTGTTCCTGAAGGTGCTCGGTGAACTCACCGAGGCCGAGACCGGGCTGCCCGCCCCGTCCGGCGGCGCCCAGCCGGCGCTGCTGCTCGGCCAGTACCTCTCCGCGCTCGGCATCCTCAGCGACGCCGAGGAGGAGGACCTGCATCTGCAGATGGTGCGCGGCGCCGTCGCGCTGGGCCACCGCAAGCTGGTGTTCAAGCCGCACCCGGTCGCGCCGGCCCGCTGGTCGAAGCTCCTGGAGGACGAGGCGACCCGGCTGGGCGCCGCACTCACCCTGCTGGACCGGCCCATGCTCGCCGAGGTCGCCTTCCAGCGGCTGCGTCCCGCGCTGGTCGTCGGCTGCTTCTCGACCGGGCTGTTCACCGCCGCCGGTCTGTACGGCCTCCCGGTCACACGGGTCGGCACCGACGCCGTGCTGGCCCGGCTCACGCCGTACCAGAACAGCAACCGCGTGCCGCTGACCATCGTCGACGCGCTGCTGCCGGACATCGCGGACGCCGCCGCGGTGCGCGGCTGGACGATGCCCGGGCGCGAGCGGGTCGACGAACTGACCGCGCTGCTCAAGGCGGTCGGCTTCGCGATGCAGCCGAAGATCTACCCGGGGCTGCGCGGCGCTGCCGAGTTCTACCTCTCCAAGCACCTCAACCCGCACACCTGGCGCTACTTCAAGCGCAAGCGCCTGACCTCGCTGGCCCTGCCCGGGGCCGTGCCGGCCCAGCTCTCCTTCATCCCGCGCAACGCGACCGTGCGCCGCCTGGCACGGCGGGCGCGCGCGCTGAAGCAGGTGGCCGGCCGAAAGTAACCAAGAAGGGGTGGTCGTTCATCCGTGTGACATCTTTGCGCTCCCTGAGCGTCAGCCGTCACTCACCTTTCACCCGTCCGAGGGACATAGCGTTCGGTCGTCGTATGAAATGGCACTGTCCATCACGTACGACCGAACGCACCTCGAGGCTCCCAGGAGAAAGGCCCCAGGATGAGCGCGGCTGACCAGGCCACGGCCGGACACGTCACGGCCGACCAGGCCACGGCACCGCCGGGACCGGCGAAATCCCGGCTGAACCAGGTCATTGCCGCGCGGCCCCCTATACGGCAGCCCCGCAGGGAGAGCCGGCTGCGCGCCCTGGACGGGTTGCGGCTGATGGCCGCGCTGATGGTGTGCATGTACCACTTCACCGGCAAGAACGGCGAGGTGGCCAACTCCTGGCACCAGTCCCCCGGCCAGATGTTCCCGACGCTGTCGCAGCTGTCCACCTACGGCAGCCTGGGTGTGCAGTTCTTCTTCGTCATCAGCGGGTTCGTGATCTGCATGAGCAGCTGGGGCCGCAGCCTCGGCGACTTCTTCCGCTCCCGGATCTCCCGCCTCTACCCGGCGTACTGGGTGGCCATCGTGATGGTCACCGGCGCCGCGGTGCTCCTGCCGGTCGTCGTCCACCCGGTCCGGCCGGACGAGCTGCTGGTCAACCTCACGATGATGCAGCAGCCGCTGGGCGTGCCGCGGGTCCTGGGCGTGTGCTGGACGCTGTGGGTGGAGCTGAAGTTCTACGTGCTGTTCGCGCTGTTCGTGATATGGAAGGGCGTCACCTACCGGCGGGTGGTCACCTTCTGCATCCTGTGGACGCTGGCCGGTGCCTTCGCCCGGGTCGCCGACAACCCGCTCACCGACGAGCTGGTCATGCGCGACCACGCCCCGTTCTTCATCGGCGGCCTCGCGCTGTACCTGATCCACCGCTTCGGCAGCGACCTGCTGCTGTGGGGAATCGTCGGCATGTCCTTCCTGCTGGGCCAGCGCTACTCCGTGACGGCGCTGTGGCACCCGGGCGCCCAGGGCGAATTCCACCGCAACCCGTATGTCATCCAGGCGATCGTCTTCTGCGCCTTCGCCGCCGTCGCGGTGGTAGCGCTGGGCTGGACGAGCTGGGCCAACTGGCGCTGGCTGACGGTAGCCGGGGCGCTGACGTACCCCTTCTATCTGATCCATGAGCACCTGGGCTGGTTCTTCATCCGGGTGCTGCACCGGGGCCTGGGGCTCGGCTCCTACGAGACGCTGGCCCTGTCCGTGCTGAGTCTGCTGGTGCTGGCCTATCTGATGCACCGGTTCGTGGAGAAGCCGTTCGGGCCGAAGCTGAAGCGGAAGCTGGTCCTGCCGACGCGGTGACGCCGGTCGAGCGGCACAGCAGTCGGGGCGCCCCCGTGGGAGCGCCCCGACTTGCTTTCCACGTGGGTTACTTGCGCGTCGTCTGCCGCAGCTGCCGTACGGCCCTGCGGACCGCCGGGTGCCTGCGCAGGGCCTCCGCGCGGACCGGGCTGCCGCCGGGGAGGCGCAGGCTGGTGAGGCGGCGGCGCTTGAAGTAGCCCTGGTACTGGGCCAGGTTGGCGGTGAGCCAGGCGGCCACCTCGTCGCGCATACCGTGGTGCTTGCGGGACTGCATGCAGTAGCCGACGCTGCGCACCAGCGGGGCCAGGTCCTCGGCCATGCCGACGAGTTCGAGCGGCGAGCCGAGCTCGGCGATCTCCGCGTCGGGCAGGGCCGCGTGGATGATGGTCAGCGGGATCCGGTTGCTGTTCTCGTACGGCGTGATGCGTTCGAGGAGCACATCGGTGCCGACGCGGGCGACCGGGATGCCGTAGAAGGCGGCGGCGGTCATCAGTGCCGTCGAGAAGCAGCCGATGACGAGCTTCGGCTTGAGGAACGCGAAGACGGTCTCGGCGAGGACGGGCTCGTTGAGCACCGTGAGGTTGACGCCGAGTTCCGCCGCGACCGCTTCCAGGGACTCGTTGAAGACGGCCGGCGCGCTCGGGTGCGGCTTGAACAGCACGTCCTGGTGACCGGACCGGGCGGCGGCGCGCAGCATGCGGATGTGCAGCTGCTCCTCCTCGTCCTGGGTGATCAGGTCGATGGCCGAGAGGTACTGGCCGAGGAGGACGGCGGTGGGCGGGTTGTCGGCCGGGAGGCGCTCGGCGAGGATGCCGGCGCCGGACTCGCCGATCTGCGCGAGGACGTCGACGATCGCCTCGTTCGGCACGGCCTCGGGCTCGACGCCGTACTCGGACAGCAGCATGGGCCTCAGGCCCGGCACCAGGTCGAGGTGCAGGACGCGCTTGATGCGGCTGCTCATGCCGTGCGGGATGCGGTTGCGGGTGGGGCCGTAGCTCATCAGGCCGTCCGCGTACACATGGATCGGGCTGTCCGCGAAGATGTCCGCGACCGCGCGGGAGGGGTTGGCCTGGATGGACTCGCAAGCGATCTCGACGGGCTCGTCGCCCAGGTTCCAGGCGAGGCGTACGGCCTTCTCCCACAGCAGGGTGTCCTGCCCCCGGGGCGACCAGCCGGCCGGGTGGTGGGGGGAGATGAACTCGTTCCAGGAGCGCACCTCGTCGAACTCCGGGCGCAGCTTCTCGAAGCCGGCCATCCGGTCCAGCGGGGTGCCGACCTCGGGGATGGCGGCGGTGTTGCTGACGACGAGGATACGGCGAACGCCCTCACGCGGGCCGAACTGGCCGGCCCGTATGGCGGCGGTGACCGTCGCGGCCGCGTACTGCGTGGCCGAGAAGAAGATCTGGATCATGCCGCCACTCCCTTCATGCCACCCCGTATCCGGCGCAGCATGTACACGCGCTCCTCGCCCATCCCGACGAGGGCCTCTTCCAGTTCGTCCTCCGACATCCTGCCCAGCGCCTCGGCGGCCATCTGCTTCAGCTTCGCGGCGATGCTGCGTTCGAACCGGCCGCGGCTGAGCAGCTGGTGGGCGATGACCACGCAGTAGTTGCGCAGCGCCTTCTTGCGCAGCCTGCCCACCTCGGGGTCCTGGGCGAGCTCGGCGAGGACGAGGTCGAAGGAGCGGAAGAAGTCCAGCTGGCGTACGTCGCCGATCTGGGTGAGCGAACTGGCCACGCCCCGGCGGTAGAAGACCCCACGCAGACTGGCGACGGCGTAGGAGTCGGCCCTGCGGTGCAGGTCCCAGATCCAGGGGCGGTCCTCGGCGGTCTTCAGTCCGTCGTGGAAGCGCAGCATGCCCTTGTCGAGGAGGCGGCGGTGGTAGATGCCGGCCCAGGCGTAGGGGTAGTCGACCATGGTGGTGTCGTCGACCGGGAGGATCGAGGTGCGCGGGTCGAGGGCGGTGTGGCGGCGGCCCTCGGGGGCCCGGTGCACGGTCCGTTCGATGCCGGTGACCTGGACGTGGTCGGTGCGCACGAAGTCGACGTCGAACCGCTCGATGGCGTCCACGAGGTCCGCGAGATAGCCCGCGGCGAGCCAGTCGTCGCCGTCGAGGAAGGTGATGTAGCGGCCTTCCGAGGCGTCGATTCCGGTGTTGCGGGCGGTGGCGAGTCCGCCGTTCTGCTCGTGCCGTATCACCCGGCTGTTCTTGAGTCTCTTCGTCAGCGTCAGCAGCGCTTCATACGTCTTGTCCTTGGTGGACCGGTCCTCGACGAAGATGAACTCGAAGTCGTCCCGTTCGTTGTTGACCAGGCTGGTCACCGTCTCGGGGACATATGACTCGATGTTGTAGCAGGGGACGATCACGGACAGTGTCGGGGGGCGGTTGGTCACGCGTACACCTGGGCTCTCTCCGGGGCGGATCCCTGCGACCGTAGGAGACGTTCGACGCCGGACATTGTCCCCTCGGCGGCCAACAGGTGAACGAAAAGTAACGGGCCGCCCTCCTTTTTCGAGAATCAACCACCCGGCACCGCGTTCATGCCCTCACACGAGCCTCACCGGATGCCGTACCGCGCCTCGATCCCGGCGATCACGAGGGCGAGTCCCTCCTCGAAGTGCTGTTCGTAGTCGGCGAAGATCTCCGCGCCCGCCTGGGCCGACAAGGGAAAGTCGGCCATCAGGCGGGCCCGTTCGCTCAGGTCGTAGCCCTCGCGGCGCTCGCCCGGCAGCGGCTCGACACCCTGTTCCTCGATAACGAAGCCGAGGGTGTAGAGATACGTCGTCGAGGTCGCGCGGACCGCCTGGGCGAGGGAGAACCCCGCGGCCGTGAAGACCCGCAGGGTCTCCTCCATCTGCTCGGCGTGCACGAGGCCCGTGAAGCGTGAACCGCTGAACACCTTGGCCCCGTCGCGGTAGCCGAGCAGCGCCGCGCGCAGTCCGCGGTTGGCCTTCAGCAGCCGCTCCTGCCAAGTGTCGTGCGCGTCGAGAGGCGTCCCGGCGACCATCCGGCGGTACATCTCGGTCGCCATCTCGTCGAGCAGCGCCTGCTTGTCCTTGAAGTGCCAGTACAGGGCCGGCGCCTTGACGTCCAGCTCCTTGGCGATGGCGCGCAGGGTCAGCCCGTCGAGGCCGACCTCGTTCAGGAGCCTCAGGGCGGTTTCCGCGACGCGTTCGCGGTCGAGGGGCGCTCGTCGTTCCGTAGTCACGCTTGACAGCTTAACGGCGTTAAGGGCACTCTCGTGGTCGACAGCACTTAACAACGTTAAGGGGGAATGGCATGAACGCGAATGTTGTGCACACGGACGTACTGATCGTCGGTGCCGGTCCGACCGGCCTCGCGCTCGGCATCGACCTCGCCCGGCGTGGGGTGGACGCGCTGGTCGTGGAGCGGGACGGGAGGCTGTTTCCCGGCTCGCGGGGCAAGGGGATCCAGCCGCGCACCATGGAGGTCTTCGACGACCTGGGCGTGCTCGACGCGATCCGCGCGGCCGGCGGCAGCTACCCGGTCGGGATGATCTGGCAGGACGGGAAGCGGATGGGCGAGCACCAGATGTTCGACCCGGCCGAGGCGACGGAGGACTCCCCGTACAGCGAGCCCTGGATGGTCCCGCAGTGGCGGACGCAGGAGATCCTCTTCGCGCGGCTGGCGGAGCTGGGCGGGAAGGTCGCGTTCGGCCGGGAGGTCGTGGGTCTGACGCAGGACACGGACGGCGTGACCGTCGGCTTCGCGGCCGGCGAGAGCGTCCGGGCGCGCTACGTCGTCGCCGCTGACGGGGGTCGCTCGGTGGTACGGCGGACCCTCGGCATCGGGATGACCGGCGAGACGGTCGACCCGAACCCGACGCTGGTGGCGGACGTCAGGATCACCGGCCTTGACCGGGACAACTGGCATCTCTTCCCGCCCCGCGGCGAGGGCGACGGCTTCCTCGCGATCTGCCCCCTCGCGGGCACGGAGGACTTCCAGGTCGCGGCCCAGTTCACGGACGGCTCGTCGGTGGACGTCTCCCTGGAGGGGGTGCGCAAGGTCGTCGCCGCGCGCTCGCATCTGGCGCCCGAGGACGTGACCGAGGTGCGGTGGGCCTCGAACTTCCGGCCGCGCGCGGCGCTCGCGGACCGGTTCCGGGACGGGCGGGTCTTCCTCGCGGGGGACGCCGCGCACGTCCACTCACCGGCCGGCGGTCAGGGGCTCAACACAAGCGTGCAGGACGCCTACAACCTCGGCTGGAAGCTGGGCGCGGTGCTCCGGGACGGGGTCGACGAGGCTCTGCTGGAGACGTACGAGGAGGAGCGGCGCCCCATCGCCGCCGGGATGCTCGGCCTGTCGACGAGCGTGCACCGCGGGGAGGTGCGGCGCGGTGAGGCGACTCGGCAACTGGGGCTCGGGTACCGGGAGTCGAGCCTGACGACGGAGGCGCGCGAGGCACCGGGCGCGCTGCACGCCGGCGACCGCGCGCCGGACGGGACGGTCGACGGCGTACGCCTCTTCGACGCCTTCCGTGGACCGCACTGGACGCTGCTTGCGCTGGGGGCCGAGGCGCCCGAGCTGCCCGAGTCGATCAGCGTGGTCCGGGGAGCGGCGCAGGAGCCGTACGGCACCGGCCTGTTCCTGGTGCGGCCGGACGGCTATGTGGGCTGGGCGGGTGAAACGGGCGACGGACTGCGGGAGTACGCCGAGCGAGCCGCTCGGTAGCGTCACGTACTGGCGAGGGACAGCTTCACGGCGAACCCGAGGAACAGCGCGCCCGCCGCCGAAGTCGCGCCGGCCGACAGCCGCTTGCGCCGCCGGAAGGCGCTCGCCAGCCTCGTACCGCTGAATATCAGGGCACTGAGGTAGAGGAAGCTCGCGAGCTGCGCGAACGCCCCGAGGACCACGAACGACAGCGCGGGGTGGGCGTATCCGGGGTCGACGAACTGCACGAAGAAGGCGACGAAGAACAGGATCGCCTTGGGGTTGAGCAGACTGATGACGAAGGCGCGGCGCAAGGGCCGCTCGTCGGCGACGGCTTCGGGCGCCGCGACGGCGGTCTTCTCCCGCCGGGTCCGCCACATCGCCCGGGCGGCCCGCAGCATCCCGATCGCCAGCCAGCTCAGATAACCGGCGCCCGCGTACTTCACGATCCCGAACAGCACGGCGTTCGCCTGCAGCAGCGAGGCGACGCCGGCGGCGGACAGGGTCATCAGAACGGTGTCACCGCACCACACCCCGGCCGCGGCGGTGTAACCGGCCCGGATCCCTCGTCGGGCGGCCACGGACAGCACGTACAGCGAGTTGGGGCCGGGCAGCAGGACGATCAGGACGAGACCGGCCAGATAGGTGGGGAGATCGATGACACCGAACATGAGAAGGAGTGTGGCACGCGGCTCTGACAATCGGCCCGGCGTCCGGGATCAGAAGACGTCCGACGGGACGTAGGTCCCCCAGACCTCCCGCAACGCGTTGCACACCTCGCCCACGGTCGCCCTGGCCCGTAGCGCCTCCTTCATCGGGTACAGGACGTTGTCCTCGCCCTCGGCCGCCTTCTTCAGGGCGGCCAGGGCGGCGTCGACCGCCTGCTGGTCGCGTTCCGCGCGGAGCCTCGCGAGGCGTTCCCACTGCTGGGCCTCGATGGCGGGGTCGACACGAAGGGGCTCGTAGGGCTCCTCCTCGTCGAGCTGGAAGCGGTTGACGCCCACGACCACCCGCTCGCCGGAGTCGGTCTCCTGGGCGATGCGGTACGCGCTGCGCTCGATCTCGTTCTTCTGGAAACCCTGCTCGATGGCGGACACCGCGCCGCCCAGGTCCTCGACCCGCCGCATCAGATCGACGGCCGCCGCCTCCACGTCGTCCGTCATCCGCTCGATGACGTAGGAGCCGGCGAAGGGGTCGACCGTCGCCGTCACGTCCGTCTCGTAGGCCAGCACCTGCTGGGTGCGCAGGGCCAGGCGGGCCGACTTGTCGGTGGGCAGCGCGATGGCCTCGTCGAAGGAGTTGGTGTGCAGGGACTGGGTGCCGCCGAGGACCGCCGCGAGACCCTGGACCGCGACCCGGACCAGGTTCACCTCCGGCTGCTGGGCCGTCAGCTGCACACCGGCCGTCTGGGTGTGGAAGCGCAGCATCAGTGACTTGGGGTTCCGGGCGCCGAACTCGTCCCGCATCACCCGCGCCCAGATACGGCGGGCGGCGCGGAACTTGGCGACCTCCTCCAGCATCGTCGTACGGGCCACGAAGAAGAAGGACAGACGCGGGGCGAAGTCGTCGACGTCCATGCCGGCCGCGACCGCCGTGCGCACGTACTCGATGCCGTCCGCGAGGGTGAAGGCGATCTCCTGTGCCGGGCTCGCCCCGGCCTCGGCCATGTGGTAGCCGGAGATCGAGATCGTGTTCCACTTCGGGATCTCGGCCCGGCAGTACTTGAAGATGTCGGCGATCAGCCGCAGGGACGGCTTAGGCGGGAAGATGTACGTCCCGCGCGCGATGTACTCCTTCAGCACGTCGTTCTGGATCGTGCCGGTGAGCCGGTCCGCCGGGATCCCCTGTTCCTCCGCCACCAGCTGGTAGAGGAGCAGCAGCAGGGCCGCAGGCGCGTTGATCGTCATCGACGTCGACACCTTGTCCAGCGGGATCCCGCCGAACAGCACCCGCATGTCGTCGATCGAGTCGACGGCCACGCCCACCTTGCCGACCTCGCCGTGCGCGATCGGGGCGTCGGAGTCGTGACCCATCTGCGTGGGCAGGTCGAAGGCGACCGACAGGCCCGTGGTGCCGTGGGCGATCAGCTGCCGGTAGCGGGCGTTGGACTCCGTGGCCGTGCCGAAGCCGGCGTACTGGCGCATCGTCCAGGGACGGCCGGTGTACATGGAGGGGTACACGCCGCGGGTGAAGGGGTACGAGCCCGGCTCGCCCAGTTTCTCGGCCGGATCCCAGCCGGACAGCGCGTCCGGCCCGTAGACCGGCTCGATCGGCAGTCCGGACTCCGACTCACGCGCCATGGTGTGCCTCCCGTGGACCGTTGCCTTCTGTGTCCAACCATGCCGCGTAGTTCGCGACCGGTCACGTGCGGGGAACATCTCAGGTGACATCGGGGTGGCCGGTGTGAGACGCCGGGGGTCGGGATGCGTACCAGAGGCATGGGGATGGGGAGAACGAATGCCGTACTCGCCGCGGGAGCCGCGTTCGCCGTGCTGCTGTGCGGTTGCACGGTGCAGTCCTCCGGCGGGGAGCGGCGCTCACCGATACGCATAGAGCTCCCGGACGGCACGCCGTCCCCGAAGTCGGCCCCGGCCGACGACAAGCCGGGCCGGACGCCCGAGCCCGCCGCGCCCGCCGTGCTGTGGCAGCGGGGCGACACGGGCCGGGACATACGCGAGCTCCAGGCCCGGCTCCGGCAGCTCGCCTGGCTCTTCGACGGGCCGACCGGGACCTACGACGATCTCACCGAGCGGGCGGTCGAGGGCTTCCAGGGCAAGCGCGGCCTTCCGCAGACCGGGAAGACCGACGAGGTCACCTGGGAGCGGCTGCTGCGGATGACCCGCGAACCCGGCAAGTGGGACCTGTATCTGATGGGCGGGCAGCCCGCCGACGCGCCGGACGCCCGCTGCCTGACGGGCCGGGCGCTGTGCATCAGCAAGTCGAGCCGGACCCTGCGCTGGATGGTCGACGGGCGGACTGTCGCGACGGTTCCGGTGCGGTTCGGGTCGCAGTACACACCGACCCGGGAAGGTGTGTTCACCGTCTACTGGAAGTCACGGCACCATGTGTCGACGCTCTATGACTCCCCCATGCCGTACGCGATGTTCTTCAGCGGCGGCCAGGCGGTGCACTACTCGTCCGACTTCGCCGCCAGGGGCTATGGGGGCGCCTCGCACGGTTGCGTCAATGTGGCGGACGAGCCGGCGATCAAGGAGATGTTCGCGCAGGTGCGGACCGGCGACAAGGTCGTCGTCCACTGGTGAGGCGCGGACGGTGGATATGGGGCGCGGGCGGGACCGGGGGAACGTGTCCCGCCCGCGCCGATGCACGAGCCGCAGGTACGGGGGGAACCCCGGCTCTGTGCGACGGCCGATGACCAGTCGGCTCACTCTCATCAGCGCCGCCGCGGCCGAAAACGTCACTCTGTGGCCGAAGAAATTTCCACGAACCACGAAATCGCAGGTCAGCGACGTGCGACGGAGGAGGGGGTCAGCGGGGTCCGGTCCGACAGGAAACCGGCCACGGTCGACGGGAGCTGCGCGGCGCCGTTGGTGCGGTGGCCGTCGCGAGCACGGGAGTGGTCCTCGTCCTCGTCATGGCCGCGGCCCTTGCCGTGGCCGTTCCCGTGTCCCTTGCCCTGGTCCCTGTCTCTGTCCTTCTCCTCGTCCCGGCCGTCGTCGCCCTTGTCCTTGCCCTTGCCCTCGCCGCCGCCCTCGTCGCCCTGCTGGGACCGGGTGCTCTCGCCTGCGGCGGACAGGACGTTCTTGCAGTACTTCGGCACACGTGCGGGACTGCCCGCCGCGCCCTCCAGGGTGCGCCGGCGGTCCAGGGGCAGCGGCTTGCCGTCGCGCAGGTCGCGGCAGTAGGAGGTGACGGCCTTCCACCGGCCGCCGGACCGGTCCCGGTCCCCGGAGGCGGACTCGTGGCCCGCGGCCGGGCCGCCGGGCGTCACGTTCTCGGGGGCGCCGGTGTCGGTGGAGCCCTTCGAGCCGTCGTCGGGGGTGGGCTCGTCCTGCGCACCGGTCCGCGGGGAGGGTGAGATGAGCGGCCGCTCGGTGGGTACCTGCGCCGGGACGGTGGCGGCCGGGCGGGCCGGTTCGTCCGAGTCGAACGGCGTCGGCAGGACTCCGGTTCCGGCCGCGACCGCCACCCCGCCGACCATGCCGACGGCCAGCGCGGCGGCGAGGCCGAGCCGTACGGGACGGGTCCAGCGGGGGCGACGGACGGTGCGCCCGGGGGTGCCGATCCGGACGAGCCCGACGTCGGAGACATCGGAGGCGTGCGGGCCGGGACGGTCGCCGACGGCGGCGGACGCGTCCTCCCGCTGTGCGCGGGCCGCCCGGAAAGCGGCCAGCGCGGCGGCCTCTCCGGGGAGTTCCTCGCTGGTCAGCGGGGGTTCGACGGTCAGCGACTCAAGCGTCTTGGCGAGCCGTTCGGCCTGGTCGCGGTCGACGGCATCGACAGCCTCTAGTGGCTCTCCGCTCAGCAAACGCTCCGCCGTTTCGCGGTCCAGCCATCTGTACAGCTCGTCGGCCATCACACATCCTTCTGCGTCCGCGAACGCGTATGCGTCACACTCGCGGACGTCACCGCACGGCCGCGCGGTTCTCGCTGGGGAGGCAGGGCATCGAGCACCCCGGCCGATTCCGGATCGTCGCCGAGCAGCTCCGCGAGCCGCTTCAGTCCTCGGTGCGCGGCGGTCCGTACGGCACCCGGACGCTTGCCCAGGGTCTCCGCGGCCGTCTTGGCGTCGAGCCCCACCACCACACGCAGGACGACCGCCTCGGCCTGGTCCTGCGGGAGCCGGGAGATCAGGGAGAGGGTGCCGTCGGTGGCCAGCGCCTCGATGGCCTCGCCCGCGGTGTCGGACTCGGCGGCCTTCCCGGTCAGCTCGGTCTCGTCGCCGCCGATCGCGGGCCGACGGCCCCGCATGCGTATGTGGTCCAGCGCGCGGTTACGCGCTATCCGGGCCGCCCAGCCGCGGAAGCGGTCCGCGTCCCCGCTGAAACGCTCCAGGTCACGCGCTATCTGCAGCCATGCCTCCGACGCGACGTCCTCGGCGTCCGGGTCGCCGACCAGCGTTCGCACGTACCCGAGCAACCGCGGGTGCACGGAGCGGTACACAGTCCGGAACGCGGTCTCGTCCCCGTCCTGTGCCGCAAGCACCGCGGCGGTCAACTCCGCGTCGTCCCCCAGCACTGGATACCTCAATTGGTGGTTGCGGTGCCAAGACCGCAGGTCGTTGCGGTGGTCATACACCCTCCGCGTCCGGCGCGAAAGGCACGTTACGGCCTGAAACCACTGCTCGTCCATGTCCGTACAACATGCAACTACCCCGGAATCCGCGATGTGTCCGCCCAGGTGTGACAGAAAACGCAGTCATGACGCTGTAGAAAGTACGGGCCGCCGCGCGGCCCGTGCCGTGCGACGGCCGGGGCCTCTCCTGTGGGGGGTGGCGGCCCCGGCCGTCTCGCGCATGACCCGCTCTGCCCGGTCGGCATCGAGATCTTGACCACCCGGCAGCCCTGCGAGGCGCGCGATTCCCACCTTCCCATCAACATCAAGGCCCTGGTCCCGCCTGGCTGACCAGGCGGGACCAGGGTCCCTGCTTCGTGCGTCCCTCGTCCAACTTGGGGTTGGGGCTACTTGATGTAGACGAGGCCGTCGGTGGTGATGGTGGGACGGCCGCTGGTGCCGACCACGACGATCTTGACGGTGTGCTGGGCGCTGCTGGACCAGGTCTTCGTCCAGATCGCCTGCCGGTAGAGGGTGGTGGCGGACTTCAGGTCGACCGTGCTGACCTTGACGCCGTCGACGTAGACGTATGCCTGACCCGAGGTGGAGGCCCGGGAGACCACCCAGGAGGCGGAGCGGCCGGTGAAAGTCCAGGCGAGGCTGGCACCCTTGGAGCCGCTGGAGTACGACTTGCCGCCGAGGTAGCTGGTGGAGGAGCGGCTCGTCCAGCTGCCGGACTTCACCGCCGAGGTCTCCTGCAGGATCACCGGTGTGTAGGAGGCGGAGGCGGTGCGGGAGTTGCCGGCGTAGTCGAACGCCTGCATCGACCAGGTGGCGGCCGTACCGGAGTTGGCGGTGCGGTTGGCGGTGGTGATGGTCGGGCCGTAGGTGGCGGCCGTCGGGGACACCAGCTTCACCTCGCGCAGCGCCTTGTCGTCGATGGCCTTCCAGCCGAGGGTGACCGGGACCGCGGTGGTGTTGACGGTGCCGGTGCGCAGGGAGAGCTTCGGCGTGGTGGTGAAGGTCGGTGCGGTCGTCTCCGCGACGACGTTCAGGGCGGCCGTGGTCACGGTCTTGCCGGACTGGTGCACCGCCCGCACCGCGACGGTGTGGCTGCCCAGGGCCAGTGTGGTGTTGACGGAGGTGGCCGTGCCGGCGGTGGTGGCGACGGTGTTGCCGTCGACCAGCAGCTGGAAGCTCTTGATGAGCGAGGACGGGGTGGTGGCCGCCCACTTCACGCTGAGGGCGCCCTTGGTGTAGTACGTGGCGTTCGAAAGGCCCGCGCCGGCGAGCGAGGTCACCTTCAGCCCCTGCACCGGGCCGGCCGCCCAGGTGCGGATGGTCGGCAGTTGGGCGTAGAGGGAGTTGCCGGGGCACTGGGTGTTGTAGCCGTCGCGGTGGGCGGAGATCCGGTTGAAGGTGTACTGGGTGCCCGCGGTGAAGCTGGTGCCGAAGTAGTTCTTCTGGCTCGCCCCGGCGGTGAGCTGCACCGTGCCGGCCGGGTCGGCGCCGTACTGGCCGAGCTTCCAGGCGGCCACGCGGGCGACGGAGGTCAGCGCGGTGTTGGAGGCGCTGGTGGAGGTGTATTCGCCGAGCACCGCGATGCCCGCGGATTCACGGTTCCAGCCGTAGGTGTGAGCGCCGAGCACCGGCAGGTCGACACCGCCCTTGCGGCCCTCGAAGACGGTGCCGCACTTGTCGACGAGGAAGTTGTAGCCGACGTCGTTCCAGCCGTTGACCTGCGTGTGGTACGCGTAGATGCCGCGCACGATCGACGCCGAGTCGGCGCAGGAGTAGTCGTTGGCCCCGTCGGTGTGGTGGACGAAGACGGCCTTCACATCGGCGTTGTACTCCGACGGGTCGGGGCTGAGCGACTCGTCGGCGCCCCAGCCGGCGCGCGAGGTCATCGGCGGCTTGGGCACGGTGGACGGCGGCGCGGTCGGTGTGGTGGCCGACGGGCTCGGCGAGGTCGAGGGGGACGCGGATGCCGAGTCGGTGGGCGTCGCCGTGGCCGTGGTCTCGGTCGGCACCGGCGACGTGGTGGTCTGGCTGTCCGTCGGCGTGACGGTCGTACCGTCGGTGGGTGTCGTGGAATCGGTGGGCGTAGCCGCCGGGCTGCTCTCCTCGGCGACGAACGCCGCCGGCTCGGTGGCCTTGGTCTCGGCGTCGGTCACCACGCCCGGATCGACCAGGTTGACCTGAAGCCCCTTGGGCAGCGCGCCCGTGGTGCCGTCCTCGTGGACGACCTGGACCTGGACGCCGTCGGAGGCACCGACCCACAGCGGCTCGGACGCGCCGCGCATCCCGGCCTCCGGGTCCTCCGGCGGATCGATGTTCACCTCGAGGCCCTGCCAGGCACTCCACTCGCCGCTCTCCAGGTCGCGGGTGCGCACCTGCGCCGTGCCGTCGAGCCGCTTGACGGCACCTGTCCAGGAGACGCCGACCAGTGAGAACTGCTCGGTGTCCGTGCGCGGGAGTTCCCGCTTGCCGCCCGCGGTCCCCTTCAGCGCGAGGTCGTAGACCTTCACCGGTCGTTTGGCCCTGCCACCCGCGCCCGGATCGGCGGACGGGCTGGCAACCGCGTAGGTCACCACACCCCCGCCCCCCAGGACCACGGCGCCGAGCGTCAACCATGCCCGGCGCTTCAAGCTCAACGGTCTGTACGCACGCGTCGTACGACGACTCACGACGAATCCCACCCCAGTAAAAGGCCCAAAGCCGCTAGAAGGCGCAAGGCCACGAAGAAAGTCACCTGAGGCACACCCGACTCACAGGTGGCCGTCCCTAACAGCGGGCCGTGGCGGGGAAACATCACTCGGTTCGTGATCTTGGTGACGCAGATCACTTGTCACCCGGCGTCGGAATCGGCCGGCGCGACCGCCGCGCCGCGCGGGCCTGACGGATACACCGGGGCGCGCGAGGTCGGGGTTCTTCCCGGGGCTCAGCTCTTCTGGCCGTTTTCGGGGGCTTTGTCGGCCTGGTCGCCGCGCACACCACTGTCCGCGTTGCCCGCGCCGCCGCCCCCGCTGTCCGCGCCGCTCTCCCCGCTGCCCGAGCCGCCCTCCGCGCTGCCCGCACCGTTCTCCGCATTGTCGGCGCCGTTCGTCGCACCCGCGGCGCCGCCGCCCGGTGTGGCGGCCGAGCTCGGCTTGTTCCTCGCCGCCCGCGCCAGCTGCTCGGCGCAGTACGCCGCCACCTTTTCCTCGCCGCCCGCCGCGGTGACCAGCCGCTGCCAGGCCGTGGAGTCCAGGGCCTGGCCGCCGTCCTTGACCTGGTCGTAGGCGCGGCACTTGGCCTCGGTGTCCTCCGCGGTGGCCGGATGGCCGGGCTTCGCGGAGCCGGCGCCCGGCGTCGACTGCGCGGTCGCCGGACGGTCGGGGGCGCCGGCGGACGGAGTGGGCCTGGCCTTGTCGTCTGCGGGCGCGTCCGAGGAGCCGGACGAGCCGATCGCGGCGACCGCCACGCCGCCCAGCGTGAGGCTCGCGAGGAACAGGGACAGCGTGGTCCTCACCGACAGCGCGAGGCGTCGCTGCTCGCGGGGCCGCCAGTCGTCCCGGCGCCGGGTGCGCGCCCGCAGTGCCCCCGCTTCCCGGGCGGCACGGAACGCGGCGACGGCCCGCTGCTCGCCCTCCAGGTCCGGTCGGAGCCCGCGCAGTACGGCGGCGGAGAGCAGCGCCTCCAGCTCGGCGTCGTCGAGCGCCACGACATGACCGGAGGCGGGGCCGGAAACCGTGCCGTCAGGGTGCACACGCCGACGGCCGGGGGACCCACCGCCGCTCTGCTGCTCACCCATGTCCGTTTCCCGTTCCTGTCCGACCTGCTTGGTAGGCCTTTGTTGCTCTTGTGACTGCGCGTGTTGCTTCTGCGACTGCGCAATCCGCGCAACCTGCGTGACTTGTGTGACAGCTGTGACTCACGAGCTCATAGAGCCTGTACGTCTCTCACGCCCCGTACGACTCACCGCACACCCGGCTTCGTCTCAACGAAGCGCCGGTGTACCGCCCTGGCCGCCGCCGTCGCCCTCACTGTTCATTTCGATTCCCCCAGCGTCCGGGGGCCGTCATCCGTCACACTTGCGACGCCCAGCTGCTGGGCCAGGCGCTTCAGCCCCCGGTACGCGGCCGTCCGCACCGCGCCCGGGCGCTTGCCGAGGACACGGGCGGCGGAGGGGGCGTCGAGGCCGACCACCACCCGCAGCAGCACGGCCTCGGCCTGGTCCCGCGGCAGCGCGCGGACCAGCTCCAGGGCGGCCTCCGTGGAGATCGACTCCAGCGCCTGGTCGTGCGTGCTGTGCGGGCCGGGCAGTTCCAGTACGTCCTGCTCCAGCACCGACGACCGGGGCCGCACCTTCTGCCTGCGCAGATGGTCCAGCGCCCGGTGGCGGGCGATGGTCGCGGTCCAGCCCCGGAACCCGGCACCGTCGCCCTTGAACCGGCCGAGGTCCCGGGCGATCTCCAGCCAGGCGTCGGACGCCACGTCCTCCGCGTCGTCCCCGACCAGCCCGCGCAGAAACCCCAGCAATGCCGGCTGCACGAGCCGATAAGCCACGGCGAACGCGGCCTCGTCGCCTTCCTGGGCCCGCGCGACGGCCGCGCCCAACTCCCCGTCGTGCGCACGCACGCGGCGGGGTTCGCCTCGCTGGCCCAAGAACTGTCCTCATCCGTACCGGTTCGTGGCGAATCCGCACCTTTCGATGCGGCCACCCTTTCCCACGTCCCTCCACGCTCAACAGCGCCCGAGCGCACAGAAGTGTCACAGGAGGCCCGCACGACACCCTCACCCGGCCCGTCCCACGCGGCGGCAACCGGAACTCACGACCGGTCGCCTACAACCATTGCGCGCCACCGGCAGTCACAGACGCCGCGACCTTCGCACAGCCCCGTCACAGCGAGGGCATACGAGGCGCGCCGCCCATATAGAGCTTAGATAAAGGGATATAACGCCATGTCAATCCGCAGCCCGTATCGCTCCCTTCGCGGCATATCCGCCGTCGTCGCCCTGCTCGCGATCGGTGCGGTGGGATGCTCGGATGTCTCGGACGCCGTCGACAGCGCCAAGGACGGCGCGAAGAAGGTGGCCCGCCAGCGTTCGGTGTTCTCGCTGGCCACCGGGGACTGCTACAACCCGAACAGCAAGGGCGAAGGCACCGAGGTGCTCGTCGAGATCGTGCCCTGCGCCGAGGCGCACACGGCCCAGGTCGTCGGCGATTTCAAGATCGACCAGGGCTCGGCGTACCCCGGCGACGACGCGATCTCGGCCATCGCCGACGAGCGTTGCCCCGTCGAGGCGGGGAAGTTCGCCCCGGACACCTGGGCGCTTCCCAAGGGGGTCGCGATCTTCTACTACACCCCGACCAAGGAGAGCTGGACGACGGGTGACCGCGCCGTGAGCTGCACCTACACCCATGAATCGGGCACGTTCACCGGCTCGTTGGACACCGCCAAGTCCCTGAAGCCCGAGCAGAGCACGTTCCTGACGGGTTCCAACGGGGTCTACGACGCGCTGTGGGCGAACCAGTCCGAGAAGGACAACGTCGAGGAGGACCTGAAGGGTTACAAGGCGCAGGCCAAGGCCGTCGCCGCCGCCCTCGACACACACCTCAAGGGTCTGAAGGGCATCGAGGGCACGGAGGTCGGCAAGCTCCGCGAGCAGTTGACGAAGACCGCCGAGCACTGGAGGAAGGCCGCGAACGCCGCCGACGCCGACGCGTTCTACATCGCCTACGACTCCGCCTTCAGCGGCATCGACCCGAACAAGACGGTCGCCGCCCGCAAGGAACTGGGCCTGGCCACCACCGTCCCGGCCGACGACGCCGAGGTCTGGGCGGGCTGACGCCCCTTCGGAACAGCGTCATCGGCCGGCGGCCGGATCACCGGCAGACGCTGACGCCGTAACCGCCGACGTCACCTGACCCGGCCGGGACCCCGCCCATTCACGGGGTCCCGGCCCGGGTCATGTCCACACCGACGCCCTACGACCGCGTCGCGTCCCGGCACAGCAACCGCAGCGAACCCTCGCCCGCGAAACACCGCCGCGCCTCGTCGATCGGATCCCACAGCCGCCCGTCGGGCGTACGGATCCAGTGGTCGCCGCCCGTCGCCCACCACTCGGCGCCGTTCTGACGGGCGATCACCTCACCGGCGTACGCGCCGAAACCGCGCAACGTGTTCTCCACCGCGTCGTACGGAGTCCGCTCGCGGCGCAGGCTCTCGATCATCCGGTCGACCCGCCACAGGCTCTGCTCCGAGTAGTCGAGCCGCAGCCGGGCTCCCTCGCGCATCGTCGCCACCGCGTCCGCCGCCCACCGCACCGGCTTGGTCGCGGCTGCGGGCCTGGTCTCAGCTTGAGTCGTCACATCCTTGAAGAGCGTGTCCGACCAGCGATTCGTCACCCGGATCCGGGGGCTTCCCGGGACCGGTGCAGGACCGCCCCACCTCGCCCCCACGACAGTCACAGGACTCCCGCAGGATGCGGGTTTACGGCGGAGTGACGCTTCGCCGCTCCCGTGCGCTCCACTCACTGATGAGCATGTACTTCCATCTGCGCGCGGTGCCGCCCTCGGCCCTGCGCAACAGCGCGACCTGGTTCCAACGTCTGTTCGAGGACGACTGGAACACCGTGCGGGAGCGGATCGGCCGGCATCGCGAGGAGGTGCTCGACAAGCTGTACGGCGACGTCGAGCAGCTCTACTGCGGCATCCCCCCGAACCACGCCCCGGAAGGCCCCCGCACCCAAGTGGTGCTCGGCGGCGGCCCGGTCTTCCACACCGACCCGGCCCTGCCGCCGTTCCTGCTGCTCACCGCTTCCCAGGTGGGCGGGGTCGCCGAGTTCCTCAAGGGAGCCGACTTCGACGACCTGTGGCGGCGCGCGCGCATGCGGCTGCTGCGGCCGTACGACGCACCCGACGCCGAGCCCGAGTTGCGCGGCCTGTTCGCGGCGACCCACCGCGATCTGACCGCCTTCTACTCACAGACGGCCGAGTACGGCGACGCGGTGGTGAAGTGGCTGCTGGACTGACCGTGACGGCGCGGCCCGGGCGTCAGCTGCGGCCCCGGGCCCGTCGCGACACCACCGCCCGCAGCACCCGCCGCCCCTCCGTCGACACCTCCAGCGCCCGGCGCAGCCCGCCCGCGCCATGCCCGGCGAGCAGCTCCAGGACGCTGATCTGGCGGCGCAGTTCGGCGGCGACGAGCGGCGACATGCCCTCCGCACGGCCCACGGCAGGCGACCCACCCGTCCGAACGGAGTCGAGGGCCTCGGGCGGGGCGCCGTCCGAGGAGATGTCGTCCTGCGCGGGGTCGAGCAGCCGGTGGATCTGCAGCGCGGCGAGGGAGCAGGCGTCGGCCCAGATCCGCGCCTCGGCGGCGGACCGTACGGCGGGGGCGGCGGCCAGCATCCGGCGTGCGAGCAGCGCGGCCTCGTCCTCCACCACCTCGTCGTCCACGATCTCCGCGACGCCCAGCTTGCCGCGCACCTGATCCAGCAACTCACCCCAGGCGGCGGGGTCCCCGCCGGCCGCGAGGTTCGCCCACAGCGGCCGCAGCGCCTCGTCGTCACCGCCGAGCAGCGGTACGCAGCGATCCAAACAAGCCAACCCGCTGGCGGCCAGCCCGCGCTCGTCGGCCTGAGCGATCAGTTCCACCAGGCTCATCCACGCCTCCCTAAGCGGGTGAGTTGTGAGGGTCGGGGCCCCCGCACAGGCCCCTGGCAGGCCCGTCCTTAACGGAGCCCGCACCTCCCCTTACTGCGTGCGACGACCCCGGAGTGTCACAGGGGCACGACGCCGAGCCGGTCGAGCAGACGGAAGAAGAGGTTTTCGGCCAAAGGGTCCGCTTCAGCGCCGAGTACGTCGACCACCGACCCGGCGTTCACCTCGTGCCCGGCCTCGGCGGCCCAGGCGACGGCCCGCGCGGCGGCGTCGGGGGGTTCGAGGAAGTAGTCCTCCAGCGTGAGGCCCTCGTCCGAGATGCCGAGCCGGTCGGCCATCGCGGCCCGCGCGAGACAGGTCGTCCACGCCCCGCTCTCCGGAGCCGCCGCCTCCACCACCACCGACGCGCTGTCCATGACGTATCCGAAGAGCGCGGGCGCGCCGGTCTCGCGGGCCAGGTCGTTCATGTTGCCGAGCTCGCCGTCCCCGCTCGGGTACTCCCACACCTGCCAGCCGTCCGGCGCCTCCTCGCGCAGGGTCAGCCCCTCGGCGCCCGCCAGCGCGTCCAGCTCCGCCAGCGGCCGCTCACTGCGGCCCACGACGAAGTACCCCCAGTAGCCCATCCCGGTCCCCCCTGGCTGCTTGGTTCGGCTCGGGCCGAATACACCACAATCGCACAGGGATTCGCAGCCGTACGGGTCAATCCGCGGCTCGGTCCAGCCGGTCCGCGAGCGCCCTGAACTCGGCCCAGGTCAACTGCGGCTCACCCGCGTCCCACAGCTTCTGCACGGTCGCCCGCAGCGGCATCCGGATCCCCGCCGCGACCTGCGCCTGTGTCTGGGAGTTCGCGAGATCGCACCACACGGCGAAGGACCCGCCGAGGATCTGGGCGTCGTACCGGGCCGCCACGGCCGTCGTCCCCCGCAGGACCCGCGGCGTCCACTGCTCGTAGATCCGCTCGCCGGTCGGGTAGACGAAGGTCTGCGGCTGCCCGAGCACGTAGTAGAGGAACTCGTCGTTGTAGTTGATGACCTTCCGCCCCGTGCTCAGATACGCCACCGGCAGCCGGGCCCCGATCTCCTTGCCCGTCCAGTAGGCCACCTGGATGTCCTTGTCCGGCTGGACGGAGGTGTCCTGGAAGAACCCGTCGTTCCACGCCCGCGGCGTGCGGTCGCGGGGGCGGACGGTGTCGGCGCGGTCGTTGAGCCATCCGGTCGCGAGGTCGGCGACGCCGGCGCCGGAGCCGTAGGTCTTCCGGGCGGCGGTGGCGAGCTGCGGGTAGGACGCCTCGGGATCGGAGACGACCAGCGCCTGGTACTCGTCGCCGCCGAGGTGCCACTGGCTGCCGGGGAAGAGGCCGGCGTACTCCTTCAGCAGGTCGTCGACGATCTCGGCGGACTCGGGCTTGGAGATGTCGACGGCACCCCGGGTCGCCACACCGTTCACATTGCGCAGCTGCAGATCCGGGTGCGCGGCGATGACGGCACCGAGATGCCCGGGCGAGTCGATCTCGGGCACGATCGTGATGTGCCGACTTTCGGCCAGCTGGATGATCTTTCTGACCTGCGCCTTGGTCAGATGCTGCTGGGACACGATCTCGGGATGCGAGTCGGACTCGATACGAAAGCCCTGGTCGTCGGAGAAGTGAAGCCCCAGCTGGTTGAACTTCAGATCGCCCAGCTCCCGCACCCGGTCCTCGATCCAGTCCGCGGTGAAGTGCTTGCGGGCGATGTCGAGCATGAACCCGCGGACCGGCTTGGCGGGCTCGTCACGCACGACGCCCTCCGGAGCCGTACCGCCGTCGTGCACCTCCTGCTTGAGCGTCCGGGTCCCGTAGAAGACCCCCGCCTCGCCCGGCGCGCTGATGGCCACCTGCCCACCGCGCACCGTCATGGTGTACGACTCGGGGTCCGCGCCCTCGTCGTCGTTCAGCGCCAGCCGTACGTCCCCGGCGCGCACGTCGTCCTTCTGCCCGGCGTACGTCAGCCCCAGCTCACCGGCGATCAGCTGCCCCTCGTCGGCGAGCCCCGAGTCGCTCACGACGACCCGCTCCCCGGCGGCGGGACGCCAGCCGGGGCCACGGGCCGCGGTGTGGGAGCGCACGGCCGGGATGGTCTTGGGGGCCTGCGAGAGCGGGTACGAGCGGGTGGGTGAGGGGGCGGGGCTGGCCGCGCCCGCGGAGGGCGAGGTGCCCGGCGCGGACCGCCGCTGCTCGGAACCGGCCGACGACTCTCCGTCGTCACCGCCGACCAGGAGCCCGATGCTCACTCCGGCCCCGACCGTCACGACGAGCACCGCGACGATCAGCACCCACGTCTGCTTCAGGACGCTCTTCGCCGGTGCCCCGCGCCTGTGCTTGTGCTGACTCACGGCGCCAACCTAGGCCCTGTGCGCGCCCTGGGCCGTCCACCACACGCTCCGAAACTCTCCCGTTCGGCTGAAATTCGGGCATCCGTCGGACACCTCATGCCCACACTCGGTAACGTGGCGCCACTTCTCCCCCAAATTCCCCTGCCGAAACCCACGTGACGCCCACACACCTTCCCGGCCGAGTCGCCATACCGTCGCTGCCCGAGCAGACCCGCACTCCACCGTCCCCGGACGCGCTGGAGCCCTTCAACACCGCCCCCGCCGACGAGCTCCGACGCACCCTGCTGGCCTGTCTGAACAGCCCTCGCTGGGCCGACCGCATCGCGGCCCACCGCCCCTATCCCGACGTCGAGTCCCTGCTGGCCGCGTCCGACGAGGCGGCGTACGACCTGGCGCCGGGCGATCTGGCGGAGGCGCTGGCAGGAGAAACGTTGCCGGTGCTGCCGGAGGGGGCGTACGGAGCGGCCCATACGGCACTCAATGCGGCGAATGCCGCATACGAGGCAAGGTTCGGACACGTGTTCGTCATCTGCCTGGACAACCTGGCACCGAACGAGGCCCTGGACCACGCACTGGCAGGCATCCGGTCACGATTGGCAAACGATCCGGAGGAGGAACGGGTCGTGGCGGCAGAGGAACTCCGCCGCCTGGCGAAGGGACGATTGCTGCACGCCCTCAGGGGCGCGGAGAACGGCGCGACCAGCCCGCACGGCGCCGTACTCGGCCATTAGCGGGACAACCCGTCCCATTAGCCGCCAATACCCCATCCGCGTGCCACTTTGATCACATACCTTGACCCCCGCTCAGCCGCGCGGCGCCACGTGGATACGATGCTGGGGGCCGGAGGACCGTACCCGGCCGGGCCCGACCGACAGGCAAAGCCGGCGCGGCCCCAATCCCCGCTCCCGGAGGAACTTCCGTGCCGGCTGGAACGCTGTACCGCGGCCGGGAAGGAATGTGGTCCTGGGTGGCTCATCGAGTCACCGGCGTCCTCATTTTCTTCTTCCTGTTCGTTCACGTGCTGGACACCGCTCTCGTGCGTGTCTCCCCCGAGGACTACGACAAGGTCGTAGCCACGTACAAGACGCCGATCGTCGCGCTGCTGGAGTACGGCCTCGTCGCCGCCATCCTCTTCCACGCGCTCAACGGCCTGCGTGTCATCGCCGTCGACTTCTGGTCGAAGGGCGCGCGCTACCAGAAGCAGATGCTCTGGTCCGTCGTCGGCCTCTGGCTGGTGCTGATGCTCGGGGCGATCTACCCCGTCCTCGGCCACGCCGCTCGTGAACTGTTCGGGAGCTGACGCGTACTCATGTCAAACAACACAGTCACGACTGAGAAGACCACCGCCGGTATCGGCCCGGTCGAGGGCGAGTCCCTCTACAACGTCGACAACCCGGCCCCGTACATCGAGGCACCGCGCCGGCGCACCAAGAAGACCCCCAAGTCCACCCGGGGCAACTTCGAGATGGCCGCCTGGCTGTTCATGCGCCTGTCCGGCGTCGTGCTGGTCGTCCTGGTCATCGGCCACCTGCTGATCCAGCTCGTGCTGGACGGCGGCGTCTCCAAGATCGGCTTCGCCTTCGTGGCCGGCCGCTGGGCGTCCCCGTTCTGGCAGGTCTGGGACCTGCTGATGCTGTGGCTCGCCATGCTGCACGGCGCCAACGGCCTGCGCACGGTCATCAACGACTACGCGGAGCGCGCGAACACCCGGCTGTGGCTGAAGGGCCTGCTCTACACCGCCACGGTGTTCACCATCCTGCTGGGCACGCTGGTGATCTTCACCTTCGACCCGAACATCCGCTAGGCACGGGGCTGAGGCAACCACTCATGAAGATCCACAAGTACGACACCGTCATCGTCGGCGCCGGTGGCGCGGGCATGCGCGCGGCCATCGAGTCGACGAAGCGCAGCCGCACCGCCGTGCTGACCAAGCTCTACCCCACCCGCTCCCACACGGGCGCCGCGCAGGGCGGCATGGCCGCCGCGCTGGCCAACGTGGAGGAGGACAACTGGGAGTGGCACACCTTCGACACGGTCAAGGGCGGTGACTACCTGGTCGACCAGGACGCCGCCGAGATCCTGGCGAAGGAGGCCATCGACTCGGTCCTCGACCTGGAGAAGATGGGCCTGCCGTTCAACCGCACCCCGAACGGCACCATCGACCAGCGCCGCTTCGGCGGTCACAGCCGCAACCACGGCGAGGCCCCGGTCCGCCGGTCCTGCTACGCCGCGGACCGCACGGGCCACATGATCCTCCAGACGCTGTACCAGAACTGCGTCAAGGAGGGCGTGGAGTTCTACAACGAGTTCTACGTCCTCGACCAGCTGATCACCGAGGTCGACGGCGTCAAGAAGTCGGCCGGTGTCGTGGCGTACGAGCTCGCCACCGGCGAGATCCACGTCTTCCAGGCGAAGGCCGTGATCTACGCGTCCGGCGGCTGCGGCAAGTTCTTCAAGGTGACGTCGAACGCGCACACGCTGACCGGTGACGGCCAGGCGGCCGTGTACCGCCGGGGTCTGCCGCTGGAGGACATGGAGTTCTTCCAGTTCCACCCGACCGGCATCTGGCGCATGGGCATCCTGCTGACGGAGGGCGCCCGCGGTGAGGGCGGCATTCTCCGCAACAAGGACGGCGAGCGCTTCATGGAGAAGTACGCGCCGGTCATGAAGGACCTCGCGTCCCGTGACGTCGTCTCCCGCTCCATCTACACGGAGATCCGCGAGGGCCGCGGCTGCGGTCCCGAGGGCGACCACGTCTACCTGGACCTCACGCACCTCCCGCCGGAGCAGCTGGACGCCAAGCTGCCCGACATCACGGAGTTCGCGCGCACCTACCTCGGTATCGAGCCGTACACGGACCCGATCCCGATCCAGCCCACCGCGCACTACGCGATGGGCGGCATCCCGACGAACGTCGAGGGTGAGGTCCTGAGCGACAACACCACGGTGGTCCCGGGTCTGTACGCGGCCGGTGAGGTCGCCTGTGTGTCGGTGCACGGCGCGAACCGCCTCGGCACGAACTCGCTCCTGGACATCAACGTGTTCGGCCGCCGTGCGGGTATCGCCGCCGCCGAGTACAGCCAGAAGGCGGACTTCGTCGAGCTGCCGGAGAACCCGGCGGAGCTGGTGATCGAGCAGGTGGAGCAGCTGCGCTCGTCCACCGGCACCGAGCGGGTGGCGACCCTCCGCAAGGAGCTCCAGGAGACCATGGACGCCAACGTCATGGTGTTCCGCACGGAGCAGACGATCAAGACGGCGGTCGAGAAGATCGCGGAGCTGCGCGAGCGCTACCGGAACGTCTCGATCCAGGACAAGGGCAAGCGGTTCAACACGGACCTGCTGGAGGCCATCGAGCTCGGCAACCTCCTGGACCTCGCCGAGGTCATGGCGGTTTCGGCGCTGGCCCGCAAGGAGTCCCGCGGCGGTCACTACCGCGAGGACTACCCGAACCGCGACGACGTCAACTTCATGCGCCACACCATGGCGTACCGCGAGGTGGGTGACGACGGCACGGAGTCCATTCGTCTCGACTACAAGCCGGTCGTCCAGACCCGCTACCAGCCGATGGAGCGTAAGTACTGATGGCAACCCCCGTTATGGACAAGGTCGAGGCGGAGTCCGCGGCCTCCCCGTACATCACGGTCACGTTCCGGGTCCGCCGCTTCAACCCGGAAGTCTCCGCTGAGGCTGTGTGGGAAGACTTCCAGCTGGAGATCGACCCCAAGGAGCGCGTCCTCGACGGCCTCCACAAGATCAAGTGGGATGTCGACGGCACGCTGACCTTCCGTCGCTCGTGCGCCCACGGCATCTGCGGCTCCGACGCGATGCGGATCAACGGCAAGAACCGCCTCGCGTGCAAGACGCTGATCAAGGACATCAACCCTGAGAAGCCGATCACGGTCGAGCCCATCAAGGGCCTGACGGTCCTGAAGGACCTCGTGGTCGACATGGAGCCGTTCTTCCAGGCGTACCGGGACGTCATGCCCTTCCTCATCACGAAGGACACGAACGAGCCCACGCGCGAGCGTCTGCAGACCGCCGAGGACCGTGAGCGTTTCGACGACACGACGAAGTGCATCCTCTGCGCCGCCTGCACCTCCTCGTGCCCGGTCTTCTGGAACGACGGCCAGTACTTCGGCCCGGCGGCCATCGTCAACGCGCACCGCTTCATCTTCGACTCGCGTGACGAGGCCGGCGAGCAGCGCCTGGAGATCCTCAACGACAAGGACGGCGTGTGGCGCTGCCGCACGACCTTCAACTGCACGGACGCCTGCCCGCGTGGCATCGAGGTCACCAAGGCGATCGCCGAGGTGAAGAAGGCGCTGATCACGCGCCGGTTCTGACCTTCCGGCACCCGCCTCAGGGCCCTGTTTCCGTCACTTCGGGAGCAGGGCCCTGCGGCGTTCGTGGCCGGTTCGCCTACAACTGGCTCAGGATCGTCGGATCCGTGATCCTCGTGTCGTCGGCCAGCATCATGGCCTTGCTCAGGATCACCGCCAGCATCCGGTCCCCCTCGTACGGCAGGTAACCGGCCTGCGGGGCGGACGGGTTGGACTTGGGGACGATGCAGAGGTACTGGTCGTTCGGGGTCCTGAGGATGTTGCCCGAGCCGAGGTGGATCTTGTACGTGTGGCGGTCGCCCTTCACTTGCAGGAAGCGGCCCTCGATCGTGCAGCGGTCGGCGATGGCCAGCCTCGGTATCAGGCGTTCCAGGAGGGCTCGGCGGGTCTGCGCGCTCGCGGCCAGTTCACCGAAGCCGTACGACGTCCAGTACTCCCGGAAGCGGCCGTCGGGGCCGCCGTCCTGCCAGGTCGGGTCGTTGCCGACGCTCGCCACACCGACGAACAGGTCGATGTCGCGCAGGACTTCGGAGAGGACCAGGGGCGGGATGTCGGTCAGCGGCAGCGCCTCGACCGGGTCCGTGCCGTCGCGCAGCCACATGCGGTACTCGCCGCCGCAGCAGTGCGCCGAGTTCTGCGGGGCGTCGATCGGGTAGAAGCGGACCTGGTCGGTGCGCAGACGCAGGAAGCTGCCGGAGTCGGTGATGTCCTCGTAGCTTTCGCCGGTGTCGCCCGCGATCCAGTACTCGGCACGCAGGCCCCACTGGGGCAGCTCCCGCACGGCGGGCGGCGCCTCGTCGTCGACGGCCAGGCGCAGCTTGTTGTGCCAGCCCCGGATCGCCGCCAGGGAGTGGAACTGGTGCTGGCGCAGGAAGTGCGCCGCGAAGCGGTTGGAGTACGTCCGCGTGGCGCGCTCGGCGTCCGTGAGCAGGTACACCTCGCGGTGGGCCTGCTTGAAGGGCTGGGTGATGCCGTGCCGCTCCAGCCAGTCCCGCCAGGCGACGACCTCGGCGGGCTCGTGGCCGGCCGGATGCCAGAGTTCGACCTGCGTGCCCTCGGTCACCGGTGCGTCGGCGAGGGTGCGCAGCTCGCCGCGCGCGTACCCGACGGTCCTACCGTCGACCCTCCAGAGCAGGCGGCGGGCGAGGGTGCCGACCAGCGGGTGGTCGAGGTAGCGCTCACGCCAGGCGGCGTACGGCCAGGTGCGGCGGGCCAGGAACTGGCGGTCCAGGCGCTCGCTCTGCGCCGAGAGCATCTTGTCGATGTCCTTGACCGCGCTCTTGAGCTCCTTGAGCTCGTCGGCGTGGTCGCGTCGTACGGCGGCGGGCACGCTCTTGACCGCCTTGCCGCTCGCGTTGCGCCAGCTCAACACCGCCTTGGGGCCGCGGACTTCGAGCAGTGCGGTGACCTCGCCGAGCCGGTGCTCCGCGCGGCCCACCTCCGTCAGGCCGTACGCCGGTACGGCCAGCTCCTCGACCTCCTCGCGGGCCAGGCCCAGCGCCTGCGCGCGGGCGTCCAGCGCGGTGTTCAGGACCTTGAGCGTGCCCTTGAAGGTGACGCGGGTGGTCAGACGGGCCAGTTCGGCGAGGGCCGGCTCGCCGTCGATGCGGGCCAGGGCGTTGACCGCGGCGTTGGCGACCTTGGGGTTCACCGGGCCGAGGCCCGCGACCTTGCGCAGGGTGGTCTCGGCCAGGGCGCCCAGGGTGCGGGCGGTCTCGGGGTGCGCGGGCAGGAGGGAGAGCAGCCAGGCCAGGCCGCGCAGGGCGTCGGCGTTGTACGGGTCGAAGGTGGCGTTGGGATTCGGGCCGTAGCGCGGTTCGAGCAGGAGGCGGGTGCGCGGCCTGCCCGCCAGCCGAAGCCAGGACAGCAGCCGCTCCCGCACCTCGTCGGCATCGAGCGGCGCGATCAGAGCGCGGCCGGTCCTGTCCCACTTCGCGGACGGACGGGTGCTGGTCGCCGTGGCCGCGTGGGCGAGCAGTCGCCGCCAGTCGCCGCCGAGCTCGGCCACCTCGGCGAGGGCCCGGTCGGACCAGGCCTCGCCCGGATTCACCGGGGGGCCGTCGAGCCGCGCGACCAGGTCCCCCAGGCGCTTCTTGCCGTTCCACACCGTCAGACACGAGCGGCGGATCACGGCGACGAACTCGCCGGACAGCTCCCGTCCGTCCGCGAGTTCCTGGTCGGCGAGCCGGACCAGCCCGCTCGGGTCGTGATGCACGTCCTGGTCGGCGATCAGGCCGATCAGCGCGGCGCGGGTGGCGGGCGGCTGCCCCTCGGCGGCGGCCCGCATCATCCGGAAGCTGTTGAGCAGGTCCACGATGTGGCGGCGTCCGGCCGTGCCTGGCTCCAGCTCGTGGTACCGGAAGGTCAGCCCGTGCAGGAGCCGCGCCTGGAAGGCGGTGTCCGCGGCATAGACCGCTTCGGCGACCTTGTGGCCGTCCCGGCGCCACTTGCCATCGGTCATCTCGAAGAGCCCGAGCAGTTCGGGGACGAGCCGCTCGGCGTCCCGGGCCTCGACCAGGTCGAGGGCCTCGCCGACCAGCTGGGCGTATTCCGGCGTCGAGGCGGCCATCAGCCACCCACCAGCGCCACGAGCTTGAGGAACGTGATCTCGGTGCCGAGCCCGAGCTCGATCTCCTCGTCGAGGCCGGTGATCTGACGGTCCCCCACGAGCACGAGGAAGCCGTTGCCCTCGAAAGCCCTGAGCGCCAGCTCGGTCTGCGTGTCGGGGTCTATCCGGCGGGCCGTGCGCATCGCGTACCCGTTCAGCACGCGCTCCGCGTCCTGCGGCTGCACCAGCCCCTGGAAGACCTCCGGCATACGCGCGTTGTACTCGGCGACCTCCTGGAACACCCGGCGCCGGACCAGCTCACGCACGGTGAGCCGCTCCTCGGCGATCTCCAGCCCCCAGCCGTCGCTACGGCTCCCGCTCGTCGTCTCGTCGACGAACATCACGATTCCCATGCCGACGACAGTACGAGGCGGCACTGACAATCACCGGATCCGGCCGATCATCGCCTTACCCTGACGGTATGTCAGATGACGAGTCGTACGAACTGCTCGGGTTCGACAATGTGCTGCTGCCGGTCGGCGACCTCGCGGAGGCCGTCGGGTTCTACGAGCGGGCCGGGTTCGCGGTCGGGTTCCGGCTCGACGAGGCCGGGATCGCGGTGCTGAAGGTCGGGGGCGAGACGCCGGGCCTGCTGCTGCGCCAGGAGGAGGCGGTGGGGCACCGGCCGCCGCCGTGGCCCTCCCCCCGCGTATGGCTGGAGGTGCCGGACGCACGGGCGGCGGCGCGGGCGTTGGGCGACGCGGGCGTCGAGCCGCTCGACGCGCCCTTCTCCGTGGCGACCGGCTGGACCGTCGAGATCGCCGACCCCTGGGGGAACGTCATCGGGTTCACGGACTACTCCAAACGGCCGGAGCTCGCACGCAGAACCTGACGAGGGTCCCGGCGGGGGCGGCGTGACGCAGACCTCGCCGCAAGCGAGTTGAACATGTTCAAAGCCGGGGTCTAGAGTCTCTCCCGTCAGAGTTTTGAACGCGTTCAAGAAGGGGGAGGCCATGGACCGCACGGTCATCGCCTATGTCATCTACCTGGCCGTCAGCATCGCGCTCACCGTCTGGGTGGCCCGCACACTCAGCCGCAACGGGCGGATCTTCCTCGCCGACGTACTGCGCGGGAACGAGAAGCTCGCCGACGCCGTGAACCACCTGCTCGTGGTCGGCTTCTACCTCGTCAACCTCGGATTCGTCGCGCTGTATCTGAGCGACGACGACACCGTCCTCGACACCCGGGGCATCTTCGAGGCCCTGTCGACCAAGCTCGGCGTGGTGCTGCTGGTGCTCGGCGTGATGCACCTGGGCAACGTCTACGTGCTCAACAAGATCCGGCGGCGCGGGGTGATGGAGCGCGAGCAGGTGCCTCCGGTCCCGCCGCAGGGCTGGGTCACCCCGTCGGCCGGGGCCTGAGCGGGCGCCGACATGGCAGTCGACACGACAGCACACGGGGCGGCCGGTGCCGCGGTCCGCGGACTCACCGTCCTGTACGACGCCCAGTGCTCGCTGTGCACCTTCCTGCGCGACTGGCTCGTGAAGCAGCCGCAGTTGGTGCCGCTGGAGATGGTGCCGGCCGGGTCCGAGGAGGCCCGGCGGCGCTTCCCCGGCCTCGATCACGGCGCCACCCTCGACGAGATCACCGTCGTCGGCGACGCCGGGCAGGTCTACCGGGGCGGCGCCGCCTGGATCGTCACGCTGTGGGCGCTGCGCGAGCACAGGGGACTCGCGCATCGCCTGAGCACTCCGTCCGGGGCGCGGCTCGCCAAGGGGGCCGTGCTCGCCGCCGCGAAGTGGCGCGGCGGACAGTGGGGCGGGCGGGCCTACCGGCGCGGGGACGGGTGGTCGTACGACCCGGGTCGGGGCTGGAGGTACAACGCGCCGGGATGTGAGGACGGCACCTGCGCCACCGGGTAGCGAGGTCGGCGGCGAAAGAGACCAACTCGACCCCGAATGGCGCTCTTCCGGACTCGGATTCTGGCATGCACCCTTCCAAAACCGCGCTCGGGTTGGCACTCTGCCTCAGGTTCTCCACTCCGCACTCGCACCGACTGTCGGTTGCCGGGCGGCCATCCGGTCGCCCGGTCCCCCATCGCAGAAGGAGTACGCGTGAGAGGCATACCCGGCATATCCCGCCTGCCCCGTCCCGTCCTCGGCGCCCTGGTCGGCGTCACCGCGCTGCTCACCGCGGGCACCCTCGCCACTCCCGCGGGCGCCGCGCCGAGGCCCGACACCACCACCGGCGTCAGCTCGGTCCCGGCCGGCGCACAGCAGCAGGCCCGTGACTTCTGGACCTCGGAGCGGATGCGCGAGGCGACCCCGCTCGACCTGGTGACCGTCAACGGCCACTTCGACGGCGGCTCGGCGCCTCTCAAGGGCGCGGCGACCACCATCGCGCCCAGCGCCCCGGCAGCGGCCGTCGGCAAGGCCGCGTCCGGCATCGGCCTGATGGCCTTCCCCAACGGCGGCGGTCAGTGGACCGGCGGCGGCGCGGTCGTCTCCACGGCGGGCCGCGTGTTCTTCACCTACCAGGGCCGTACGGCGTCCTGTTCCGGCAACGCCGTCACCAGCGCCAACAAGAGCACCGTGATCACGGCGGGCCACTGCGTGAAGCTGGAGGGAGCCTGGCACACCAACTGGGTCTTCGTACCCGGCTACCACGACGGACAGGCCCCCCACGGACGTTGGACCGCGTCGAAGACCCTGTCCACCCCGCAGTGGACGGCGAGCGAGGACATCAACTACGACGTCGGCGCGGCTGTCGTCGCCCCGCTGGACGGAAAGCTCCTCACGGACGTCGTCGGCGGGCAGGGGCTGGCTTTCAACACCGGCTACAACCTGCGCATGTACTCGTTCGGCTTCCCGGCCGCCGCCCCGTACGACGGCGAGAAGTTCATCTACTGCAGCGGCAGCACCAGCCGGGACTTCCTGCTGTCCAACGACCACGGCATGAACTGCAACATGACCGGCGGCGCCAGCGGCGGCCCCTGGTTCACGCAGTTCAACGAGTCCACGGGCACCGGCCTGCTGTCCTCGGTGAACAGCTTCAAGTACAACTTCCTGCCGAACCGGATGTACGGCCCGTACTTCGGCGCCGACGCCCAGAACCTGTACCAGACGGCACAGGCCTCCTGACGGTCGGCCGCAGCGGCACTCGTTAGGCTCTCGTTCCGTGTCCTCGAAGAACGACAGCCCTGAACAGGGCGACGCACCCAGCAAGTCCGAGCAGACCCGTGCCCTGATCCTGGAGACCGCCATGCGGCTGTTCCAGGAGCGCGGCTACGACAAGACGACGATGCGGGCCATCGCCCAGGAGGCCGGGGTCTCCGTCGGCAACGCGTACTACTACTTCGAGGGCAAGGAACACCTGATCCAGGGCTTCTACGACCGGATCGCCGCCGAGCACCAGGCGGCGATCCGGGGCGTCCTGGCGCGCGAGACCGACCTGGAGGCGCGGCTCGCGGGTGTGCTGAAGGTGTGGCTGGACATCGCCACGCCCTACCACGAGTTCGCGGTGCAGTTCTTCAAGAACGCCGCCGATCCCGACAGTCCGCTCAGTCCCTTCTCCGCGGAGTCGGAGCACGCGCGCGTGGAGGCCATCAGCATCCATCGGCAGGTGCTGGCGGGCGCGACGAAGACCAAGGTGCCCGAGGAGCTCCGGGACGTCCTGCCGGAGTTGATGTGGCTCGCCCAGATGGGGCTCGTCCTGTACTGGATCTTCGACCGCACCGAGGGCCGCGAACGCAGCTACCGGCTCGCCGAGCGGGGCGCCCGGCTGACCGCGCGTGGTGTGACACTGGCGCGGTTCCGGGTGCTGCGGCCGCTGGTGCGCGAGGTGCACGACCTGTTCACGGACTTCCTGCCGGGGATGACCAACGCCATTCCGGATCCGGCCAGGAGGAAGGCGGACAAGGCGGAGGGGAACGCCACCGGCAAGGGGGCGCCCGCCGAGGACGAGCGCCCCTGAAACCGCTGGCGGCCGACGTCAGTTGACGGCGTCCACCTCACCCTCGGCCAGCTCCACGTCGTACACCAGCGGCCCGTCCGCCACGACCACCTGCCCCGCCCGGGAGCCGTACGACTCGGCGGTCGTCGCCAGCAGATACGTCCCCGGCGCAGGCACCGAGACGATGTACGAGCCGTCGGCCAGGGACGTCACCCCGTCCAGCCGGCGCCCGCCCGGCGTCAGCAGCGTCACCGCTGCCCCCTCGACGGGCCCACCGTCGGCGCTGCGGATGAAGCCGTGGACGACCGAGGACCGGCCCGCCGCGACCGGCTCCTGATCGGCCCCCGGCGTCTCCTCCTTCGGCTCGACCGCCAGATGCGGCAGCCGCTTCTCCAGCCAGTCCGGCAGCCACCAGTTGGCGTTCCCGAGCATGTGCATCGCGGCCGGCACCAGGGCCGTACGCAGGATGAAGGCGTCCAGGGCGACGGCGGCCGCGAGGCCGATGCCCGCCATCGCGCCCTCCATGTCGCCGCTCAGCACGAACGCGCTGAACACACAGATCATGATCAGGGCGGCCGAGTTGATGACCCGGCTGGTCTCCGCCAGGCCGACGCGCACCGCGCGCGCGTTGTCCTTCGTGTGCACCCACTCCTCGTGCATCCGGCTCACCAGGAACACCTGGTAGTCCATGGAGAGGCCGAACAGCAGGGACAGCATGATGACCGGCAGGAAGGAGGTGATCGGGCCCTCCTTGCCGACGCCGATCAGTTCGGTGCCCCAGCCCCACTGGAAGATCGCCACCAGGACACCGAAGGACGCGGCCGCCGCGATGAGGTTCATCAGCGCGGCCGTCAGCGGCACCACCAGCGAGCGGAAGGCCACCAGCAGAAGCAGGAAGCCGAGCGCGATGATCGTCGCGACGAAGTACGGCAGCCGCTCGCCGGTCACCGAGGCGAAGTCCTTGAATACCGCCGTCACCCCGCCGACATGGGCCTCGACGCCCGCCTTCGGGATCACGTCGTCGCGCAGGCGGTCGATGAGCCGGTCCGTCTGCTCGGACTGGGGCGAGGTGGTCGGTACGACCTGGATCACGGTGACGCCGTTCGCGGGCGGTACGGCGGCCACCTGGGCGACGCCCTCGGTCGACCGGATGCCGTTCACCAGGCCGCTGGGGGCGTCGCCCTCGACGACCACCTGGAGCGGGCCGTTGACGCCGGGGCCGAAGCCCTCGGCGAGCAGGTCGTAGGCCTGCCGGGTGGTGGTCGACTCCTGGTGGTTGCCCTGGTCGGTGGCGCCGAGGCGCAGCGACAGCACGGGGATCGCGAGGACCGCCATGACGACGACGGCCATCGCCGCGACCGGCCGCGGGCGCCTTTGGACGTACGACGACCAGCGCGCCGCGAGCCCGCTCGCCTCGGCCGGCTCCGGTCCCGTCGCGGCGAGCCGGCGCCGCTGCCTGCGGCTGAGCACCCGCGTGCCGAGCAGTCCCAGCAGGGCCGGCAGCAGGGTGGTCGCGGCCAGCACGCTCAGCACGACAGTGAGCGAGGTCGCCACGACCACGCCGTCCAGGAACCGCATGTTCATCACGAGCATCCCGGCGAGCGCGATGCACACCGTGCCGCCCGCGAACAGCACCGCGCGCCCCGAGGTGTTGAGAGCGGTCACGGCCGCCTCCTCGGGCTTCATCCCGCGCAGGATGCCGCGCCGGTGCCGGGTGACGATGAACAGGGCGTAGTCGATACCGACGCCGAGGCCGATCAGCGAGCCGAGCAGCGGCGCGACCTCGGGCACGTCCGTGACATGGCTGAGCAGCATCGTCCCGGTCAGGCCGGTGCCGACACCCGCGATCGCCACGACGATCGGCAGCAGCATCGCGAAGAGCGAACCGAAGGCGAGGAACAGCACGATCGCCGCCGCCAGGATGCCGACCGCCTCCGCCGTGCCCTGCGGCGGCTCCTGGCTGCGGGCGATGGCCTGGCCGCCCAGCTCGACCTGGAGTCCGTCGCGTTCGGCGGCCTGCGCCCGGTCGACGACGTCCTCGATCAGCTCCTTCGGAATGCCGTTCGCCTGCTCGGTGAACGTGATCTGCGCGTACGCGATCCGCCCGTCCCGGCTGATCTGCCCGGCCGACCGGGCCGCGTACGGGTCGGTGACCTCGCCGACCCCCTTCATCCGCCCGATCTCGTCGAGCGCGGGCTCGATCCGGGACCGTACGGAATCGTCCCGCACGGAGCCCCCGTCCACCTTCCACACCACCGTGTCGGTGTCGCCCGCGCGCTCCGGGAAGGCCTTCTCCATCAGGTCGTACGCGGTCGTGGAGTCCGTGTTCGGGAGGGAGAAGACGTTCGCGTAGTTCGTGCCCGCCGCCGAACTCGCCGCGCCCAGGCCGAACAGTGCCCCCAACCACAGCAACAGGACCACCAGCCGGTGCCGATAGCACCACCGTGCCAATGCCGCCACGTTCAACGCTCCTTATCCGGTCGGTTGGTCCCCCAGGTCCTGGGCAACAGGATTGGCCCCGGCACGCGCGCGTGGCATGCGTCGGCCATGACTCTCAAGGAACTCCAAAGCGGGGAACCCGCCCGGTTGTCAGTGGCCGCGCCGATACTGGGGGCATGACGACGGGTTCTGGCACCGTGCTGGTGGTGGAGGACGAGGAGTCCATCGCGGACGTCCTCGCCATCGCCCTGCGCTACCACCGGTTCGAGGTCATGACGGCGGGCACGGTCCGCGAGGCGCTCTCCCTCGCCGAGCGCACCCGCCCCGAGGTGGCGCTGCTCGACGTCATGCTGCCGGACGGCGACGGACGGGCCCTGGGGCGCCAACTGCGCGCCCGGCAGCCGGATCTGGCGCTGGTGTTCCTCACCGCCCGGGACGCGCCGGCCGAGATCGTCGGCGCCCTCGGCTTCGGCGACGACTACATCACCAAGCCGTTCGACATCGACGTGGTCGTCGCCCGGATCACGGCCGTGCTGCGCCGGACACGCCCGGCGGACGTGCTGTCGCGGCGACCACCGCTCAGATACGGCGATCTGGAGCTGGACGAGACGACGTACTCGGTGAGCCGCGCGGGCCGCACCGTCGAGCTCACCCCCACCGAGTACGCCCTGCTGCGCTTCCTGGTGCGCAACGGCGGCCGGATCGTGCCCAAGGACCAACTCTTGCGCCATGTCTGGCAGTACGAGCACACCCCGCCCGAGTCGACCGTCGTGGAGACCTACATCAGCTATCTGCGGCGCAAGCTGGACGCCCTGGGACCGCCGGTGATCACCACGCGGCGGGGCGTCGGATACGGGCTGGCATGAGTCTCCCCTGGATCTCCCGTGTCGGCCGCCGGCGCGGCATCCACTCGCTGCGCGGCAAGCTGACGCTGGCCAATGTGGCCCTGCTGGCCGTCGGCATCGTCGTCGCGACCGCGATCAGCCTGATGACCGCGCGGTTCTACCTGCTCGACAAGGTCGACACCGAACTGAAGAACGCGCGCACCACGCTGGGGAACGCCGGGTTCACCCTGCGGCAGATCGAGTCGCTCAGCGAACTGGGCGTCGCGCTGGACAAGTTCAGCGACGGCGGCACCACGGACACCGATCCGCTGCCGAGCCCGAGCATGGTGTACGTCGCGGTCGACCCCACCGGAAAGCCGGTGGCCCTGGGCCCGCTGGAGCCGACGCCGCGCCAGCACGCCCTCGCCGCCGCCGCGAACGACCCGGCCGAGCTGGCCGGCGACGAGGAGCCGAGAGACGTACGGGTCGAGGGTGACCGCTACCGGATGGCCGGCGCGCGGCTGGCGGACGGCACCGTCGTGCTGATCGCCATGCCGACCGAGGGGCTGCACGAGGGCATGGGCAAGGCGCTGCGGATGGACCTCGCCGTCGGCACCCTGCTCCTCGCTCTGCTCGGCTGTCTGACCATGCTCAGCGTGCGCCGCCGGATGCGGCCGCTGGAGGACATGGTGGAGACCTCGTCGGCGATAGCCGAGGGCGATCTGACCCGGCGCGTCCCCTCCAGCCGCGACCCGACCCTGGAGGTCGAGCAGCTGCGGGTCGCGCTCAACTCCATGCTGCACCAGGTGGAGTCGGCGTACCGCACACGCGAGCGGAGCGCCTCCCAGCTGCGCCGCTTCGTCGGCGACGCCTCGCACGAGCTGCGCACCCCGCTGTCCGCGATACGCGGCTACCTCCAGCTGTACGACAAGGGGATGCTGCCGGAACCGGCCGAGCGCAAGCGGGTCTGGGAGCGGATGAACGGCGAGGTCGACCGCATGGGGCGGCTCGTCGACGAGCTGCTCACGCTGGCCCGGCTCGATCAGCGGCCCGAACTGCGGTTCCGTAACGTCGACGTGAGCCGTCTGGTGCGCGACGCCGCCGACGATCTGCGGGTGCAGCAGCCCGAGCGGCCCCTCACGGTCGGCGCCGACGGAGCCCTGCTCGTGCGCGCCGACGAGTCGGGGCTGCGCCAGGTGCTGGGCAACCTGCTGAGCAACGTCCGCACCCACACGCCCGCCGATGTGCCGGTGCGGCTGGGGGTGGAGCGGGCCGACGGGGTCGTACGGCTGTGTGTGCAGGACAAGGGGCCGGGGCTGTGCGAGGAGGACGCGGCACGGATCTTCGACCGGTTCTTCCGGGCCGGCGGGGGTGCGGGCAGCGGGCTGGGGATGGCGATCGTGCAGGGCGTGGTCGAGGCTCATGGCGGGGAGGTGGCGGTGCGGACGGCGCCGGGCGAGGGGCTGACCGTCACGGTGATCCTGCCGACGGGGGCGGCTCCACGGTCGTAGCGGACCCGTCCCGGTCAGGGGTTCGCGTGGGCGAGGACCAGTGCCCAGACCGTCTTGCCATGGCGTCCCCGGCTCCACACTCCCCACGCGGCGGCCAGGTGCTCCACCAGGTGCAGGCCCCGGCCGGTCTCCTCCCACTCCCCCACCGCCCTTGGCCGTGGCTCCAGTTGGCCCTCGTCCGACACCTCGATCAGACAGGAGCCGTCGGCGAGCGCGGTCACGGCGACCTCGAACTCGCGCTCCAGCAAGGAGCCGTGGCGCACCACGTTGGTGGCCAGCTCGGAGACGAGCAGCACCGTGTCCTCCAGCGCCGGATCGCGTGGCCCGTGCCCCCAGTCGGCCAGGTGGTCACGGACCCGGCGCCGGGCGAGTCCGACGGACGCCGGGTGCCGGGGCAGCCGGAAGGCGTTGCGTCTCAACACGTCTGCTCCTCACCCCACGCACACCCCCCTCACATGGTGCAGCGCCGAGTGGTCCCACGGCATCACCGGGGAGACCGTCAAGACCGCGGGATCGCGTCAGATCCAGGTGAGGCTCCAGAGACGGAAGACACCCGTGCCGTCCGACAGGTACTGGCCTCCGCCGATCTCCTCGCTGGAGACGACGTACTCCTTGGCCTGCCACAGCGGGATCACCGGGACGTCGCGGGCGACGGCCTCCTGGAGGGAGCCGAAGTCCTTCGCGGCCTCGCTGCGGTCGGCGTACTGCTGGCTGGCCGTGATCAGCCGGTCCACGGTCTTGTCGCTGTAACCGGTGTTCATGGTGGCGCCGGTGCCGACCAGCGGACCGCCGTAGGTGTCCGGGTCGGGGAAGTCGGCGACCCAGCCGACGGCGTACGCGTCGATCTTGCCGCTCGCCCAGCGCTTCTGGAAGTCGGTCCACTCATAGCCCTTGACGGTCACCTTGAACAGGCCGGTCGACTCCAGCTGCCGTTTGATCTCCGCGGCCTCCTCGGCTCCGGAACCGCGGCCGGTGCCATAGCCGTAGGTGAAGCGGACGGGCAGACTCACGCCGGCCTCGGTGAGCAGGGCGCGGGCCTTGGACTTGTTCAGCTCGGGGTAGGTGTCGAAGAACGACGTGGTGTGGCCGGTGATGCCCGTCGGGATCAGCGAGTACAGCGGGTCGACGGTGCCCTTGTACACGGTCGCGGCCAGCCGCTCGCGGTCGATCAGCCAGGCCATCGCCTGCCGGACCCGGACGTCGTGCAGGGGCGAGCCCTTGCGGGTGTTGAAGTACAGGTTGCGGATCTCGGAGCTGTCGGCCTCGGAGACGCGCTGGTCCGGGTCGGCGGCGTTCAGTCCGGCGAGGACGGCGGGCGGCAGCGTGCGCGTGGCGACGTCGACCTTCTTCGCCTTCCATGCCTTGTCGAGGGCGTCCCCGTCGGCGTAGTAGCGCAGTTCGACGGGACGGCCGGTGGCGTCGATCGCACCCTTGTAGTCGGTGTTGGGGGCGAGGACGGCGTTCTTGCCCTTCGTATACGCGGTCAGGGTGTAGGGGCCGGTGCCGTCGACAGCGTTGTCGCCGCGCAGGGCGTTGGGCGGATACTTCTCTCGGTCGACGATGGCGCCCGCGCCGGTCGCCACCTTGAGCGGGAACGTGGCGTCGGGCGACGACAGATGGAAGGTGACCGTACGGCCGCTCGTGCTCACCGAGGCCAGGGTGTCCAGCAGGGAGGACGGACCGACGTCCGACTTGATCCGCTTGACCCGGTCGAAGGAGTACTTCACGTCCTGGGCGGTCATCGCGCGCCCGCTCGGGAAGGTGAGTCCCTCGCGCAGCTCGCACCGGTAGGTGCTGAGGTCGGAGCCGGCGAAGCCGCAGCTCTTGGCGGCGTCGGGGACGGGTGTCACGCCGCCCGGCTCGAAGGTGAGCAGTGACTGGAAGACATTGTTGAACAGCGCCCAGGAACCGGCGTCATAGGCGCCGGCCGGATCGAGCGAGGTGACGGCGTCCGTCGTCCCGACCGTGATGGTCCTGTCCTCGTTCCGCTGCGACGGCAACAGCTGCCAGCCGCCCACTCCCACGGCCGCCAGCACGAGCAGCGTCGCGAGAATCCGCATGCGAACTGAACGCATGGGTGTGCCCTCTCCCCGGCCCTCGACGGGCCCCGCATGAGCAATGGAAATGCACCACTCCCCTAAGTGGCGCGCACACCTAATCACACGGATTTCGTCAGGCGGAAGTGGATTCTGGCGACATGAGAAAGAACTTACCTACGGGTGTTTCCGCCACGTTTCACAGGCAGTTCACAGAATTGGGGGCGGTGTCCGGTCAGGCCTGAAGGGACGCCAGCTCGATCACCGTGATGTCCGATTCGGCGCCCACCCGCGTGGGCGGGCCCCAGGCGCCCGCGCCCCGGCTGACGTACAACTGGGTGTCGCCGTACCGCTCCAGGCCGGCCAGGGTGGGGTTCGCCAGCTCCGCGACGAGGTTGCCGGGCCAGAGCTGGCCGCCGTGGGTGTGGCCGGAGAGCTGGAGGTCGACGCCGTGGTCGACGGCGTCGTGGATCTGGACCGGCTGGTGGGCGAGGAGCACACACGCGCGTGCTCTGTCCCGGTCGCCGAGGGCCTTGGCGAAGTCGGGGCCCTGGCCCTCGCTCTCGCCCGCGATGTCGTTGACACCGGCCAGGTCGAAGTGGGGCAGCTCGCTGCGGGCGTTCTCCAGGGGGCGCAGGCCCAGGCGGCGCACCTCCTCGACCCACTGCTCGGCGCCCGAGAAGTACTCGTGGTTGCCGGTGACGAAGTACGCGCCGTGCCGTGCCTTGAGCCCGGCGAGCGGGGCGGCGGCCGGGCCGAGGTCCTTCACGCTGCCGTCCACCAGGTCGCCGACCACCGCGATGAGGTCGGGCTGGGTGCCGTTGATCGTGTCGACGACCTTCTGCGCGAAGCCCCGGCCGAGCACCGGGCCCAGATGGATGTCGCTGACGACCGCGATCCGGTAACCGTGCGCCGCGCGCGGGAGCTTGGCGAGCGGGACGGTGACCCGCTTCACCTTCGGGCCGTTCAGCACGCCATAGGTGCCGTAGCCGACGGTCCCGACGGCGGCCGCTGCGGCGGCACCGGCGAGTACTCGGGAGACGAAGAGGCGGCGGGTGGGGGTGGCGAGGGGGCGGGAGGGGGAGTCCGGGTCGGGGGGCGTGGTGTCCGGGGCCGGGTCGGTCGGCGGGGGCGGGGGCGGGTCGGCCGTGAGGGCCGCGACCGGGGTCTGGGTCGCCGGGGCCGCGACGGCCGTACGTCCAGGAGCGGGGTCGGACGCGGGCCGGTGCGCGCCGCCGTCGGCCGGCTCGGCGGCCGGTGCTGTGGCCGCCGTCACTCCGGCCGGCGTCAACTCCGGCTCCCGTACGGCCTCCTCGGCGTGTCCCCGCCGTTCGAGCCATCGGCGCAGCAGGGGCCGTACGACCTCACCCGCCAGCACACCGAGCAGCAGATACAGCGCCAGGGCCAGCCACAGGAAGCCCGGCCAGGCCAGGACCTGCTGGAGCCAGAAGGGCGCGCCCGAGCGCTCGGCGACCAGGGCGCCGATCGTCAGCGCCCATCCGCCCGCGATCACCACGGCGCCCGCGCGGCGCACGAACCCGGGGGCCCGGGTGGTGTCGCGGAACAGGCGGCGCCACACCCACCAGTTGCCCGCCACCAGGACGGACAGCACGAGCAGTGCGACGAGCGCGAAGACGATGACCACTCGGACGTCCCTTTCCCTTGTGTGCTGAGTGAACGCCGGGGGCGTTGGCCGAGTTCCTATGACATGCGGCGCAGTGCGCGCACTCCGCGCAACCCGATCACGCCGACGACCGTCCCCAATACGAAGGAGACGACGGCGAGCACCAGGTGCACCCAGAAGTACGCCGTCGGGTGACCGTCGTCGAACGCGAGCCCGCTGCTGTCCTTGATCAGGTTTTTGACGAAAGTGACCCAGATGACCCAGCTCCACACCCCGAAAGCGAGCAGGAACCAGGAGACGGGGCGGCTGAGCTTCATGAGTTCAGTATCGCCGCCGGGTGCCCGGTCCTTCGAGCGGGGTAGGGGCAGAAACGGGACTTCCATGGGTACGGCATGTACCTTCTCGCTCGTGCCCGCACCCAAGAAGGCCACCAGGCGCGCCCTGCTGGTCACTTCCGCCGTCCTGTCGTCCCTCGCGCTGACCGCGCCCGTCTCCCACGCGGCCCCCAAGCCGTCACCGAGCACGAGCCCGTCGGCCACACCTCCGGCGAACATGTCGACCGTGGGCGGCGAGCGGCTGGGACAGCCCGGCACCCAGGCGAACCTCGCGAGTGGCGTCCCCGTGCTGCCCAAGGACCTGACCGCCCGCTCCTGGGTCGTCGCCGACGCCGAGTCGGGCGATGTGCTCGCCGCGCACAACGCGCACTGGCGGCTGGCGCCCGCGAGCACCATGAAGATGCTGTTCGCCGACACAGTGCTGCCGAAGTTCCCGAAGACGACCAAGCACAAGGTCGACCCGTCCGATCTGGCGGACATCGGGTCCGGCTCCAGCCTGGTCGGGATAAAGGAGGGCGAGACGTACTCCGTGCACGACCTGTGGCTCGGGGTCTTCCTGCGCTCCGGCAACGACGCCGTGCATGTGCTGTCGAAGATGAACGGCGGGATCGGCAAGACCGTCAAGGAGATGAACGAGCACGCCGAGGAGCTCCAGGCCCTGGACACCCACGCGGTGTCGCCCGACGGCTACGACGCTCCTGAGCAGGTCTCGTCCGCGTACGACCTGACCCTGATCGCCCGCTCCGGGCTCCAGAAGAAGGACTTCCGCGAGTACTGCTCGACGGTCAGCGCCAAGTTCCCGGGGGCGACGTCGAAGAACAGGAAGGGCAGGTCGGTCCGCCAGTCCTTCGAGATCCAGAACACCAACCGGCTGCTGTCCGGCGACAGTGACGTCCCCGTCTACCAGGGCATCGCGGGCGTCAAGAACGGCAACACCACCAACGCGGGCGCCACCTTCACGGGTGTGGCCGAGCGGGGCGGCAAGGTGCTGCTAGTGACGGTCATGAACCCGGAGAAGGGCGAGCACAACCAGGTCTACAAGGAGACTGCGCGGCTCTTCGACTGGGGCTTCCAGGCGGTCGGCAAGGTACAGCCGGTCGGTGAGCTGGTGCCGCCGAGGAGCGCCGCGCAGGCCAGCGCCCAGTCGGGTGCGAACGACTCCGGGGAGGCCGGTGGCAGCGGGGACGCCGAGAAGTCCTCGAAGGCGGCGGTGGGCGCCTCGGCCGCGCACGGGTCGAGCGGTATCGGGATCGCGCTCGGGATCACGGGCGGGGCGCTGGTGCTGCTCGCGGCGGGCGCGTTCCTGATCAACCGCCGCTGGCCGCTGCCCGACCTGGTACGCCGCCGGGGCCGCTCCTGACGCCGGGTCCTCGGGGCTCGGCGACCGGGCCCTCGGCTTCATCGGCCGGGGCCCCGGCTTCGGCCTCGCCTTCGCCTTTGTCTTCGTCCGCGGCTTCGATCTCGTCCTTGCTGCGCGTCGCCGTCCAGGCGGAGCAGAACACGACCAGCTTCGAGGTGAAGTTGATCCACAGCAGCAGGGCGACCGGCACCCCGAACGCGCCGTACATGCTCTTCGTGGCCACGCCCTGCATATAGCTGCTGAGCAGCAGCTTCAGCACTTCGAACCCGATCGCGCCGATCAACGCGGCCACCATCAGCCGGCGGCGGGGCGGTTCGACGCCGGGCAGCAGGGTGAGGACGTAGAGCAGCAGCAGGAAGTTGGTGAGTACGGCCACCAGGAACGCGGCGATCTGCAGCAGGATCCCGCCCCAGCCGCCCTCGTCGAGACCCATCTCCCGGGTGGTCCAGCCGACCAGGGCGGAGGCGACCGTGGAGGCCGCGATCGTCACGAGTACGGCGCCGCCGAACCCGACCAGGACGCCTGCGTCCTTGGCCTTGCGCAGGACGGGGTTCTCCTCGACGTCGGGCAGCTCCCACACCGCGCGCAGACACTCGCGCATGGAGCCGACCCAGCCGATGCCGGTGAACAGCAGGACGGCGCCGGCGATGAGACCGACGGTGCCGGCGTTCTCGACCAGGGCGCTGATGTTCAGCTGGTCGGCGATGCCGGGCACCTGGTCGGCGAGCTTGTCCTCGAGTTTGTCCTGCTGCTCGGTGCTGAGCGTCGCGGCGGCGATCGCCGCGGCCAGGGTGAGCAGCGGGAACAGCGCGACGAAGCTGGTGAACGTCATCGCGGCGGCCAGCCGTGTCCACTTCACCCGGTCCATGCGCTCGTACGAGTGCCACGCGTGCGTGGTCATCAGCCGGGTCACCGTGGACCCGACGACGGGAAGTCTCTTCAGCCAGTCCATGATGCGTCTCTGCCCTCCGCGGGGAAGACCAATGTCCGTGTGCCCCAAAACCGCAGGACGGTAGCCAGCGCCATGCCGATTCCGGCTCCCGACACGGTGTCCGCGCGCTGGGAGGTGAGCCCGAGGCCGTAGTGGCTCACGAGGAGACACAGCAGCTGTACGGCCGCCCCGGCGACGTTCACCGCGAAGAAGACGGCGTACGGGCGCAGGCCTCTCGGGCGGGCGTGGCGGTAGGTCCCGAGCGCGTTCCCGGCGTAGGCGACCGCGCAGCCGGCCAGGAAGGACAGGGCCTTGGCGGTGAGGGGGCCGAGGGCGGCGGGGCCGCGGAGGCCGGTGAAGAGGGCGAGGTCGACGGCGTAGGCGAGGAGACCGACGGCGGCGAAGGCGAGGAGTTCGTGGCGGGCGGGTTTCGGGGCGCGCGTGTCTACTAATTGGCCACCGCCAACCCGTACATCGCAAGCCACACCACCCCGATGAAGGCGAGCGCTCGGTCGCGCAGGACGACGTCCTCGGGCTCTCCGGCAGTGCCGCGGTCGGCGAAGACGGCGTAGCGCAGGATCGCGAGGATGAAGGCGATCATGGACAGCTGGCGCCAGGGCAGCAGGCCGGTGTGCGGGACGCCGCCCTCCTCCAGGGCCCACAGGCAGTAGCCGAGGACGGCGACCCCGGCCGCCAACTGCCAGACGAAGCGCAGATAGCCGGTCGTGTACTCGGTGAGCAACGCGCGCGTGGCGCCCTCTTGCCCCGCCATCTGCACGGCCTCGGAGTAGCGCTTGGCCGACACCATGAACAGCGCCCCGAACCCGGTGGTGATCAGGAACCACCGCGACAGCGGAATGCCGAGCGCGAGCCCGCCGGCCATCGCCCGCATCAGAAACCCCGTGGTGACGACGGCGAGGTCCACGACCAGGACGTGCTTGAGGCTGACGCAGTACGCCAGTTGCATGCCGACGTACGACGTGAGCAGGGCCACGACGCCGGGCGAGGTCAACCAGCCCGCGGCGGCGGGCGCGAGCACGGCGAGGACGCCTCCGACGGCGTACGCGACCGGCACGGGGACCTGTCCGGCGGCGACCGGGCGATGTCGCTTGGTCGGGTGCGCGCGGTCCGCGTCGGCGTCGCGGGCGTCGTTGATCAGATAGACGGCGGCGGCGCAGGCGGTGAAGAGTACGAAAACGAGCGCGAGTTGGCTCAGGGCATGGGCCGAGAAGAGCCGGCCCGCGGCGGCCGGGGCCGCGATGACCAGGATGTTCTTGACCCACTGCTTGGGGCGCGCGGTCCTGACGAGGCCGTTCACCAGCGCGCGCGGGCCACTTTTGCGGGGCGGTGGCGCGGGGGGCCGTGGGGGCGTGCGCTGCTCATGGAGCGCCGCTTCCCTGAGTTGCGCGGCACTCGTCAGGGGCGCGGTCTCAGACATGGGCGCCGCCTCGCCGCATCCAGTCCGCCCCGACGCAGGCGGTCACGGCCCCGAGTGCCGCGCCGACTGCCACGTCCGAGGGGTAGTGCACGCCGACGACGAGGCGGGAGAGGCACATCGCGGTGGCGAGCGGCGGGATCGTGTACGCGCCGAGCGCTCCGTAGGCGACGGCTGCTGCCATGGCGGAGGCCGCGTGGGAGCTGGGGAAGGAGTGCCGGCCGAGCGTGCGCACCCGGGGTTCGACATGCGCCGGGCGCGGGCGGCGCACCACCCTTTTCACCCCCATGCTGACGAGGTGCGCCCCCGCCGTGAGCGCCGTGCCTCGCAACCATGCGCCCCGTCGCCCCCCGTCCAGGGCGGCCCCGGCGAGGCCCGCCGCCAGCCACAGCGCTCCGTGCTCGCCGGCCCGGGAAAGGGCGCGCGCGACGGTGGCGACGCGTGGGTCACGACCACGGGCGTGGACCGCCGAAAGGATGCGGCGGTCCACGCCCCTGAGGCTTCGATGGTCCATGTCGTCGAGGTGATCCATGTGGACTCACTGTTCACGTCCACATCACCGGAACTACGACAATATTGGGCGACATCCCACTAATCACCCATTTCGGGGAGAGCAGGAATGTTTCAGAACTGATCGCTCATAGATGGACGCTACGGTCGCCGACATGTCTGCCGAAACCGTCTCCGCCTCTGTCTCGGCCTCTGTCTCGGCCTCTGTCTCCGGCTGGGGCCGCACCGCCCCCACCACCGCCCGTCTGATCCGCCCCCGGACCTACGAGGAGGCCGCGAAGGCCGTCCGGGACTGCGGGACCCGCGGCGGCATCCCCAGGGGCCTGGGACGGGCGTACGGGGACGCGGCGCAGAACGCCGGGGGCACGGTGCTGGACATGACGGGCCTGGACCGGGTCCACGCGATCGACGCCGACAGCGGCATCGTGCTGTGCGACGCGGGCATCTCCCTGCACCGGCTGATCGAGGTGCTGCTCCCGCTCGGCTGGTTCGTACCGGTGACGCCCGGCACCCGCTATGTCACGGTCGGCGGTGCGATCGGCGCCGACATCCACGGCAAGAACCACCACGTCTCGGGCTCCTTCTCCCGCCATGTCCTGTCGCTGGAGCTGCTCACCGCCGACGGCGAGATCCACACGGTCGGCCGCGGCACGCCCCTGTTCGACGCGACCACCGGCGGTATGGGCCTGACCGGCGTGATCCTCACCGCGACGATCCAGCTCCAGCCGGTGGAGACCTCACTGATGACGGTCGACACCGAGCGCGCGCGGGACCTCGACGACCTGATGGCCCGTCTGGTCGCCACCGACGGCCACTACCGCTACTCGGTCGCGTGGATCGACCTGCTGGCACGCGGCGCGGCGACGGGACGCGCGGTCCTCACCCGCGGCGACCACGCGCCCCTGGAGGCGCTGCGCGAGGGCACGCGCGCGCGTAGGAACCCGCTGGCCTTCCGCCGCCCCACCCGCCTGCCCGCCCCGCCCGCCGTCCTCCCGGAAGGGCTGCTCAGCCGCCGTACGGTCGGCTGGTTCAACGAGCTCTGGTACCGCCGAGCTCCACGCGCGCGTACCGGCGAACTCCAGCAGCTGTCGACCTTCTTCCACCCCCTGGACGGCGTGCCCCACTGGAACCGGATCTACGGCCGGGGCGGCCTCGTGCAGTACCAGTTCGTCGTCGGGCACGGCCAGGAGGAGACCCTGCGCCGGATCGTGCGGCGCCTGTCCGAGCACCGCTGCCCGTCCTTCCTGGCCGTCCTCAAGCGCTTCGGGGACGCCGACCCCGGCTGGCTCTCCTTCCCCCTGCGCGGCTGGACGCTGGCCCTGGACATCCCGGCCTGTCTGCCCGGTCTGGGCGCCTTCCTCGACGCGCTGGACGAGGACGTGGCCACGGCGGGCGGGCGCGTCTACCTCGCCAAGGACTCCCGGCTGCGGCCGGAACTGCTCGCCACGATGTACCCGCGTCTGGACGAGTTCCGCGCGCTGCGCGCGGAGGCCGACCCGCGCGGGGTGTTCGTGTCGGACCTGGCCCGCCGCCTGGGCCTGTAGCACCCCCCATTCGGATCCCTCATCCCTCGGACTCCCGGTACTCCCCCCGAGCCCCTTGGCCCCTTGTCCCCCTGGCCCCTCAGACCTCTAGGAGCTGTCGTGAAGGACGCCTTCGGCATCCCCCAGTCCCTGCTCGTCCTCGGCGGTACGTCCGAGATCGCGCTGGCCACCGCGCGCCGCCTGATCGCGCGCCGCACCCGCACGGTCTGGCTGGCGGGCCGCCCGTCACCCGCCCTGGAGCAGTCCGCGGCCGATCTGCGCGCCCTGGGGGCCGACGTGCGCACGGTGGCGTTCGACGCCCTCGACCCCGAGTCCCACGAGACGGTGCTCGGCAAGGTCTTCGCCGAGGGCGATGTCGACATGGTGCTGCTCGCCTTCGGGATCCTCGGCGACCAGGCACGCGACGAGCGCGAGCCGCTGAAGGCGGTGCGGGTCGCGCAGACCAACTACACGGGCGCGGTGTCGGCCGCCCTGGTCAGCGCCGGCGCCCTGCAGTCCCAGGGCCACGGCTCGCTGGTCGTCCTGTCCTCCGTCGCCGGGGAGCGGGCCCGCCGGGCCAACTTCATCTACGGCTCCAGCAAGGCCGGCCTCGACACCTTCACCCAGGGCCTGGGCGACGCCCTGCACGGCACGGGCGTCCACGTCATGGTCGTACGCCCCGGATTCGTCCGCTCGAAGATGACCGCGGACCTGGCGGAGACGCCCCTCGCGACCACCCCGGAGGCGGTCGCCACGGCGATCGAGGTCGGCCTGCGCCGCCGCTCGGAGACGGTGTGGGTACCGGGCGCGCTCAGGCTGGTGATGTCGGCGCTACGGCACGCGCCGCGAGGGCTGTTCCGTCGCTTGCCGGTGTAGGGCCACATGCCCCGCCTGCGGCGGCACCACCGGCCCCCCGAACGCGAAGTCCCGCAGCCTGCGCCACACACCGTCGGCACCCTGTTCGTAGAGGGCGAAACCGGTGCAGGACCAGCCGGCCTCGTAATCGGCGAGTTCCTCGAAGGCGCGGTCCATCGACTCGTCGTCGATGCCGTGGGCGACCGTGACATGCGGGTGGTACGGGAACTGCAGTTCGCGTGCGACCGGCCCGGAGGCGTCGCGGACCTGCTTCTGCAGCCAGGTGCAGGCCTCCGCGCCGTCGACGACCTGGACGAAGACGACCGGCGACAGGGGCCGGAAGGTGCCGGTGCCGGACAGCCGCATCGGGAAGGGGCGCCCGGCGGCCGCGACCTCGACGAGGTGCGCCTCGATCGCGGGCAGCAGCGAGGAGTCGACCTCTGTCGGCGGCAGCAGCGTGACATGCGTGGGGATGCCGTGAGCCGCGGCGTCGCCGAAGCCCGCGCGCCGCTCCTGGAGCAGGCTGCCGTGAGGCTCCGGGACCGCGATCGACACACCGATCGTTACGGTCCCCACGTCGTCTCCTGTCGTCTGTCCTGAGCTCGTGCCCTATTGGTGAGCGTGAGGGGCCGCTGATGCGGCCACTCGGCTATCGACTGTACGGCCACGACTGTGATGCGGGCAGGCGCAACCGTAGTGATGTGCAGCGCTGTGCGGTGGTACGGCCGTATTTCGGCCGTGTGCCGTGGTACGGGTCAGTGCTTGGCGGGCAGGAAGCCCACCTTGTCGTACGCCTGGGAGAGCGTCTCCGCGGCGACGGCGCGCGCCTTCTCCGCACCCTTGGCCAGGATCGAGTCCAGCGTCTCCGGGTCGTCCAGATACTGCTGGGTGCGCTCCCGGAAGGGCGTCACGAACTCGACCATGACCTCGGCGAGGTCCGTCTTGAGCGCACCGTAGCCCTTGCCGTCGTACTTCTGCTCCAGTTCCGCGATTCCCGTGCCCGTGAGGGTCGAGTAGATGGTGAGCAGGTTGCTGACGCCCGGCTTGTTCAGGGCGTCGTAGCGGATGACGGTGTCGGTGTCGGTGACCGCGCTCTTGACCTTCTTGGCGGTGGCCTTGGGCTCGTCGAGGAGGTTGATCAGGCCCTTCGGGGTGGACGCCGACTTGCTCATCTTGATCGACGGGTCCTGAAGGTCGTAGATCTTCGCCGTCTCCTTGAGGATGTACGGCTTCGGGACGGTGAAGGTCTGGCCGAAGCGGCCGTTGAAGCGCTCGGCGAGGTCGCGGGTGAGCTCGATGTGCTGGCGCTGGTCCTCGCCGACCGGTACCTCGTTGGCCTGGTACAGCAGGATGTCCGCGACCTGGAGGATCGGGTACGTGAACAGGCCGACCGACGCCCGGTCCGCGCCCTGCTTGGCGGACTTGTCCTTGAACTGGGTCATGCGGGACGCCTCGCCGAAGCCGGTGAGGCAGTTCATGACCCAGGCGAGCTGGGCGTGCTCGGGGACGTGGCTCTGGACGAAGAGCGTGCAGCGCTCGGGGTCGAGCCCGGCGGCCAGCAGCTGGGCGGCGGCCAGGCGCGTATTGGCGCGCAGGTCGGCGGGGTCCTGCGGGAGCGTGATCGCGTGCAGGTCGACGACCATGTAGAACGCGTCGTGGGTCTCCTGCAGAGCCACCCACTGGCGGACGGCGCCGAGGTAGTTGCCGAGGTGGAACGAGCCTGCGGTGGGCTGGATTCCGGAGAGCACGCGCGGTCGATCAGAGGCCATGCTCACCATTCTCTCAGGTCTCGGGGGGCGGACTGGAACTGGTCGGAAACAGATGAGAACCGATCCGTCCCCGGCGATGTAACAAAGGGCATCGCGCTCAGGGCCGCTTCAAGGCCGGCTCGGCGTTCAAGCCATGGCTGCCGGCGATCGTGGCCGATGAGACGAGGAACACAGCGCGCACGGCGGCGCGCCGGCGCACCCTCGCCGGGCGTGAGGCGGCGCTGCGCGGGACGTCCCCGACGTGGCGATGGTCGTCGCGGGCTGCACGGGTCATGCGCGGGCGGGTGGTGTGGGGACCGGGGGGTGGGTGGCCGGTCGCAGGCGGATCGGGTGCCGGGAGGGGATGTGGGCGTGCAGCGGCTGGATCTGGCAGGGGTGCTCGGCGAGTCGGAGGGCGAGTTCGCCGAGGGCACTGCGGTCGAGGGCCGGCCCGGCCCGGTGGCGGGGCCGGGTGTCGGCGGCGCGCTGCTGGTATGCCGCGCGGCGGCCCGGCCGGGGGCCGGACCGCCGCGTCAGGAGTTGCCGGTGGTGGGCGTCAGCCCAGGTCGATCTCCGGGTACAGCGGGAAGCCGGTGACCAGGTCGGTCGCGCGGCGGGAGATCTCGTCGGCGATCTTCGGGTCCAGGACGTGCTGGGCCTTGGACGGGGCGCCCTTGCTGGTGGTGCCGGCCTCGGTGGTGGTGAGGACGCGGTCGATGAGGGCGGCGACCTCGTCCATCTCGGCGGTGCCCAGGCCGCGGGTGGTCAGCGCGGGCGTGCCGATGCGGATGCCGGAGGTGTACCAGGCGCCGTTGGGGTCGGCCGGGATGGAGTTGCGGTTGGTGACGATGCCGGAGTCGAGGAGCGCGGCCTCGGCCTGGCGGCCGGTGAGGCCGTAGGAGGAGGCGACGTCGATCAGGTTGAGGTGGTTGTCGGTGCCGCCGGTGACGAGGGTGGCACCCCGGCGCATCAGGCCTTCCGCCAGCGCGCGGGAATTGTCGACGATGCGCTGGGCGTAGTCCTGGAAGGAGGGCTGACGGGCCTCGGCCAGGGCGACGGCCTTGGCGGCCATGACGTGCGGGAGCGGGCCGCCGAGGACCATGGGGCAGCCGCGGTCGACCTGGTCCTTGAGGGAGTCGTCGCACAGGACCATGCCGCCGCGCGGGCCGCGCAGCGACTTGTGGGTGGTCGTGGTGACGATCTGCGCGTGCGGGACCGGGTCGAAGTCGCCGGTGAGGACCTTGCCGGCGACGAGACCCGCGAAGTGGGCCATGTCGACCATGAGCGTGGCACCGACCTCGTCGGCGATCTCGCGCATGATCCGGAAGTTCACGCGACGGGGGTAGGCGGAGTAGCCAGCGACGATGATCAGCGGCTTGAACTCGCGGGCGGAGGCACGCAGCGCCTCGTAGTCGATCAGGCCCGTGGCGGGGTCGGTGCCGTAGGAACGCTGGTCGAACATCTTGCCGGAGATGTTCGGGCGGAAGCCGTGGGTGAGGTGGCCGCCGGCGTCCAGGGACATGCCGAGCATGCGCTGGTTGCCGAAGGCGCGACGCAGCTCGGCCCAGTCGGCCTCGGAGAGGTCGTTGACCTGGCGGACGCCGGCCTTCTCCAGGGCGGGGGCCTCGACGCGGGCCGCGAGGACGGCCCAGAAGGCGACGAGGTTGGCGTCGATGCCGGAGTGCGGCTGGACGTAGGCGTGGCGGGCGCCGAAGAGCTCACGGGCGTGCTCGGCGGCGAGGGCCTCGACGGTGTCGACATTGCGGCAGCCGGCGTAGAAGCGGCGGCCGACGGTGCCCTCGGCGTACTTGTCGCTGAACCAGTTGCCCATCGCCAGGAGGGTGGCCGGGGAGGCGTAGTTCTCGGAGGCGATCAGTTTGAGCATCTCGCGCTGGTCGGCGACCTCCTGGCCGATGGCGTCGGCCACGCGCGGCTCGACGGCGCGGATCACGTCGAGGGCGGAACGGAAGGCGGTGGACTCGTTGGAGAGGGGCTCGGCTGGCATGGGGACCTCCGGACGTCGTGTGCAGCGATCACGGTACGGCCCAGGCGCACGGCACTCGGTCTGGACTCGGTCCAGGGGCCGCTCCCCGATGGTTGGTCCATCCCAGCGCGCCAGTCACGGCCCGTCGATCAGCCTACCGGGCGCGTCGCCGAGCCATGGGCGCGCGTCCACCATGCGAGCCACGATAGGAAGGGGACGCACGGCACGCGTAAGGCAGGAATTGGACAGTGGCCGCGAGCCTCGTGACTGCCGGGACACGAGCCCTCGCGGTGGCGGAAACGGAGAGCCCCGTGAGTACGTCCAGCACCACCGAATCCCTGATCGCCGCGATCGACGAGCACAGTGCGCACAACTACCACCCGTTGCCGCTCGTGGTGGCGACGGCCGACGGGGCCTGGATGACGGATGTGGAGGGGCGGCGGTATCTGGATCTGCTGGCCGGGTATTCGGCGCTCAATTTCGGGCACGGCAACCGGCGGATCGTGGCGGCGGCGAAGGCGCAGCTGGAGCGGGTGACGCTGACGTCGCGGACGTTTCATCACGACCGCTTCGGGGCGTTCTGCGCGCAGCTGGCCGAGCTGTGCGGGATGGAGACGGTGCTGCCGATGAACACCGGGGCGGAGGCGGTGGAGACGGCCGTGAAGACGGCCCGGAAATGGGGCTACCGGGTCAAGGGCGTCCCGGCGGAGATGGCGAAGATCGTGGTGGCGTCCGACAACTTCCACGGCCGTACGACGACGATCATCAGCTTCTCCACCGACCCGGAGGCGCGGGCGGACTTCGGGCCGTACACGCCGGGCTTCCAGATCGTGCCGTACGGGGATCTGACGGCGATGCGGGAGGCGTTGACGGAGAACACGGTGGCCGTGCTGCTGGAGCCGATCCAGGGCGAGGCGGGGGTGGTCGTTCCGCCGGCCGGTTATCTGCCGGCGGTGCGGGAGCTGACGCGGGAGCGGAACGTGCTGTTCGTGGCGGACGAGATCCAGTCGGGGCTGGGGCGCACGGGACGCACCTTCGCGTGCGAGCACGAGGGGGTGGTGCCGGATGTGTATGTGCTGGGCAAGGCGCTCGGGGGCGGGGTGGTGCCGGTGTCGGCGGTGGTGTCGTCGGCGGATGTGCTCGGGGTGTTCCGGCCCGGGGAGCACGGGTCGACGTTCGGCGGCAATCCGCTGGCCTGTGCGGTGGCGCTGGAGGTGATCGCGATGCTGCGGACGGGTGAGTTCCAGGCGCGGGCGGCCGAACTCGGCGCACATCTGCACCGGGAGCTGGGGCTGTTGGCCGGGACGGGGCGGGTGACGGAGGTGCGGGGGCGCGGTCTGTGGGCGGGCATCGACATCGCCCGGGCGTACGGCACGGGCCGGGAGGTGTCCGAGAAGCTGATGGACCGGGGTGTGCTGGTGAAGGACACCCTCCGGCACAGCCTCAAGGGCGCGGGCGGTTCCCCCATGGCGACGATCCGCATCGCGCCGCCCCTGGTGATCGGGAAGGAGGATCTGGACTGGGGGCTCGCGCAGTTGCGGGGCGTGCTCGGGATGTGAGCCGGGCGGGCGCGGGTGCTGTCGGCTTCACCAGGGCATGCGCATGAGCAGCGATGGGGTGGCCGTGGACGCAACTGTCCGCGCGGCGTGGGACTCGTACCGGGTCCTGGAGAACCGCACATCGCAGCAGGAGCGTGAGCAGGCGCAGCTGCTCACCAGCTCTGGCTCGAATCATGGCGACAGACGAGACGCTCGGCTGGGCGGTTCCAGCCGAGCGTCTCGCTGAGCTCGGGGACGTACGTGCCCAGCCCCTACTTGATCGGCGGTCCGAGGCGGACGATGGTCGAGCAGTCCAGCTGCTGCTGGTACTCCTTGTTGTCCTGCTGGTACCAGAAACGGCAGCCCGTCAGCGCACCGTGGATGGGGCCCGTGACCTTGACCCGCGCGATGTAGTAGATGTCGCTGCCGGACTTCGCCTTCACCTTGACCGGGTGGCCTGCATAGTCCCTGGCCTTGATCAGATCGGGCAGGCCGCTCTTGCCGTCGTTGCGGGAGAACAGGATGTTCCCGTCGGTCTCGTTGCCGTTGACGGCCCGGTACTCGATGACTTTCAGGCCCTTGGGGACCTGGGAGAACTCCGCTTTGGTGATCTCCAGGTCCTGGCCGGATGTGTTCCAGGTGAGAGGAAGGCCGGCCCAGTACTCCTCACCGATCTGAGCGTGTTCGTAACCCACATCTCCGGCTGACTGCATGCCTCCGTCGAGTGCTGAGCCCTCCCGGACCCCGCCTGTCGGCCAGCCGGTGAGCACCCAGGCAATCGCGGCCGTCAGAGCCGCGGCGCAGAGTCCGGCAGCAAGGGTGATGCGGCGTCTAGTTGGAGTAGAAGACGCCAGGCTTGTCGGAAACCGGCCCATTCTTCCCCCAGATCATGTGACTTGCGTTTGTGCGGGTCCCAGCGGAGATCTTCTGCTTGTGATTGTTGTCGTATCCGGTGGTGACGCCGAGTGCGACTCCCATGAAGTTGACGGCATTGCCGAACTTGCTCGACTTCTTTCTGGAGAGCTGGAAGAACGTCCCACGCTCCACCTTGGCCCGGTGGCTTCTGGGCGAGTTGTTGTAGTTGCGGGAGCCGTCCTTGGAGGCGACGTTCTTGCCGATCTTGCCGACCGATCCGCCGGAGGGAACCTTGTAGCGGCCGGCTTCGATCGTGTACCAAGTGGCGCGAACCGTGCCGAAGCAGATCCGCTGGTGCTTGTACTTGATGTATTCGATCGGCACCTGGTATTGACGGGCGTAGTAGGAGCCCTTGTTGACGTAACCCGTCGACACGCCCGTCTCGTGCGACACCTGCTTGCTGCCGCCGACCTTCCAGTCCCCGTTGCTGTTGACGGCGATGTCGATGGTGCTGTTCATCGTGGCGTCGTACTCGAACGTCGCCTTCGCGTCCCAGTTCGCGTGCGCTTCACCGACCACCGTGTACTTGATCTTGGAGGTCTGCTTGAACCGCAACGTGTCGCACGTCTCCGAAGCACGGGGCGTGATCTTCTCGCCGCGGATGTCCTTGCCGTCCGCCGCGTAGGGGTTGTAGTCGGCCGCGAGAGTGCCGCGGTCGGACTGCCACACCGGAGTCTTCTCGTCGGTCGCCTTGGGATCGGCTTCCGTCTGGGCGGCGAGCGTCCGCTTCTCCTGCTCCGGCGTCGGTTCCTTCGCCGCGGCGTCGTCGACGGTGTTCGGCAGCATGGGAACGCTGTGCCCGTCGTCGATCGCCTGTGCGATCGAGTCCGTCTCCCCGCTGCCTGCGGCCCGCAGTGCCGCGGACTTCGGCGGTACGGCGACCAGGGCGTCCACTCCCAGCACAGGGACACCGGACGAGGTGGTGCCGGCCGTGGTGGCGTTGAGGTTCAGCGCACCGCAGTTGTCATCCATGACCTTCTGTACGGCCGACGGCAGGCTCGAGGGCAGCGTCAGGGACCAGGTGCCGTCGGCTGCCGTCGTCGCGGTACCCACGACGGGCTCGGTCGCTCCGCCGGCGCTTTCGCTGCCGGCGACGACATCGGCGGCGGTCACGGTGACCGGCAAGCCGGCTGCGGGCTGCCCGTTGCCGAGGGTGAACTTGCCCGTGACCGTGTTCGAGGGCTGCGGCGGCGCGGAGTCGGACGGCTCCTGCGCGGTCGGGAGATCGCTGTCGTCGGCCGGCGGGGTACCGAAGTACGGCACGACGTCGGGGTCCGGGTCGGCCAGGCAGGGAGCGGTGTCCGCCATGACGTCGCCCAGGACGCCGACGGTCACCTCGTCATTGATTTCGGTGAACGGGCCGGTGGTGTATTTGCTGATGCGGCCCGTGGTGTCCGGGTCGTCGGTGACGCTCAGGGTGTTGATGGCGCCGGGGCCGGGGCTCCACGCCTGCGTGACACCGCTCAGACCGGTCGTGTCGGTGACCGATGCGCCCAGCGTCGGCTTGACGGCGCCCGCGGAATCCGTGGTCTCCAGGTAGGTCTGGTGCGCGATCGTGCCGTCGGTGCCCAGGGTGTAGATGACCGAGCCGACCATCCACACGTCCTCGGCGTTGACGATCTCGGTCAGCCGGTTCGACCGCGGCAGCGCGGCAATCAGGTTGATGCTGCCGGCGCCAGTGACCGGGGCGGTCTGCTCGAAGACGTTGACCGTCTGGTCCTCGTTGATGACGAAGATCCGCTTGCCGTTCGACCACACCCGCTTGGCGGTGCTCCAGTTGGGCTTGTACGTCTTCACCGGCGTCAGCAGCGCGCCGCCGGCGGCGGTGTTGTCCTTGTACGCCTTCAACGGTGCGTCGCGGTCGCTGGCGGAGATCTCGTAGATCACGCCGTTCGGTGCGGTGAACAGCTTGCTCGTGCCGGGTATCTGTGCGGTGAGCTGCGTGTCGAAGAAACTCGACTCGCCCGCCTTCGGCCCCCAGTCCATGTACTTGGTCAGGTGCGCTTCTTGGCGGGGTTGCTGCTCGCCGGACTCAGGACGTAAGTGCCCACCGATGAGATGCACGACTCGTCAGCCGCGTGGGCTGCGGTGGGCGCGATGGCCTGCGATGCGAGCGCGGCAGATGCGATGAGAGAGCCCGCGCATACGGCCCAGGCGGCGCGCAGCGCGGATCTTCTGATGGCATGAGGTGTCATAGGTTCCCCCCTGTACTGGTGCGTGACGGCCACGAGCGAGCTGGTCGGGCTCACCTGGCCGGGATCTAACACGCTGGTCGGACAACGAACCCGAGCACACCATTCCGGTTGCGCCCAAGATCGTTCGGACAGCTAATCCTGTGACCATCGTGTGAAGCAAAGGTGTTGAGCTTCTTCTGAGCTGAACCGTTGATCCTTTGCTGACCCATTGCCGACCCTGTCCGCATCCGCCTGGACCTCGCGCTCCCGCGGGCGTGCGCCAACGACCAGGGCGCCGAGCGGTCTTTCGTTACCCTCACCGCGCGCTCCAACCGCAGCAAGCCGCGCCAGGCCCCGGCCGTCTGGCTGCCGCCTTCCGCCGACGTGCGCTTCCGGTACGTCGCCGAATGGGTGGGCAGCAAGTTCCACTGGAACCTGGCCATCGACGACGCCGAGCTCTCCGTCGTGAACGAGTACGATCCGGCAGGGCGCACGCGGCACGCTCCGCAGGCGGGGGCAACAAGGCGGTCGGCGCGGAGAGGGTCAGCGCGAAGAGGAAGGCGCGACCTTCATCCGCGAGGTGGCGCGAAACACGCACTGAAGCCGGAGCCTGTCGTAAGTCCCTGTGCTTTGATCACCTCGACCCGACGTGGACACGCCATGGAGGTCTGTCCACCCTGTTCTGACCAAACAGGGGGCACAACTTGAGATCGAGAAAGCTGCTCGATGACTCTGGCGCGCGAACCGGCTCAGCAGTCCCGACCGTGCCCGGCCCCATCACTCCACTTGGGCCATGTCCGCGCCAAAGGACCGCAGCCCGGTCAATGACGAGACCGGCGAACACGCCGATTGGAACCAACCTGACGACCTCTGGTTCCTTGCTGGCACATACGGTGGCCGCGTCGTGCGGCGCTGTGTGATCCCGTCGGACCGCCCCCTCTTCTTCCCCTTGCTCAACATGCAGCACAACCGGTTCTACTCGAGCACCCCGCAGACCATGGGCGTGGTGAAGGCGGTGGCCGCGCTCAATGGCGTTCCGCTTCCCTTGCAGGAGTTCTCGGCGCAGTTCCGCACCAAGTGGCTGACTCGCCGGTTCACCTGGGGAGTCTGGGCTGGCGTCGCACCACTGTCGCCCGGCCAGTACGTGCTGGAGATCAAGGCGACAGCCAAGGGCGGCTTCTGGGTCGACACGACGTACCACCTTGAGGCCACCGCCGCGTGAGTGAGGGGTCAGGTCGGCCAATGCGCCCCGTGATGTATGCGCATGCTCTCGATGCCTGCCCCGCCGGATTCCTGATCAGGGCAATGCCCAGCCACCGGGCTCACTTCAACCTTGGGTTCGACCATCAATACCTTGCACGCCTCTAGGAAACCCCGGGCAGAGGCTCCCAGTTCGCTGGCTGACCTCATCCCGGTTGCTGGGCACCCGATTTCGCGCACCTGGAGCCAGCCTTTTGGAACCAGCACAGCCGGACGTGGCTGCGGACAGGTGTCTCCCCGAAGCCGGCCGGGCATCCGTCGTCTCGTTGTCCGAGGGCGCCAGGGGCCGCCGCTCGACGCCGTCGGGGCAGGTGGGACGCCCGCGGGTAAAGTGGCGGCATGTACATGCGGGGGCGCAGGCTCAGATTCACAGCGGTGTCGGCGATGGTCGTGCTGGCCCTGACCGGGTTCTCGTCGGGTTGTGGTCACGGAAGCCGCAGCGATGCCAGTTCGTCCGAGAGCGACGCGCAGGACTCCGGGACGAGTACCGGTGGCAGCGGCGGCCGTACCCACCGCTCGAAGCCCACCCACAGTCCCGCCCCGACCGCGTCCCCCTCCAGTGAAGCTGCCCGGCCCTTGAAGGACGGCACCGCGGCACTCATCAGCTGCGCGAGCTTGGACGACCCGTACGCGACCGTCGAAATCAGGAATCCGAACGAACGCGACGCCGTATTCACCATGAAGATCAAATTCAAGGACGCGCACGGCTTCACCATGATCACCTACACCGCTCAGGTGCCGGTGCCCGCGAAGGACACCGCAACCGAACGCGTGGCCGTTGCCGGTGCCGGCACGGGGCGGGTGGACCAGATCGCTCGCTGCGAGGTCATTCCACGGGCCACTGCCGACTGGTGACGCCCCCCAGAGCTCACCAGATCTGTCATCTGAACTCGCTCCAGCCAGTCCGAGAGGAGGAAACGCCTCGTCGGAGGTGAGCTTGATCGTGATCTCAGTGTTGTCCACGACCGAACTTAGCCGGGCGCCTCGCGGAAGTCTCGTTCACGATAGAGGCAGAACCGCCGGTAGAGGGCACGCGGCGACGCCGTTGGCGAGAACCTGCCGACCTGGTCGCGGGTTGACGGAGCGGAACCCGCGTGGATAAGTCTCCGGGTGTGTGACGCGCTCGCGCCGTGCGGCCGATGAGCTTTCCCGAGCTCCGCTCCGGATGGGTGGGTCAGCGCAGTCCGGCGAAGAGATCGTTCTCGGGTACGGCCGCGCCGGTGGCGTCCTGGACACGTACGAAGGTCTCCATGCCCATCAACTCGCCGAACCTCTCCTTGCCCATCCTGAGGAAGAAGATGTTCTCGCCCTGACTGGCGTGCGCGGCCAGCGCGTCGAACTTCTGACCGCTGAACGCGGTGGTGTCCACCCACGTGGTGATCTCATCGTCGGGGAGGCCGATCTCGGCCATCGCGGCGGCCTCGGCAGGATCCGGCTCCGGCATGTCCGGATGAAACTCGCGCATGATCTCCCCGAACCGCTGCATCCCCGAGCGAGGCATCGTGGTCCAGTACACCTTCGGTGTCAGCGCGGTCATCACCAGCGCCGCCATCGTGATGCGGTGGGCCTGGATGTGATCGGGGTGGCCGTAGAAGCCGTTCGCGTCGTAGGTGACGACCACATCGGGTCGGTAGTGCCGCATGAGTTCCGCGAGTCGGGCCGCGCCTTCCTCCACGGGGGTCTGCCAGAACGATCCGGGGGCGGCGTTGCTCGGCCAGCCCATCATCCCGGAGTCGGCATACTCCAGCATCTCCAGATCGCTGACCTTCAGGACGTCACAGCTCGCCTTGAGTTCTTGACGGCGCATCAAGGCAACTGCCGCCGGATCGTGCCCGGGATCGCCCGGCTTGACACCCCCCGGCCCGTCACCGCAACCGCCGTCGGTACACGTCACGAGAACCGTGCGGATGCCTTCCGCCGCGTACCGCGCGAGGACCCCTCCGGTTCCGGTGGCCTCGTCGTCGGGATGGGCGTGCACCGCCATGAGCGTCAAGGGCCGGTCAGTCATCAAGCAGTCCTCCTGCAGAAATACGTCTTCGTCCGCCTGCGCGGCAGGCGTACCGCGATCCTGGGGCCCGGACCCTGGTGGGGCGGACGACCCTCTGGTCTCCGTGTTCCCCGCCCGTGCCGCGCCGGTCCCTCGGTCGATGCAACCGTGCCGGCCGGACCCGTTGTTCCCGGCGCGGCCGCTTGGCCATCCAGGCGTCGGCGTTTCAAGGCGAACGAGGTACAGGCGCGACCTGCATTGTCCTGTCGCACTGCGTCTGGCGTGTGGTGGGCTGCTGACCTGCGCGGTTGCCAGGTCGTTTGAGAGCGCCAGTGGCCAGCGCTCTCAAACGACCTGGACTTCGCGGAAGTCTCGTTTGTGATAAATGGAGGGAGCGCCGTCAAAACGCCAACAGTATCCATCGGAGATCGCCGTCTCCATGGCGCTGCGATGTGGAAAGCCCCGAACCCGCCCTCGCCGCCTCAGATCTGCACGTGGTGATGTGCTGTGCGATGTGCACCGTTACCTGTACGCGGTACTGAGCTGCACTGTTGATTGGGGAGTCGAACCCCCGCGTTGCTCTTCACGCGCCAGGAGTGGGCTGGAAAACCGCCAGCCCTCGGTGTGTGCACGCCTCCGAAGCTGCTACCTGCTCCACATCATCCCCGCTTGCTGGACCATTCAGTCCAGCAAATCGACCTCCCAATTCGTACGCTGGATCCGCACATCGACCTCGCGGATCTCCCGGGCGAGGGCATCCGCCTGACCGCGCAGTTCCGCGACCGGAAGCGCGGAAAGCATCATCAGCTCGGACCGGAGCTGCCGGCCGTATCCCCGCTCGCCCTTACCCGCCGCCGCGTCCGCCGCCGCGGTGACCACAGAGTGACGCAACCTCAGGACATCCCGGCGTGCGAGGGCATCGGTGAGCGTGCCGTCCGGACGCATCTCCACGGTGGCATTGGTCCGGTTGATCCGCCGGATCAACGTTTCCAGAGCGTCCAGCACCTCACCAGCCTCAGCCAACAGTTGAGCTGCATCCTCGGCAGGCGTCTCCCCTTCCTGGTACCGCGCACTGCTGACGACACGCGCTCGCAGCTGTTCTACACGGCGCGTCGCCTCCGCACGTTCTGCCAGTGCCTCAGCAAGCTTCACTGTCTCCACCTCCCCCTCCGTGAGCCCGCACGAGTATACGAGTGCGAACCGGCTCATACGCACCTGCATTTTGATCCGCCGCAGCCTTGACCAGCCACTGGAGTGAGAGCGGACAGCCACTCAGAGCGGCACGAAAGGGAATCCGACAGCACGAACGAGAACGACTGGGAATCCGTGACTTCGTTCCCTTCCGGGGACAGCGTTTTGTCACGGGGGCGGATAACACATGGCGATCAACGCGCTCTCCAATGTTCACGAGTTTTGGCGTCACGTCGGTGTCATCGAGCGCCCGCAACAGTGTCGCCTGTGATCGTGAGATCGTCCGGCAGGAGGGAGAACAGGATGAGGTCGATCCTGCCCGTGTGAACGAAGCCAGCATTGCGCAAGATGCCTTCACGATGAAAGCCGGCCTTGAGCGCGACCTTCTGGGAAGCGGTGTCCTCGGTTGCGGCGCGGAGCTCCAGGCGCTGGAACTTCTGGTCGGTCAGAAGCCACCGAGCCAGTGCCCGGTCAAGCCTCGCTGGCGGGGCATGGTCATGCGCTTCTCCCTCACGGTGGCCGGCGGAAGGTGCGCCAGGCGCCACTCGTGTAGGGACGTCACCGTCGCCGACGGTTTGTCGAGCGCCCGGGCATCCGGTGCGGGCTCGGTCTCTGCCTGGGCGGCTTTACGGGCCTCCAGCGCGACCGCATCCGCGGTCATGGCCCCGGCCCGCACTGCCGCGGCCAGGCCGGCGACGACATGCTCGTGCGCCAGGTGGCGTCCGAGTAGCACCACCTCGATCAACGCGCGGGTGCCGTCCCACTCGCCGCGGATCTTCATGGCCTGCGTCCACCAGGCGTCGTGGACTGGGGTGAACTTGCCTGCTGAGCGGGCCTGTTCGAGAGCGGTCGAGCCGGGGAAGGCGCCGGGCTTGCGGACCAGGACCTCCAGGTAGTGGTCCAGTTCCAGGCGGACGGCGCCCTTGGCGATCAGCCGCTCGTGCCGGGCCACTTCCATGTTCTGGTCGTAAACAACCAGGTGAGAGGCGTGCAGGATGACGCGGACCCGTTTGCCGATCAGTCGGATGAGGACCGAGTAGCGGTTCGTGCGGACCGGGATCTGTCCGTAGCGGTCGACCCGCGGCGTGAACAGCCGCCCGGTCTCGATCGGCTCCTCCGGCAGCGGCATCAGCAGCGGCTGTTCGAGCGCGAAGTCCTCGAGGATGGTCCTGGACCTGGAGCCGATCCGCCGGACGTCGTCTTGCCGGTCCCACTGCTCGACCATCTCGTTCAGCTCGGCGAGCGAGGACACCTCATCACCATCGGCACCACCCCTGTGCTCATCTCCGGGAAAGTCACGTCCCAGGGGGTCCTGCGTGACGGCCGCGGGTTCGTTGAGCTCACCCTGCCCGACGCCGACCCCCAGCAGCGGCGCGACCTGGAACGGGCCACCTCGTACCGGTATGAGCTGTACCGCGAGAATGCGCTGCTCTACTCATCGCCGAGGCTGACACTGAGTAGGTGTTTTGATCCCTGGCCGTGAGGTGATTGCGCCTGGATGATCTGAGGTGTGGGGGCTGGCCGGACGGCTCGGCGGTACCGCCGGGAGTGTGGTGATCCGCTGCCGCAGACGATGGCGGCGGAGGCGGTGTTCTGCTCGAGTCGGTGCAGGTCACGGCAGTGGCGGAGGCTTCAGCGGACCCGGCAGCGGGTGGGCGCGATGGTCGAGGACGGGAGTACGGCGCTCTCCCTTGCCGATACGTGCGGCCGGAAACACCCGGTACATTCGGCCGGACACACCAGGACGAATACAACGGGGGGTTCCATGATTCGGTCGCTTCTACGACGTCGCCGGGCGGCCTCGGGCCTCCCGGTCCCGGACGCGTGCACGCCCGGCCGGCACGCCCTGGCCACCCCGCACCTGCTGCTCTACACCCCGGTGACCAAGCTCGACGCCTTGGCGGCCATCGTCGCGGGCGCGGACCCCGATGCCCAGCGCTGGCAGGGGAACCAGATGGACCAGGTCGTACCGGACGCCGACACCAGACGGGCCCTGCTGCGCATGGGCCCCACTGGCGCCACCCCCCGTTGGTTCATCAGGTCCAACCCCGAGCTGGCCGAGCCCTTCGAACCCAGCCCCGAGATGCCCGAGTTCATGGTCTGTGTACGCCGCGACACCGGGCGCTACGCCGGGTACCTCGAACTCCACCACGACCGGGGTGAGATCGGCGGCGTTCTCGCCCCCGACCATCGAGGCCAGGGCCTTGGCGCTGAACTGTTCCTGGCGGGAGCGGAGTTCGCCCATGGCCACGCCGGTCTGCCGACGGTACGGGCGGGCACGGCGAAGGCGAACCTCGCGTGCCGCCGCGCCCTGGAACGCGCCGGCTTCGTCCCGGCCCCCGGCCCGGCCCGCCACACCCTGCCGGACGGCCGTGAGCTGGACAGCGTCTGGTACCGGCACGAGGGCGCCGCGTCGGCGTGTGCGAGGCCCTGAGGCAGGAGTGGAGGGGCGGAGGAGCGAGTCCGCCGCTCGGAACTCGCACGTGCTCGGAGTGAACCGTCACCTCGCCCTCCTCGCGGCCGCCCACGCCTGGTCTCCCAGTCCGGCCGGGCGTTCACGAAGACCGGCGACTCCTACACGCCCGCCGCCGGTGATGTGGTGGTGGAGGTCGTGGCGGGCACGACCCGGCACGCGGTCGTCACCGTGGTCCGGCTGCGCTGACCGGTACCAATGTGGATCGGCTCATCACCGTGCCGTACGGCGGCTGGACCTCGTAAGCACACGCACGGAGGGCCGCACCCCCGCGCAGGGTGCGGCCCTCAACCGCTACTTGTGCCCCATATGATCGCGGCCGTCGCCTGGCCTATATGCCCTGCCGTCCGGCAGGCACCATCAGCACCAAAGGAAACGGCGGCTGAGAAGGCTTGCGGACAGGTCCTGTTCCCAAGAGTCGGGGGCTACCACCAGGGGGTGCAGGTGATGCCGCTGACGGGGGAGGCGCTGGTCACCTGCGCGCAGACACGGAAGGCCCGACTCGCCGAGCTGCTGGTCGGGTAGGCCGGGGTCGTGATCCTGGCGCCGCTCGCGGTCGTAGTGAACGGGCCGCACTGGATCCACGAATTCTTGCCGTCGTTGGTGACATCCATCCAGACCCATCCGATGGCACCGGCGCCCCAAGTGCTGGAGCTGGTGCTCAGGACGCCCCACCCCATCTCTCTGCCGCCGACGTTGCCGGCCTGCATCGCGTACGAGGCGACGGCCCACGGCCTGCCGCCGAAGTTGGCCACCACTGCCCCCGCCCCCGCCACACCCCGACCGCTGAGACTGTCCGGGATGTCGGTGAAACCCTGCGCCCCTCCCGTGCAGTCCGACGGCGCCGCCTGAGCTGCACCGGAAGAACCGGCTAGGAGCCCTGCCCCGAGCACGAGCGCGGCCGTTCCCACGCTGAAGATCCGGCGGACACTGCGCATCTCTTCTCCTTGGTCGAAGGGCTGAGGGCACCCACAGATCGGCCCATTGCCGTAATGCTGGCCTGCCGGGACCTTCGTCATGTCGACACAATGACCACTACTGTCACCGACCGGAGCGATCATGTCGTACCCGCCCAAGCTGCCGTAGCGGCCGGAAGGCCCCCGAGCCAGCCCCTCGAACAGTAGACCGTGCCTGGGACGTCGCGTCCCTGACAGATGTCAGGGGGCGCCCGTGCCGATCAGGGTCGCGCTCAGCAGGCGGTCGGGGTGGTCGGCAATCAGGAGCTGGGTGAGCATGCCGCCCAGCGACATGCCGACGACGTGGGCGCGTAGGACATCGCGCAGGACAAGACCAACGATACGTATCGTATTGCTCATGTCCCGGTCGGTCACCTGGTTTTGGCTGAACCTCGGCGTACGGCCGTTACAGGATCACGTGCGGCAGGAAGCGCGCGTACTCGTCCGTGATCAGGCCGGACGACTCGCGGATGCCCAGGCCCGCCGACTCGTCCTCGACGACCCACGCGCCGAGGACGACGTGGTTGCCGTCGAAGGCGGGTAGCGGGGCCAACTGCTGGTAGCAGCAGGGCTCTTCGCGGACGACCGCCTCGGCTCCGGGTTCGTGGACGGTCACGCCCGCGCCCTCGCGGCCGAGCAGGGGCTTGGCGACGTAGCCCGTGGTGCTCGCCAGTTCCCTCGGGCCGTCGAGATGGGCGGGGAGGAGGTTCGGGTGGCCGGGGTAGAGCTCCCAGAGGATGGCGAGGAGGGCCTTGTTGCTGAGGAGCATCTTCCAGGCGGGCTCGATCCAGAGCGTGGTCCCGGTGCCGCCGCCGTTGTCGAGGGTGTCGAGGACGTGATCGGCGAAGCGGTCGGTGGTGAGCCACTCCCAGGGGTAGAGCTTGAAGCAGCTGCGGATGAAGCGGAGTTGGTTGTCCACGAAGCGGCCCGAGAGGCCGTCCCAGCCGATCTCCTCCATGGAGATCCAGCCGGTGTCCAGGCCCGCCTGTTCCGCGGTCTCCTTCAGATAGGCGACCGTCATCATGTCCTCGCCGAGTTCGTCGGCGGAGGAGTACGCGAAGTAGAGGGGCCCGCCGGGCGGGAGCAGGGCGGACTGCTTCTTCCAGGCGGCGACGAGGCGTTCGTGGAGGGAGTTCCACTGGTCGGCGCCGGGGAAGCGGTCCTCCATCCAGAACCACTGGGGCGAGGCGGCCTCCACCAGTGAGGTCGGGGTGTCGGCGTTGTACTCCAGGAGCTTGGCCGGGCCGGTGCCGTCGTAGCGCAGGTCGAAGCGGCCGTAGACGGACGGGAGTTCGGCGCGGCGGCGCCAGGCTTCGGCGACCGCGTCCGCGATGCGCGGGTCGGTGATGCCGAGGTCGGCGAAGCGGTTCTCGGCGACGATGTGCTCGGCCGCCGTCAGGCACATGCGGTGCAGTTCCTCGACGACCTCCTCCAGCGCCTCGACCTCCTCCAGGGAGAAGACGTAGTAGGCGCTCTCGTCCCAGTAGGGGCGCAGGGAGTTGTCGGGGTGGCGGGTGAGGGGGTAGATGAGCCCCTGCTCCTCGACGGTCTGTTGCCAGCCGGGGCGGGGCTCGATCGTGCGGCGCTCCATCTCGTACGGGTCCCGCTCAGCCGCCGCTGCTGCCCGAGCCCGAGCAGCCGAAGCCGCCTCGGTCGACGGCCTCGCTGCGGCTGAAGGTGCCGTAGTCGGCGCGGCCGTCGTCGATGTCGGCGTCGTAGTACCAGGCGGCGTCGGAGCTGCCGGTCTTCTTGCCGCTCTTGCCGTACGAGGTGCTCGAACCCGAGCCGGACTTGCAGTTCTTGTCCGCGACGACCTTGTAGCCCTCGTAGGTGTAGCTGTCGCGGTCGACGCAACGGCGGTCGGGGTCGGAACCGCACGAGGTCAGGGCCGCGGCGATGACTCCCATGCCGCCGAGGACGACCGTGCTTGAGCGCAGTCGGCGTCGTGTTTCCGCCATGTGTGTCTCCCCCGGTGATGTACGTCTGATTGTCCGTGGTTCGTCAGGTGGACAGCCTAGAGATCGTTGAGAGTGCGGCTGTCGGGGGGTGTGCCGTTCGCTCGCTCGCCTCCAGTCGCTTTGTGCTGTTCGGGATGGTGTGTGCGATCTACGCCGTGAGCGCCGCGTTGGCGTCCAGTCTCGCGGTGACGGCGGTCGTGGCGGCACGGCTGCTGCGGGTGCGGCTGAACCGCGGTGAGTGGGGCGCGGTGGGGGTCGTGTGCGCCGGGCTCGCGATGCTGGGACACGTCGGGGACGGAGGGGGACCAGGAGGGCTCCGACGCGCTGAAGTTCGCGATGCTCGGGGTGGCGCTGGCCGTGCCGGCCGTGGGGCTGGCCGGTGGGCGGCTTCCGGAGCGGGCGCGGGGGCTGGTGCTCGGGCTGGCGGCCGGGTCCGGGTTCGGGGTGGTGGAGGTGGCGGTGCGGCTGATCGACTCGGTCGAACCGTCGGAGCTGCTGGCCGATCCGGCGACGTACGCCCTGCTGCTCGGGGGCGGGGCCGCGTTCCTGGCACTGACGTCGGCCCTGCAGCGGGGCGCGGTCACGGTGGCCACGGCGGCGATGGTGATCGGCGAGACGATCGGGCCGGCGGTGGTGGGGGTGGTGTGGCTGGGGGACCGCACGCGCGAGGGGCTGGCCTGGCCGGCGGTGCTGGGCTTCGTGGTGTCGGTGGCGGGGGCACTGGCGTTGGCGAGGTTCGGGGAGGCCCCGGCGCAGACGCCCGCGCGGGTGGGATCACCGTAGGACACCCGGGCGGTCACCCTCCGTACGTCATGGCAGCACCCTGCACAACGCCTCCAGCGCCCCCGCCCACGCGTGGTCCGGCGGTGTCCCGTATCCCACGACCAGGGCGTCCAACTGCTCGGTCGTGGTGGATTCGTGGCGGTAGGACGCCAGGCCGTGGAGGGCGAGGCCCTGCCAGGTGGCTGCCTGGGTCACGGAGCGTTCGGTGCCGGGCGGGAGGCGGAGAACGGCGTGCAGGCCCGCGGCGATGCCGGTGACGCGGAGGTGGGGAGCCTGGGTGGACAGGGCGTCGACCAGGGCGTCACGGCGGCGGCGGTAGCGCAGGCGGGCCGCGCGGACGTGGCGGTCGTAGGCGCCGAAGGTCAGGAACTCGGCCAGGGTCAGCTGGTCCACCACACCGCAGGTGTCGGAGCCGCCCTTCGCCGCCGTCACCTCCTTCACCAGCGCCGGCGGCAGCACCATCCAGGCCAGGCGGAGGGCGGGGGCCAGGGACTTGCTGGCCGTGCCCAGGTAGACGACGTGGTCGGGGTCCAGCCCCTGCAGCGCGCCGACCGGCTGACGGTCGTAGCGGAACTCGCCGTCGTAGTCGTCCTCCAGGACCAGGCCGCCGGTGCGGCGCGCCCAGTCCACCACCGCCGCCCGGCGGTCGCGGTGCAGCGGCACGCCCATCGGGAACTGGTGGGCGGGAGTCAGGAGGACCGCCCCCTCGTCGCTCAATCTCCCGGGGTTCGTGCCCAGTTCGTCGAACGGCAGCGGGGCCGTGGCCAGGCCGGCCTGCGTCAGCTGCCTCCAGTGCGGGGGGAGGCCGTACGACTCCACCGCGATCGTCTCCAGCCCGCGCGCCCGCAGCACCCGGGCCAGCAGTTGCAGGCCGTGCACGAAACCCGCGCACACCACGACGCACTCGGGGTCGGCTCGTACGCCCCGTGCACGGGCGAGGTAGCCGGCGAGGGCGGTGCGCAGTTCGGGGCGACCACGGGGGTCGCCGTAGCCGAGGGCCTGGTTCGGGGCGGCGAGGAAGGCGCGGCGGGCCGCCCTGAGCCACTCCGTGCGGGGGAAGGCGGCGAGGTCGGGGGTGCCGGGGATCAGGTCGTGGACGGGGCGCGGGCTCTCGGGACGCGGGGTGGCCGTGCCCGTCGGCAGGATCACCGTGCGGTCGGCCACCCGGGTGCCGGAGCCCTGGCGGGCGGTGAGCCAGCCCTCGGCGACGAGTTCGGCGTAGGCCTCGGCGACCGTGTTGCGGGCGATGCCGAGGTCGGCGGCGAGGGAGCGGGAGGAGGGCAGCCGGGTGCCGGGAGCCAGGCGCGCGCTGCGGACCGCCTCGCGCAGGGCGTCGGTCAGGCTGCGGCGCAGTCCCGGTCCGGACGGCTCCAGATGGAGGTCGACGCCCAGAGTGGCCCAAGGTTTCGGCATGGAAGTGGACCATACTCCTGGGCTGCTTCGCTCCTAGGGTCGACACCATGACAACGATCGACAGCAGCACCGGCATCCCCAGCACCCCCGGCACCACGACGGTCGAGTACGCGGCCGAGCGTCCCGCCCGCCTGAACTGGGCCGAGCACGCCCCCGAGGTCTACAAGGCGATGGTCCGCGTCGACGCGGCCGCCCGTAAGGGGCTCGAACCCCGGCTGTACGAGCTGGTGAAGATCCGCGCCTCGCAGATCAACCACTGCGCCTTCTGCATCGACATGCACACCAAGGACGCCCTCGCGGCCGGTGAGAGCGTCGAGCGGATCATCCAGCTCAACGCCTGGGAGGAGTCGGCGCACTTCTACACCGGGAAGGAGCTCGCGGCGATCGAGCTGACGGAGGCCGTGACCGTCCTGACGGACGGGTTCGTGCCCGACGAGGTGTACGACCGTGCCGCCGAGCACTTCGAGGAGGCCGAGCTGGCACAGCTGATCTCGGCCATCGCGGTGATCAACGCGTGGAACCGGTTCGGGGTGACCTGCCGTATGACGCCGGGGCACTACCGCCCGGGGCAGCATTCGTGACGACACGCACCCGACTCCTGGATCCCGCCGTCGCACAGGCCATGTCGGCCGTCAGCGCCGCCGCGAAGAAGGGGCTGGGCGATCCGGCCCTCGCCGAGCTCGTCGTGCTCCGGGCCTCCCAGCTCAACCGGTGCGCGTTCTGTCTGGACATGCATCTCGGCCTCGCCCGCAAGTACGGGGTGAGTGAAGGGCAGTTGGACATGCTGGCCGCCTGGGAGGAGGCCGAGGGCCTGTTCGACGAGCGGGAACGCGCCGCGCTCGCGCTGACCGAGGCGGTCACCGTTCTCACGGACGGTTTCGTGCCCGATGATGTGTACGACCGTGCCGCCGCCCACTTCGACGACGTCCGACTCGCCCATCTCATCGCGCTGATCGCGGCCATCAACAACTGGAACCGGGTGATGGTCAGCCGCCGCATTCCACCAGGGGGATACACAACGTGACCAAGGTCGAGACCTTCCGCGCGCTCCACCGGCGCCGCTCCCCGGGCGACCCGCTCGTCCTGCCCGGCCCCTGGGACGCGGCCAGCGCCCGTGTCTTCGCCGAGGCCGGCTACCCGGCGCTCGCCACGCCCAGTGCGGGCGTCGCCGCCTCCCTCGGGTACGAGGACGGGCAGACCCCGGCCGACGAGATGTTCGCGGCCGTCGCGCGGATCGTGCGGGCCGTCGACGTCCCGGTGTCGGCGGACATCGAGGGCGGGTACGGGATCGCGCCGAAGGAGCTGGTGGAGCGGCTGCTGGCGACCGGGGCCGTGGGGTGCAACCTGGAGGACTCCGAGGGCGGGGCCCTCAAGGACCCGCACCGGCATGCCGAGTGGCTCGCCGAGGTGCGGCACGCCGCCGCCGACCGGCTCTTCGTCAACGCCCGGATCGACACCTTCATCCGGGCACGCGAGGGCGCCGACCCCAAGGAAGCCACCGAACAGGCCATCGAGCGGGCCGCGTTGTACGTCGCCGCGGGCGCCGACTGCGTGTATCCGATCGGCGCCCCCGTCGACGTACTGCCGCTGCTGCGGTCCGGGATCCAGGGGCCGATCAATGTGCACGGCACGGTGAGCGGGGACCCCTCGTCCACCGGACTCGGTGAACTCGGGGCCACCCGCATCACGTTCGGGCCGGGACTCCAGCGCAGGGCGACCGAGGCGCTGCGGGAGATCGCGGCGCACCTGGACTAGCGGGTCAGGACAGCCACGCCCGCCACGTGGACTCGTGGCTGTCCGCCCACTTCTTCGCCGCCTCCTCGGGCGAGAGCCGCTGCTCGGCGATCATCAGGGAGACCTCGTTCTGGTCCTCGGTCGTCCACTTGAAGTTCTTCAGCAGGCCCGCCGCCTCGCCGCCCTTCTTCGAGAAGTCCGCGTTGAGGTACTTCTGCAGCGGGGTGTGCGGATAGGCGCAGGCGACCTTCTCCGGGTCCGCGTCGCAGCCCTCCTTGTACGCCGGCAGCTTCACCTCGGTCATCGGGACCTTCTTGAACAGCCACTGCGGCTCGTACCAGTACGTCAGGAAGGGCTTCTTCTCCTTGGCGAACTGTTTGAGCTGCGTGATCTGCGCGGCCTCCGAACCGGCGAACACCACCTGGTAGTTCAGGTCCAGGTTCTTCACCAGCGCCTTGTCGTTGGTGACATAGGACGGCGAGCCGTCCATCAGCTGGCCCTTGCCGCCGCTCTCCGCGGTGCGGAGCTGGTCGGCGTACTTGTTCAGGTTCTTCCAGTCGGTGACGTCCGGGTGGGCCTTGGCGAAGTACGTCGGGACGTACCAGCCGATGTGCCCGGTGACCCCGAGGTCGCCGCCGGGCACGATCGTCTTCTTGTCCTTGACGTACCGCTGCTCCTGGTCCGGGTGGCCCCAGTCCTCCATGATCGCGTCGACCCGGCCCTGGCTGAGCGCGTCCCAGGCGGGGATCTCGTCGACCTGGACGGTGTCGACGCGGTAGCCGAGCTCGTGCTCCAGGAGGTACTGGGCGACGGCCACGTTGGCCTGGGCGCCGACCCAGGACTGCACGGACAGCGTCACGGTCTTGGCGCCCTGCGCGTTGGCGAACGGCGAGGACTGCTTGGTCATGTCGGCGGCACCGCAGCCGGTCAGCAGCGCCAGGGAGGACACGCCGGCCACGAGGGCGGTCGTAGTGCGAAGTCGCATGTCAGGCTCCCTTCTTCGCGCGGCGTTCGGTGGGCTGGGTCACCCGGTCCAGCATCAGGCCCAGGCAGACGATCGCGGCACCGGCCACCAGGCCGGTCGCCAGGTCGCCCCGCGCGAGGCCGGCGACGACCTCGTAGCCGAGCGCGCCACCGCCGACCAGGCCGCCGATGATGACGACGGCGAGGACCAGGACGACGCCCTGGTTGACGGCGAGCAGCAGCGCGGGCCGGGCGAGCGGGAGCTGGACCTGGCGCAGCTGCTGGGCCGGGGTCGCGCCGAGCGAGCGTGCCGACTCCAGGGCGGCCGGATCGACCTGGCGCAGCCCCTGGGTGGTGATGCGGACCACCGCGGGCAGCGCGTAGACGACGGCCGCGGCGGCCGCGGGCGCGCGTCCGACGCCGAACAGCGCCACCACCGGGATCAGGTACACGAACTGCGGCATCGTCTGGAACACGTCCAGCACCGGCCGCAGCATCCGCTCGACGCGGTCGCTGCGGGCCGCCGCGATACCGATCGCGAAGCCCAGGACCAGGGTGACGGCGACCGCCGCCAGGACCTGGGAGAGGGTGTCGAGCGACGGCTTCCACACGCCGAGCACGCCGATCGCGGCCATGGCGAGCACGGCGGTGAGCGCGGTGCGCCAGGTGCCGATCAGCCAGGCGAGGGCGGCGACGATCAGCAGGACCGACCACCAGGGCAGCCACTGCAGTCCGTCGCGCAGGGGGTCGAGGATCCAGGTGGTGAAGTGGGCCGCCCAGTCGGCGGTGCCGCCGATGACGGGGACGCCGGAGTAGAGGTGGTCGGTCATCCAGTCGACGGCGCGGTTCACCGGCTCGGCGATGTTCAGGACCCAGGTGTCGGGCCAGTCGAGGCGGCCCGCGAGACGCGCGGCGACGGCTACGGCCACGGTGGCGATCAGGGCGTACAGCCAGCGCGCCCGGCCGTTCGGCTGGGGTTCCTCGCCGAGGCTCTCCCCTGCCGCGCCGGTCACACGGTCCAGTACGACGGCGAGCAGCACGATCGGGATGCCGGCCGCGAGCGCGGCGCCCACGTCGACCGAGGCCAGGGCCTGGTAGACGCGGTCACCGAGGCCGCCCGCGCCGATGACCGACGCGATGACCGCCATGGACAGCGCCATCATGATCGTCTGGTTGAGGCCGAGCAGGAGTTCCCTGCGGGCCAGCGGGATCCGGGCGGTCAGCAGGCGCTGCCGCGCGGTGGTGCCGAGCGACTCGACGGCCTCCAGCACCTCCTTGTCGGCGCCGCGCAGGCCGAGGGCGGTGAGGCGGGCCATCGGCGGGGCGGCGTAGACGACGGTGGCCAGGACGGCGGCGGGCACGCCGATGCCGAAGACCAGGACCACCGGGAGGAGGTAGGCGAAGGCCGGCAGCACCTGCATGGTGTCCAGGACGGGGCGCAGTATCCGGTCCATACGGTCCGACAGCCCGGCGGCGAGGCCCAGCAGCATGCCCACGACGACCGAGGCGAGGACCGCCACGACCATCAGCGCGAGGGTCTGCATGGTCGGCACCCACATGCCGAGGAATCCGCAGGCCAGGAACGCGGCACCGGTACCGGCGGCCAGCCGCAGGCCGGCGACGCGCCAGGCGATCAGGGACGCTGCCGCGGTGACACCGGCCCATCCGGCCGCGAGCAGCACCAGGTACACGGCGCGTACGGAGATCACGACCGCGTTGCTGATGTGCCCGAAGAAGTAGAGGAACAGCGGGTGGCTGTCGCGGTTGTCGATGATCCAGTCGCTGACCTTGGTCAGCGGTTCGGAGACATCGACGGTCAGGGCGCCGGGCCAGGCGGCGCTCGCCCAGCGGGCGTCGGCCAGCGGGACCAGGATCGCGGCGACGAGCGCGAGCAGCAGGAGCTTGCGGACGCCGGGGCGTTTGAGGAAGCCGGGCAGCGCGGTGCCCGGGGCGGTGGTGGTGACGGTGGCCATCAAGCCACCTCCTTGCTCTTCCCCGCGCCCGCCGGGGCACTGTGCCCCGCCCCTGCCGGGGCGCTGTGCTCCGTCCCCGCCACGACGCCGAGCAGCCGCTCGTGGTCGACCACGCCGAGACAGCGTCCGGCGTCCATGACCCGGGCCGGGGCACCGCTGCGCGCCACGGCCTCGATCGCCTCGGACACGGTCGCGTCCGGCGCGAGGGCCGGGCCGTTGCCGGCCTCGTCGGCCGACGCGGCGCGCATGGCCGTACGCACGGTGAGGACCTGTTCGCGCGGGACGTCCCGGACGAACTCGCGGACGTAGTCGTCGGCCGGGGAGCCCACGATCTCCTCCGGGGTGCCCAGCTGGACCACGCGGCCGTCGCGCATCAGGGCGATGCGGTCGCCGAGCTTCAGGGCCTCGCTCAGGTCGTGGGTGATGAAGACCATCGTGCGGCCCTCCTCGCCGTGCAGGCGGACGACCTCCTCCTGCATGTCCCGCCGGATCAGCGGGTCGAGCGCGCTGAACGGCTCGTCGAAGAGCAGCACCTCGGGGTCCACCGCGAGCGCCCGCGCGAGGCCGACGCGCTGGCGCTGACCGCCGGAGAGCTGGCCCGGCCTGCGGTGCTCCATGCCCTCCAGGCCGACCTTGGCCACCACCTGGGCGGCCCGCTCACGGCGCTCCGCCTTGCCGACGCCCTGGATCTCCAGGCCGTACGCCACGTTGTCGAGGACCGTGCGGTGCGGGAGCAGGCCGAAGTGCTGGAAGACCATCGCGGCGCGGTGGCGGCGCAGTTCGCGCAGCCGGGCCTTGTCCATGGCCCGCACATCCTCGCCGTCGATGGCGATGGTGCCGGCCGTCGGCTCGATGAGCCGGGTCAGACAGCGTACGAGCGTGGACTTGCCGGAGCCGGAAAGGCCCATGACGACGAAGACCTCGCCCTTGCGGACGTCGAAGGAGACGTCCTGGACGGCCGCCGTGCAGCCGGTGCGGGTACGCAGCTCGGCGGGCGCGAGCGCGGCCAGCTCCGGGTCGGCGGGTACCCGGTGCGCCTTGGGTCCGAAGACCTTCCACAGTCCCTCGACGGAGAAGACCGGGGCGGTCGGGGGCTTACGGGTTTCGGGCGTAGTGCTCTGGGTGGTCGTGGTCATCACGCCTCACCTCCAATCAGGTCGACGGCCTTCTCCCCGACCATGAGCACCCCGATCATCGGGTTCACGGCGGTCATCGTCGGGAAGACGGAGGCGTCGGCGATTCGAATGCCTTCCAGGCCGCGGATCCTCAACTGCGGATCGACCACGGCAAGTTCATCGTCGGCGGCGCCCATACGGCAGGTGCCGGCCGGGTGGTACACGGTGTGCGCGACCTTGCGGGCGTACTCGCTCAGCTCCTCGTCGCCGGTGACGTCGGGGCCGGGGCACACCTCGCGCTTGAGCCAGGTCGCCAGCGGCTCGGTACGGGCGATCTCGCGGGCGATGCGGATGCCGTCGACGAGGGTGCGACCGTCGTAGTCGTCCTCGTCGGTGAAGTAGCGGAAGTCCAGCGCGGGCTTGACGGACGGGTCGGCGCTGGTGAGGTACAGCCGGCCGCGGCTCCTGGGCTTGGGGATGTTCGGGGTCATCGAGACGCCGAACTCCGGCCGCCGGTAGCCGAGACGCTCCGGATTGTCCGTGAAGGGGATCTGGTAGAAGTGGAACATCAGGTCCGGGCCCTGGTGTTCGGGGTCACGGCGTACGAACAGGCCCGCGTCGGAGTCCATCGCGGAGTTCTCCGGGATCGGGCCGTCGGTCTCCCAGACGATCACCGACTCGGGGTGGTCGAGGAGGTTCTCACCGACGCCCGGCAGATCGTGGACGACCGGGATGCCCAGCTTGGTGAGGTCCTCGCGCGGGCCGATGCCGGAGTGCATCAGCAGCCGGGGCGAGTCGACGGCGCCCGCGCACAGCACGACCTCGCGCCGGGCGCGGACGAGGATCTCCTCGCCGTCCTTCGTGCGCACGTGCACGCCCTCGGCGCGGGTGCCGTTCAGCTCCAGCTTGTACGCCCAGGTCTCCAGCAGGATCGTGAGGTTCTCGCGCTCGTCCATCACCGGGTGCAGATACGCCACCGACGCCGAGGAGCGCTTGTTGTTCTCGGGGTGGTAGGCGAGGTCGAAGAAGCCGGCGCCCTCGGTGAAGGGCTGCTTGTTGAAGCCCTCGACGCGCGGGACGCCGAGCGCGGCCTGAGCCGCGTCGACGAAGTCACGGGCGATGGCGTTCCGGTCGTTCTCGTCGACCGGGACGATGTTGTTCTTGAGCCGGGCGTAGTACGCCTCCATCGGCACCGCGCCCCAGCCCTTGGCGCCGGCCTCCTCCCACTCGTCCCAGTCGGAGGGCAGCGGCTTGAAGGCGATGAGGGTGTTGTGCGAGGAGCAGCCGCCCAGGACGCGGGCGCGGCTGTGCCGGATGTTGGAGTTGCCGCGGGGCTGCTCGGTGGTGGGGTAGTCGTAGTCCAGCTCGCCGCCGAGCAGACCCATCCAGCGGCGCAGGGTGAGGACGTCGTCGCGGCCGACGTCGCTGGGGCCGCCCTCGATGACGGCGACGGTGACGTCGGGGTTCTCGGTGAGGCGGGAGGCTATGACGGAGCCCGCTGTGCCGCCTCCGATGACGACGTAGTCGTAGACAGGGGTGTTCTGGGACATGTGGAGGTACTCCAGGAACTTACGGAAGCTTGCGATCGGCGGAGGTCAGCCGGCGAACCAGCGGACCGGCCTCGGCGCGAGGTTCTGGTAGACGTGCTTGCTCTCGCGGTACTCGGCGAGTCCGGCGGGGCCGAGTTCGCGGCCCACCCCGCTCTTGCCGAAGCCGCCCCACTCCGCCTGGGGGAGGTAGGGGTGGAAGTCGTTGATCCAGACGGTGCCGTGCCGAAGGCGCCCAGCGACGCGGCGGGCGCGGCCGGCGTCGGTGGTCCACACGGCGCCCGCGAGGCCGTACTCGGTGTCGTTGGCGAGGGCGATCGCCTCGTCCTCGGTGCGGAAGGTCTCGACGGTGAGGACCGGGCCGAAGACCTCCTCGCGGACGACCTTCATCTCGCGGTGGCAGTGGTCCAGCAGCGTGGGCTCGTAGAAGTAGCCGCTCTCCGGCCGCTCCGGGGACGGCTCGGGGCGCTTGCCGCCGGAGCGCAGCACCGCGCCCTCCTTGAGCGCGGAGTCGACGTACGCCTCGACCTTGGCGCGCTGCTGCTCGGAGACGAGGGGGCCGCACTCGACGCCGTCGGCGGTGCCGCGGCCGAGCCGGATACGGTCGGCCCGGCGCGCCAGCTCGGCGACGAAACGGTCCCGGACGGACTCCTCGATGATCAGGCGGGCGCCGGCCGAGCAGACCTGGCCGCTGTGGATGAAGGCGGCATTGAGGGCCTGGTCGACGGCGGTGTCGAAGGCTTCGTCGGTGGCGCAGGCGTCGGCGAAGACGACGTTGGGATTCTTGCCGCCGAGTTCGAGGGCGACCTTCTTGACGGTGGGCGCCGCGGCCTGGGCCACCTTGGTGCCGCTGATCAGGCCGCCGGTGAAGGAGACGAGATCGACGTCGGGGTGCTCGGAGAGGCGGGCGCCGACGGAGTGGCCGGGCCCGGTGACGATGTTGGCGACACCGGCGGGCAGACCGGCCTCGACGAGCAGCTCGATCAGGGCGATCGTCGTCAGCGGGGTGATCTCGCTGGGCTTGACGACGAAGGTGTTGCCGGCGGCGAGCGCGGGCGCGATCTTCCAGCTGGCCTGGAGGAGCGGGTAGTTCCAGGGCGTGATCAGCGCGCACACGCCGACCGGCTCATGGACGACGACGCTGTGGATGTCGGGCGAGCCCGCGTCGACGACCCGGCCCGGGGCCTCGGCGGCGACCAGGTCGGCGAAGTAGCGGAAGGCGTCGGCGACGCAGTCGATGTCGACCCGGCCCTCCTCGACGGTCTTGCCGGCGTCACGGCTCTCCAGCAGCCCGAGCTGCTCGCGGTCGCGCACGAGCAGGTCGGCCACGCGGCGCAGCAGCGCGGCGCGCTCGGCGACGGGGGTGCGGGGCCACTCGCCCTGGCCGCCGTCGAAGGCGCGGCGCGCGGCGTCCACCGCGAGGTCGGTGTCCTTCTCGTCACCCTCCGCGACCACGACGAACGGCGCCCCGTCCGCGGGGTCGAGGATCTCGCGTGTCGCGCCGGAGACGGCCGACCGCCATTCCCCTCCCACGTGGATGGTGCCGCGTGCCTGGAGTTCCGTACTTTCCGCCATGATCGGTGTTGCCTTCCGTTCCTGTTCAGAGCCCGTGTGTCACATGTGTGTCACTCACGGGACCGAGTGCGCCTGCCCTCGGCATGCGGATGCATGCGCGATCCATGGCCGAAAGTGCGCTGTGTCACTGAACATGCGGGCAAACCGGGTGAAAACCATTCACTCCGATGCCCGATGCCGTGGACGCCGGTGAGGTCTTTGACTAAAGTCAAAGAAACGGGGAGCCACTGAGAAGCGTGGAGCCATGGAGCCAGTGCGAAACACCGAGCCGGTGTCGACGGACCAGGTCACGGCCATCCGACGGTTCAACCGCTACTTCACGCGCCGCATCGGCGTGCTGGACGACCACTATCTCGGCCAGGACCGTCCGCTCGGCGAGGCCCGGCTGCTGTTCGAGGTCGGGGACGGGGCGTCGCTGCGTGAGCTCAGGAGCCGGCTGGGGCTGGACGCCGGGTATCTGAGCCGGATGGCCAAGGCGCTTCAGGCCCAGGGCATGGTCACGCTGAGCGCGCACCCGCAGGACAGCCGGCTGCGCGTCATCGAGCTGACCCCGGCCGGGCGGGTCGAGGTCAAGGAGCAGAACCGGCGGGCGCACGCGGCCGCGGCCGGCCTGCTCGAAGGCCTCAGCGAACCGCAGCGCACCGCACTGACCGAGGCCATGACCACCGCCCAGCGCCTGCTGCGCCTCGCCGGCATCACCGTCGCCCTCGTCGACGGCGCCGCACCGGACGCCCGCGCCTGCCTGGACGCCTACGCGGCCGACATCGACGAGCGGTTCCCCGAAGGGTTCGACAAGGACGACCTCGTACGGCCCCAGGAGGTGTCCGGCGACGCCGGCGCGTTCTTCGTCGCGTACGAGGAGGGCCGCCCGGTGGGCTGCGGCGCCCTACGGTGCCCGGAACCCGGCGTCGGCGAGATCCGCCACGTCTGGGTGGCCCGCGGCGCCCGCCGCCTCGGCCTCGCCCGCCGGCTGCTCGCCGCGCTCGAACAGGAGGCCGCCGCCCGCCACTTGACCGTCGTACGCCTCGACACGCACGCCGCGCTCACCGAGGCGCAGGCCATGTACCGGGCGTGCGGATACACGGAGATCCCGGCGTACGACGACCACGTCTACGCCAGCCACTGGTTCGAGAAGCGGCTGGCGCACTGAGCGGACCGGGCGGCCGAGCGGACCCGTCAGCTGAGGAACCAGGCGACCACGACGACCATGCCGGCGACGCAGAACCCGAGGCCACCCGCGAGCAGACAGCCGGCGGTGCCGATCCGACCGGAGATCCTGGCCATGAGCGCCTTCGGCGGATGGTCCGGCGGCGGGGGCGCCAAGGGGGCCGGGGCGGTGGTGCGGGGCGCCGGGGGAGCCTGGGGTGCCGGGGGCGCGGAGTTCGGCGGCTGGTTGACCCGGATCAGCGCGTTCGCCAGAAGCCGGCTCCACACCACCGGCGGCAGGTCGGGGACCTGACCGTTCGGCGGCTCGATGATGCTCTGCCGGAGCCAGTTGCCCGTGGTGGGGTGGGGATCACGGCTCATCCGGTACAGCAGTTCCTGGAGTTGGCGCTGATGGCGCTCGTGCCGGGCGAGCGGTGCGACGGCCCAGGTGAAGAGGTGCGCCGCGCGCGAGGCCCGGTCGGCTCCCGATCGGCCCTCGACGCCCGGTCCGTGCGGCGTGAAGTACAGGTCGTGATGCAGCACCTCCGAGCAGAGCTCGTGCCGTAGCTCCGGCGAACGCGCCTGGACGCGGTGCGGTTCGCCCAGCACGTCCAGGATCAACTCCACTGACTCAGGCGGGAGTTCGGCCGACCGCAGCTCGCGCAGCAGCAGTTCGTCCGGGTGCCTGCGCAACTCCGCCAGCAGAGAGCTCTGCGCCATGACGTCGCCGCGCCGGTAGCCGCGGAGCCCTTGGCGGAGAGCGTGGGTGTCGGGGCCGTTCGGATCGAGGGCGGGCTGGTGGAAGGGGTGCGGAGGGGCGGCGGGGGGAGGCGGGGGCGCGAGGGTCGGGTTGGGGTTCGCGGGTGGGTGCGGGTACGGGTGCGGGTATCGGTCGGTGTAGGGCTCCATGTGCGGGTCCGCGTACGAGTCCGGGTGCCGCTCCGCGTAGGAGTCCGGTTGTGGCTCCGCGTACGAGTCCGGATACGAAGCCGGATACGGCTCCGAGGCGACCGCGGCTCGGCCGGAATCCCGGTCCCGCTCCCGGTCCCGGTCCCGCTCCCCCGCTGGGGCCTCCCCCGCCTCTCCCGACCGCGACCCGGGCGCGAGGGTCGGGATCCTCGTGCCGGCCGGCGGTGTCCGGTCCGCGCCCAGGATCTCCTTCAGACGGGCCCGGCGCCGCTCCCAGTCCAGTGCCGCGCCCTCGGGGAGTTCGTCGACCAGTTGCGGTACTCCGGCGTCCGCCTCGGGGTTCGCGAGGACGTGCCGTACGAGCTCGGCCGCCGCCCAGAGCTCGAACCTGCGGTTGACCGGCCTGCCTCCCCTGACCCGGGCCAGCGGGCCGGACTCACCGCTGTCCGGTTCCCAGCCCGGGACGGAGGTGAGCCGTAGCGGATGGCTGTCGGCCGTGTCGTACGTGGCGAAGGTCCACTGCCGGCCCAGCCAGGGTCCGAAGAGCAGGAACAGCCCGAGGTAGACCACCGGCACCGTGCTCTGATCGGGCCAGCCGGGATGCTTCCGGTCCTCCATCAGCAGCGAGATCCGCTGCGTCGGATCGCGCAGCCACTCCGCCGCGGTCATCGTCAGCGCGTGGTTGACCGAAGGCAGCTTCTCCAGCATCTCCGGCAAACGCCTGAGCGCCAGTCCGTCGAGTTTCGCGCACTCGACCATGTCCTGCTTCCCGGTGGCCGTCTCGGCCTTCTCCCGGCTGCCCCAGCCTTCGTAGGCGAGCCCGAGGCACTGACGCACCTTCAGGGTCCCGGGTTCGCCGACCAGCACATGGCTGACCGTGCTGGGGCGTCCGCCCCGGTCGGTGGTGGGCCAGCGCCGCACGAGCAGGACGTCGCCGTCGCGGGACAGGGTGCGCACGACGCTCGGCCGGGCGGCCGCCGCGCCCGACACCCACAGCAACGGCCCCAGTTCGCGCCCGAGTTCCTCGGCGCGCTCGGCGTCGCAGGAGTGGGCGACGGCGTTCATGCCGGTGCCCTGGCGGCCGTGGTTGCCGTCCCAGCGGTAGACGACCTGGTGCACCGAGCCCCGGTCCTGGAAGTCGTTCACCGGAGTTCCCCTCCCTCGGATCCCTCGGGCTCCTCGGGCCCTTCCGACCTCTCGAACATCCCGGCCTCCCCGGCCGCGCCCCACGGCACCGCCTCCAGCGCGGGCGTCTCCCCCACCGCCAACGCCTCGACGCCGCCGGGCAGTTGGATCAGCCCGTGCATGGCGAACAGCGCCAGCAGCGGCTCCAGCACCCGCCGGGGCCCGGCCCCCGCCGGATAGCGGCCGTGGTCCTCCTGGCCGCCGGTGGCGGACGCGATGTGCAGGGTGCAGCGGCGGACGGCGTCGAAGGGGCGCAGCCACGCCTGTCCCGCGTGCCGGCGCAGCAGCCCGTACAGGTCCCGGCTCTCCTCGCGCACCAGCGCCGGGTCCAGCGAGGTGGCCGGCGGCCGGGTCAGCCACCGGTCGACGGGCGGCTGGAACCTGAGGAGGTCGGCCTTGCCGAGCACCATCGCGGACGGCACGTCCAGATATCCGCCGTGCTTCGGCAGCCGGTCCAGGACCGTGCCGAAGGCGAGGTCGCCGTCCCGGTTCACCTCCACACCCCAGCGTTCCCTGGCGTGGTCCAGCTGTGGCAGCGGCAGGGCCAGCGCCGGGTCGACCACGAAGACCAGGGCGTCGACGCCGAGCAGGAACCGCAGCGCCGCGTCGGTGCGGACGAGGTCCTCGCCGCCGAGGTCGAAGAAGGCGACCGGGCGGACCTGCCCACGTGGGTCGGTGATCAGCAGGGACTCCACGAAGCGGGCGAAGTCGTCCATGCCGAGCGCCGGGGTGTGGTTCAGCACCTTACCGTTGCGCAGCGGCTGCACACGGTCCCGTACGAACCGGGCGTGCTGCTCCGGATTGACGGACTGCCACTTCAGTCCGAAGGGCTCCAGTCCGCCGTCGGTGATCGCCGCGATCATCTGGGTCAGCAGATGACTCTTGCCGGTGGAGGACTGGCCGACCATCGCGACGGTCAGCGGACGGCCGTACGTCAGATAGGGCACCGGGATGTAGTGCGCCGGGAACTCCGGGTCCGCCGTGCACTTCTGGACGGCGCCGCGCATGACGTCCGTCCGCCGCACGGGGTTGTTGATGCCCTTGAGGTCCAGCGGCTTGTACTGCATCCGGCTGTCGGTGACGAACAGCTTGCCGAGATCGAGCCGGATGGTCTCCAGGCAGTACGGGCAGAGCACCTCGTTGCCGGTCTGTTCCGACCCCGAGCCGCCGCAGGACGGGGCGGCGGGGGCCTGCCGCTTGAGCCGCAGCGCCTCCTCGAACGCCTCGTGGTGCGGACGCGTCTCATCGGGCGGCACGGCGGCCCGGACACGGCGAGCGGCACCCGGCGCGACGAGGTCGAGCACCTGGGCGGGCGTCGGCCGGTCGGCCGCGTCCGGGGCGAAGGCGTCCCGCAACGTCTGGTCGAGCTTGCGGTGTTCGCCGAGGTCGGCGGGCGGCCGGTCGACGGGGCCGGACCGCCCGGTCGCCAGCCGGTACAGCACCTGCGCCGCGCTCCACACCGCGTCCCGGGGGTCGGCGAGCCCCTGGCCGCCGCGCTGTTCGGGCGGGCAGAAGGGCGAGCGGCCCCACGGGCGCCTGGGGCGGCCGATCCGGGTCACCGACTCCAGTCCCCACAGCTGCACCTTCGCGCCGTCCCAGAGCACGGTGGCGGGCGAGATGCCGCGCGGCACCAGGCCCTGGCCCTCCAGCAGGCACAGGGCCAGCATCAGATCGCGGGTGAAGATCTCCTGGTCGGCCGCGCCCATCACATGGATCCGCGAGACGGGCGTACCGCGCGGCGGGTCGTACAGCAGGAACGGCTCGGCCGTGTCCAGCTCGTAGCCGATCAGCCGGGGGAAGAGGGCCTCGTACTCGGTGTCGCCGAGCACCTGGCGCAGCTGCACGGCGGTGCCCGCCTCGGTGTCCAGCAGGGCGCGCGCGGCCGGGTTCGACGCGTCCTTGGCGCTCAGCCGGACCTGGACGCACTGCTGTCCCTCGTCGTCGAGCACGGCCCTGCGCAGCAGTTGGGGCAGCAGCCGGTCGCGGCGGAACTCACGGCCGACCCGGACCGGCGTGACGCGCCGCCGCCCCGACGGCACGGTGAACGCGAGCTTGTCCGGAGGCGGCCCGCCCGGCCCCGGCGGGCGGGAATGCGTGGTGCTGGTCACCGGCGGTCCTTTCGTTCGTACATGTGCACAGGGCCGTGCGGGTGGGTGCGCGGCGGACCGGGACGCGGTCTGCGAATCACCAGCGCTCGCCGTCCTCCCGGTCGGCGGAACGCGTCCAGTCGTCCGAGGCGAGCCAGTCGTCGGAGTCCGTACGGTCGTACGAATCCGAGTACGAATCCGAGTCGTAGGGGTTCGTCGCCTCGTCCCGATCAGCCCTCTCGTACGCGTCCGTGCGGTCGTACGGGTTCGTCCCGTCGGGGCCGGAGCCGTGCCGGGAGCGGACGGTGTGGACCACGCCGATCCGCAACGGGGTGAGCCGGACCAGGCCGGCGTAGCGGCCCGACGACGTCCACAGGACGTCCTCCGGATGTGCCGAACCGCTCGCCCGCCAGGACTTCTCGACCTCGTCGCGCACCGCCCGGGGCGCGAACCTGAGCCACACTGCGGCCTCCGGGTCGCGGCTGAGCAGCGTGCCCTGCTCGGGTGTGGACAGCTGCACCACGGCCTGCCGGCCGGCGTCCGCGCCGACCAGTTCGGCCAGTCCGTAGGGGTCGGTGCCGAGCAGGTTCGCCGAGGTGGCGCGGACGCGGCGCGCGGCGGCGAACGGGGGCGGGGCCAGAACTCCGTTGTGCTGGAGGTGATGACGGGCCGTGGACAGCAGCTCGCGGACCCGTTCCTCGGTGCGCCGCACGGCGCGGGCGCCGGCCTGGCCGCGCTCGACGGCGCCCCAGTAGTGCTTCATGGCTTCGAGCGCGGCGTCCGTCAGATCGGCGGACAGGGTGGCGACCAGCTCCGGCCCGCCCTCCCCGCTCTCCCGCTCCAGCCACCGCGGAACCCCCTTGGGGCGGTTCCCCCAGAGGCCGTCGGAGCTCTTCTCCCGCCCCTGCTCCGCGTTCCTCTCCTCCTTCTCCTCGGCGGGCTCGTCCTCCCAGGCGTACACGCTCGCCCAGTCGGTCTCGCCGTCCTCCGAACCGGAACCGGTGTAGACGTCGTCCCCGTCCATGTCCGGGTCGCTGGAGAGCCAGTCGTCCTCGGCGTGGGTCGCGGCGCCGGACGCGCCGAAGGTGCCGGACACCCCGGCCGCCGTGAGCCGCGCGCGCTCGGGCACCGCCTCGGCCTCGGCGGCGGCCGCCGTCGCCCGCAGCATCCCGGCGACCGAACGCGCGGCGTCGGCGCAGTACAGCCGCTCCTCGACGGCCCAGTGCTCCCGGACCGCCTCGGCCAGCAGGGCATCCAGACCGTCAAGGGCCTGGCGCAGTACGGCAGTTGTGTGGGCCGGGGCCCAGGCGGCGGCCGCCGCCCGCCAGAGCCGGCGTACGGTCTCCACCGCGATGCCGAGGCCGACCAGCAGGCCGATCGTGCCCAGCCAGACGGGCGGCTCGGTCGCGTACCCCGCGCCCGCCCCGATCGCGGCACCGCTCAGCGCCGCGACCCTCGGGGCCACCGCCCAGCGGCCGGGGCGTCCCGCACCCCGCAGCCGGGCCGCCCCGAGCGTCGCCATGCCGAGGAACAGCAGCGGCACCAGCACCGCGAGGGCGAGGAACGGCCCCGACCACAGCGCGCCGAGCACCCCCGCCCCGAACGCCGCGAGCGGACCGGCCACCGGCAGCCCGGGCACCTCGGTGCCGGCCGCTCCTGTCGTCTGCCGCGCCACGGCCTCGGCGGAGTGGGGGCCGAGTTTCGGCAGCAGTGCCGAGCCCGGCAGCGGCTCCACCCGCCCGGCGAGTCCGGTGAAGCGCTGGGCGACGGAGCGCAGGGCGAGCCCCTGGCCGAGCAGCTTCAGGGCGAACTCCCGCAGCCCCTCGCCGATCCGCTCACCCATGCCCTCGGCCGACGGCACCCGCAGCCCGAGGGCCGCCAGCCGGGTCGCCGACTCGGCGGCGGACGGTGCCGTGCCGCCGCCGCGCAGGGCGGTGGCGACGAGGTCCCGGTACTCGTCGAGCGACTTGCGCGCCTGCTCGACCTCCGCCTCGAACGTCTCCCGGCGGGAGGCCCGCAGCAGGCCGGGCAGGGTCCGCAGCCCGGCCAGCGCGTCGTCGGCGTAGTCGAGGGCGTCCGCGCAGGCGCGGTGGGCGTCGTCCGCGATGCCGCCGGGCTCCCGGTGCCCCAGGTCCCGTCCGCCCCGGCCGGCCACCAACCCGCGCAGCGGCTCCGGCAGATCGGCGCCGGAGGAGGCGGTCAGCACCACGTCCGGCGCCAGGTCGTCGTCGGCGCCGGCGAACCGGGTGAGCGCGTCACGCCAGGCCCGGTCGCGCACCTCCGGCGGCAGGTCCTGCTCCAGCAGCCGTACGCCGGGCGCGGCGACGGCCTCGGGCAGCGCCTGGACGCTGTCCAGCACGCTGAGGTAGACGTCCGGGACCGACAGCACGTCGACCAGGACCGCCAGCGCGTCCGGGTCGTCGGGCGCGGGCTGCTCCAGCGCGGTGCGGGCGGAACGCAGATCACCGGCCCACAGCAGCCCGCTGCCGGTGGCCCGCAGCACGGAGGGGCGCAGCAGCCGGCGGTCGGGCTGGAAGTCCCCCTCCTCACCGGCGAACGAGCCGGGCGCGCTGCCCACGAGCAGCACGAGCAGCCTGACCTCGCCCACCGCCCGGTAGCCGGTGAGCAGTTCGTACTGCGTCTGGTGGTCGTTGAGCCCGGCCGGGGTGTCGACCACCAGGAACAGCGGGTCGTCGGGCTCCGGCAGCCCGGCCCGGCCCAGCTCCTGGGCGACCCGGGCCCGCAGGGCGGACGGGTTGTGCAGCGCCGCCGCCCCGGCCCGCAGGTCCAGGTGGATGACGGTGCCGAAGGACTCGGGCGTGCTCACTGCGCGTCACCGTCCCAGGGGTTGCGCCGACCCGGGCCGCCGGGCTCGTCGTCGTCCCACGGCGGCCGCCGCCGACCGTCCTGACCGTCGCGGCCGTCCGCGTTCCGGCGGTCGTCCCGGTCGGGGTCGTCGTAGGCGTCGTGGCGACGGTCGCCGCCGAAGCCGCCGTAGTCGTCGTCGGGTTCGTCATGGCGGCTGCCCGAGCGGGGCCCGGGCTCGCCCTGGCGGCGCGCGCCCCAGCTCTCGCGACTCTCGCGGCCCTCGCGGCCCTCGCGGTCCTCGCGGTCCGCCGCGCCGCGCTCGTCGCCGTACGGCCTGTCGTAGTCGTCGTAGCCGCCGCGCGGTCCGACCGGTGCCGTGCCCCAGTCGTCGTCATCGGGTGCCGGACGCCGCGGTGTCGAGAAGCCCTCGCGGGTGCGTGGGTCGGTCGGGGTGCCGCCGCGGACGTGTTCCAGCAGGGTGCGCAGGGTCGGCTGGACCGCGCGCTGGTCGCCGAACTCGGTGTCCAGGGCGGCGGGCAGGGTCTCCGCCCAGAACTCCCACAGCGGGCGCACCCAGCCCTCGACCCGCTCGCCGCCCCGCTCCCGGCGCTCGGTGAGCAGCTCCAGCTGGCGCGGGGCGACCTTCTCGACCAGGTCGACGAAGAGCGGATGCGGTTCGCTGCCGGCCCGGGCGAGGCCCGTCGGCTGAGCGCCCATCAGCTCACGGCAGTAGTCCTCGACGATCCGCTCGTCGTCCAGGACCGTCCAGCGCTCGTACGACCGCAGCAGCTCGGCCCAGCTGGACACGCCGCCGGGGAAGTCCCCCAGCCGCAGCCGCACACCGGGGACATGTGTGCCCTTCTCGGGGTGCAGCCGCAGCCGGATCCGGTCCGGCGAGGCCGGGTCGCCGTCGACGACGTCCACCTGGCCGTTCCACATGCAGCACAGCAGGCGGTGCAGGATGACCCGCCGGTCCTCCTCGCCGCTGACCATCCAGCTGTCCCGGTAGCCGAGCCGCTGCCGCCACCGCAGTACGTCCTGGGCCTGCTCGGAGTCCTTCGCGCGGGCCCACTGGCGCAGCACCTTGCGGGCCTCGGGCACCTGGGTGAGGCTCATCTCGCTGCGGAAGAGGACCACGGTGATCGAGTCGCTCTCCACGCCCCGGTACTCCACGGAGTTCTTGGCGTCCGAGGGCAGCCGCAGCGTCTTGCCGAGGAACTCCTGCACCTCCTCCACGGCCTGCACCCGCGGATGGGTCACCAGGACCCGCAGCAGGCCGGTGCCCTCCGGGGTGAACCCGACCGGCAGCAGCCCGGTCAGCTTCCGGCCGAACAGATCGAGGGCCTCCTTGCTGACCTGGTCCTTGGCGTCCGCGTCACCGGCCGCGGCGGCCAGCAGCGTGCCCATGGACGGCAGCAGCGGCCGTTCCTCCAGATGCGCCCCGCTCTCCGCGAACAGCCGGGTGATCCGGGCCTCCAGCTGCCCCTTGACCCGGGCCACCGAGCCCTCGGGGTCGCGCCGGCTCTGGGCGTGGACCTGGCGCCAGGTGTCGCCGTCGACCAGCTTGAGCAGCAGCGCCGCCTCGTCCTCGTTCTCGCGCAGTCCCTCGCGGCGGACCAGCCGGGTGACGACGTCCTCGTAGAAGTGGTTGAGGTTGCGCTGCGGCGGCAGCAGATACGAGATGCCGGTGCGGTCCTCGTACAGTTCGTGGGCCTTCTGCTGGGCGGTCTTGTTCTCCTGGTCGCTGTGCCTGCGGAAGGCGCCCACCAGCCGTCCGAGGTCGGTGCCGGCCGCGTCGGCCTGGGGCTGCCAGTGCATCTGCTGTTCGCGCCAGGCCTCGTGCCACACCAGCCGGCAGCGCCACTGGTACCAGGCGTCCTGCTCCTGGATGGCGGCCTGCACGTCGTCGTCGCCCCAGCGGGCCGGCGCCATGCCGCCCAGCAGGCCCTTGATCCGGGGGATCTTGGGCGGCTGCTCGGCCACCCCGGCCGGGCGCTGCGGGGTGCGGGCACGGTGGTCCAGCATGCCGAGGAAGCCGAGCCGGGCGATGGGTTCCTCGCTGTCCGGGACGCCCCTGACGGTGCGTTCGGCGAGGAAGGGGTCGACGGTCTGCAGCAGTTTGTCGATGGCGGGGCGCGGGGCGAACCGGTCGGCCATGGTGATGGCCGACCGCTCCGCCTCGGCGCGCAGGTCGGACAGCAGGCGCTGCATGTCCGCGATGCGTTCGCCGAGCGCCTGCTCGATGTTCCTGCCGCCGCGCGGCAGCGGATCGGGCTCGGGTACCGGCAACTGCCTGCGTTCCCACAGCTCTTCGAGGTTGGAGTCGGCGAAGAGCTGCCTGATCATCGGCACCGCCTCGTCCCGCAGCGCGGCCCGCGGCTGCGCCACGAGGTCGGTGACCGCGAGCCGCAGCAGCCGCCCGGCCACCAGGTCGGCCAGCTGGTCCATCGGCGCGGTCATGGAGGCGACCAGGCTGGTGGAGACGCCCTGCCGGCCGATCCCGGTCGGGGACACGGCGCTGCGCTGCACGCCCCGGTTGATGAAGCTCGCGGCGAAGGTCTGGAAGTCGTCGTCCGCCGCCAGCTTGCGGCCCCGGGAGCTGCCGTCGCCCAGCTCGGTGCCGATCAGCGACATCACCAGGGAGACGATGGAGCGGCGCAGGTCGTCCGCGCGGATGCCCGCGGTCGGGCTGAACAGGAACGCGGTGGGCAGGATGCCGGTGCGCAGCCGGATCGGGGTCATGCCCGGGTAGCGGATGCCGAGGCCGAGCTCCTGGTCGAGATCGCCGATCTCGTGGCCCTCCGACGGCGCGTTCTGCGTGTCCACCAGCCGGAACAGGTCGACCAGCGCCCGCGCCGCGTTGAGCTCGGCCTCGCGGCCGCCGCCGGTCGCCGAGGAGAACGACGACGGCATGACGACCAGCGGGTAGATCTTCACGCCGTCGAAGCGGCGGAGCTGGAAGGCGTAGTTGATGAGGTGCAGATAGTCCAGGAAGATCCCGGCGCCGGTGCCGCCGGCCACCGAGAAGGCGACGAACACATCACAGCCGTTGACCTTGCCGCCGCCGAGCTCGCTCAGCTCGCCGCCCGCCTTGGCGATGGCGTCGATCGCCTGGAGGAGCGGTTCCAGGACCGGGCCGAGGCCGTGCCTGAGGGTGGCGAACAGGGCGGCCCGGCCCACGGTCGGCAGCTGGCCCGCGCCCGCGTGCAGCGGGGTGACCTTCGGCTCGTCGATGCGCGGCGGCAGCCAGTCGGCGACCTCGTCGCGCAGCACCGCCCGGAGCATCTTGGTGACTTCCGGGGAGGCGTCGAAGTTCGGCAGCAGGTTGTGGGTGGCCCGGGAGGTACGGGCGTACGCGGCCCGCAGCGACGGGTCCACGTTGAACTGCGGCAGCCGCTGGAGGTCGCTCTCGCTGTAGTCCGCGTACACGAACTGCAGACAGTCGGGCAGTTGGAACGGGGCATGGCCGCTCTGCCTGCTCAGCGCCATGCCGTCGGGACCGCACAGTTCGGCGCGCAGTCTGCGTTCCAGCTCGGCACCGACCAGGCCTCCGGTGCCGCCCAGGCCGACGAAGAGCATCGGCTGGAAGATCTTCATGGTTTCCTCCCCGCTTCACGGCCGACGGGCCGCAGGTCTGTGCTGGGTACGTCCGTGCTGCCGCGCGGCGGGACGGCCGCGCGGCGGTGCGGTGGGTGGGGCGGGGCCGCGGGTGACGTGTGCGGCCCCGCCCCGCGCGTCACAGGAACTCGTCGTAGGTGCTGCCCGGGCCCGGGGGCCTCGGGTCGCTGCCACCGGCGAAGGCGCCCTGCGGCGGACGGGGTCCCTGGCTCGGGCCCCCGCCGAGGGCGAGGCTCAGCGTGTCGGTCAGCTGGACCTGGCCGTGGACGGGCAGGGTGATGCGGCTGCCGCCCTTGCGGACCACCGCGCCGCCCTCACGCCTGCGCCGGACGGCGTACGGGCCGTGCGAGCGCCGCTCGATCCGCGGGCTGCGATGGGCCTCGGCGACGGCGAACTCGTACCACTGCTTGTTGTTGCCGTGTCCGGCCCGGTGCTCGTTGAGGACGGTGCCGTCCTCGGCGACCAGTTGCAGCACCAGCCCGAACGGGTCCCGCCGGCGCCTGCGCAGCCGTAGCCGGGCGACGACGGCCGCGGCGGCCAGCGCGAGGGCGACGGCGCCGGCCACGAACGCCCACCAGTACTGGTCCCAGATCCCGGGCTTCGGTGTGACGTGCACCGAGACCGGGGCGCGTTCGAGTGTGCGGTCGTCGTCGGTGGTGTCGACGACGGTGAAGGTGCCGGAGAGGTCAAGGCCGTCACCGAGCCGGTCGCCGAAGGCGCTCGCCGGGGAGACCCGGACGGTGACCTTGCGGGTGTCCCGCTCACCGGGCTTGAGGGTGATCTGTTTCGGCTCGACGGACAGCGGCCCGTCCTTCACGTCGGCGACGGACAGCCGCAGGGTGTGCGGGGCGTCGGTGGTGTTGCTGACGTCCAGGGTGCCGGTGACCGTGCCGCCGGGGTTGGTGTCGCCGTCGGGCAGTTCGAGCGACGCCTTGACGGGCAGTTCACCGGGGGCGACCTCACCGGTCTCGCTGCGCGTGTCGGCGCTCAGCCCCGAGGCGGTCAGCGTGGCGCTCACCGTCAGCGCCCCGTCCGCGTCCTGCGGGATGGTCACGGTGCCGGTGAAGGAGCCGTCGCTCGCGTCGGGGTCGGCCCCCTTGCCGTCGTCGGCGAGGTCGAGCGCCAGCGCGGAGAACCCGTCCCCGGTGAGCTCGCTGCGCACGCGCAGCCCCTCGTAGTCGCGCGGGTCCTTGATCTCGTAGCCCTCGCGCGTCTGCAGGCGCATGGTCACCGTGACCTTCTCGCCGGCTTGCGGCGAGGGCGGGTCCATGGTGATGGCGCCGCGCAGTTCGCCCTGCCACAGCACGCTCACCGCGACGGGCAGCGAGCGGTGGCCCTCCGGGGCCTCGGCCTTCACCTTCCAGACGCCGGGCAGCGGGTCGACGATCTTCAGCGCCTCCACCGTGCCGGTGCCGCCCGCGAGTTCGAAGCGGGACTTCTTGAACGTCCCGGAGGTGGTGGGGACCTTGTCGCCCGCCGGGTCGAAGTACGTGATCTTCACCTCGGGGTCGCCCTTGTCGACGACGATGCTGCCGACGGTCGCCAGCGGCGAGATGCCGATCTCCAGGGTGGCCGGCGGCCGCTTGCTGGGGCCCTCCTCGTGGCGCAGGCAGTGGGCGGCTGCGAAGATCCGCTCCAGCGTGGTGCCGACGTCCTTCGCCCCGTCGACCTTGTGGGCCTTGGGCGACGCGGAGGGCAGTTCCACACAGCCCTTCTGGTAGCCGCCGGCGGCGATCTGGTCGAGCTGCTTCTTGTCCGGGTCGGATCCGAAGCCCAGCGGCCAGATCTGCACGTTCTGCGCGGCGGCCTCCTCCAGCGCCTCCTTCAACTGCCGTTCGCCCTCGGCCGCGCGGTGCGCGGGGTCGCCGTACTTGAAGCTGTCCTCGACGTCCATCTTCCCGTCGGTCAGCAGGAACAGCACCCGGGGCACCGAGGCGTCGGTGCCGTCGGTCAGGTCGTCCACGCCCTGCCGGATGGCGGTGGGCAGGTCGGTGCCGGTGCCCTCGCTCTCCTTGCGTTTGCGCAGCTTGTCGACGCAGCCGCCGACGTCCTCGCGGCCCGCCGCGTCCAGCGTGGTGCGCGGGCACACGGGGTCCACCACGCGCTGGCCGGGCTTCTCCGCGGCGGCGAAGCCGAACACCGTGACCTGCGAGGACGAGGACACGTCGCCCAGCGCGATCCGCTTGGCGGCGGCCGTCTCGGCCTTCATGTCCTCGGGCGCGAGGCTGGCCGACTCGTCCACGGCCACCGCGTAGTTGACCGCCGGGAACGCCGATGTGGCGTCCGCCGCGGGCACCGGATCCTGACCGGCCGGTGCCAACAGGGACACGACCAGCGCGGTGCCGGCCAGCACCGAGGCGGCGCCGCGGCGGACCCGGGTCCTTCCTGTCTGTCGTCTTCCCGTGACTCTTCCCACGGCCGTCCCCTTGGTCTTCTGGTCTGCGTGAAGTCGGTGCTTGAGGTTTGTGCTGAGGTAGCGCTCGACGCTGTTGCCGGTGCTTGTGACGTGTATGTGGTGACGCGTCCGGCGTCGTGCCTGGTGCGTGCCGGTGTCATGTGCGATGGAGCGTTGGCGTACGCGCGGTGGTACACCGGTGTCGCGCGCGCCGTCCGGGATCAGCCCGCGGTCAGCCCCCAGACGACGGCCAGCGCCGCAGAGGGGGCGAGCGAGCCCACCCCCCAGCGGATGGCCCGGTACTTGGCGGACAGGATGGAGCTGACGTCCACGGCCTGGACGAGGAGCCACGTGGCGGGGTCGCGCCCGGCCTCGCCGACCCGGGCGGACAGCCCCGCGAGGTCGCGGGACGCCACCAGATCGCCGAAGTACGTCACCGCGTCCCCGCCGCGGACCGTGCCGGTGCGCGGCATCAGCGCCCCGACCAGCGCGGCGACCGCGACGGCCCAGAGCACCCCGGAGAGCACCAGCATCACGTCGCCCGGCCCGTCCCAGGCGGGGGTGCCGCGCCACCCGGCGAGGAACGCGGGCAGCGCGAGCGTCCCCGAGAGCAGCACCGCCGCCTTGGAGTCGGCGCGGCCCAGGTCCTCCCGGACCGTGGTCAGCAGCCGCTCCGCGATGCGCTCCCCCGCCCGGTCAGTGCAGTGCCGACCCCCGTCCGGCACCGGCACGACCGGGTCGGGGGAGGTCCGGGTCCCGCCGTCGTCGCTCATCGGTCCTCCTCCGCCCAGGACCATCCGTCGTCCTCGGCCCGCCTGCGCCGGCGCGGCGGCTCCCGGCCGGGGTCGCCGTCCGGGTAGTAGGGCTCCGGCCGGTAGGTCCGGGGGCGGCCGGCCGAGCGCGGATCGTCGTCGCGGTCGAGGTCCGGCTCCGCGGCGTCCAGCTCGGGCAGCCGCGGCCGACGCCGCGCTCCCGTGCGGCGGTCGTCGTAGTCGGCACCGTCGTCCGGGTGGTAGGGCTCGGGCCGGTAGGCCGGACGCCGGTCGCGGAAGCGCGGATCGTCGTCGTGGTCCGGTTCCGAGGCCGGTCCTACGGGGTACGGCTCGGGCCGGTACGCGCGGCGGGCGTCGCGGGAGCGCGGATCGTGGTCGTAGTCCGGTTCCGAGGCCGGTCCCGGGGAGTACGGCTCCGGGCGGTAGGTCCGCTGCCGGGCGCCGCGCGGTTCGTCGAACTCGGCGTCGTCACGCGGGTCGTAGGCGTCCGTCCGGTGCGCGGGACGCCGGGCGGGTGCGCGCGGATCGTCGGGCTCGGGGTCGCCCGCCGGGTAGGGCTCGGGACGGTGGCCCCGGCGGCGGCCGCGGGTGCCCGGCTCGTCGTAGTCGGCGTCGTCTCCCGGGTACGGCCGGTCCCGGTCGGACGTACGCCGGGCGGAACCCCGCCGGTCGCTCACCCGCCCGTCGGCGCCGTACCCGTCGCCCTCGCCCCGGGGCGGCTGTGTCCGGTGCGACGGGCGTCTGGGAGGCTCGTCCGATGCCCACTCCGGGTTGAACGGGCGGTCGGCGGACGCCTCCAGTTCCCGGGGCCTGCGGGCGGGCACCGTGCCGATGGGGCCCACCATGGGGCGCCCGGTGCCCTGGTTGAGGAGGTTCAGGACCTGTGTCTCCACGTCGACGGTGGCGAGTTCACCTCGGGTGGCCATGGCGAAGAGCCGCGCGACCCGCTCCTTCTCGTCCTGCCTGCCCTCCTGGCGGATCTGCTCCAGGAAGTCCTTGGCGCCCTCGGGGTCGGCCGCCAGCATGAAGCTGAGCTGCTCCAGCTCCCCGCCCATCAGCATGCGCCGGTACGACTCCTGCCGCAGCCGGATCACCTTGGCCTGGGCGTGCGCGTCCCGTTCCTCGTCCGCGTGCTCGATGGTCCGGTCGTCCACCCGCAGCCGTACGTACAGCCGTACCCGCAGCCCGAGTTCGGAGCCCAGGTCGGCCCAGCGACCGCCCGCGCACTCGCGGGTGATGGCGCGGTTCGCCTGCTCCGCCTCGGTCACCCGGTAGGTGGTGGTGACCTCGCGCAGCCGTTCCAGGATCGGGGAGGTGAGCCGGTTGGCGACGTCGGTGACGACCTCGAGGGCGGCCAGATGCGGATCGGTCACCGACCACTCGATGTCCACCTCGGCCTTGAAGAAGGTGGTGGCACCGGCGGCCGGCAGCTCCATCTGAAGCGGTGTCACATAGGTGCCGAGCGCGATCTCGCAGATGCTGTGCGGCCGGGCCAGCACCGGTTTGTCGACGTGCTGGACACCAGAGGCCCGCCTGACCGTGTAGCCGCCGTTCCGGTAGAACTGCACCAGCGCCGACCGGGGACTGACCCGCGGAAATCCGTCCGTCAGCGTGTTGAAGTCCCGCAGGAACGGGCCCGTGGGCGCCGCCGATTCGGTGCTCGCCGCCTCTTCCGCGCCGGCCGCCTCGTCCTCGTTCTCAGCCATACCTCTCCTCCTCGCGCGTCCTGTCCCGACGCGGCCTGTCCGGGCGCGGCGCGTGCCGGCGCGGCCTCTCCTCCGGTTCGACGGCGAGCCACCACAGGTCGCGCGCCTTCGGTTCGGAGAGCGGCTTCTCCGGGTCGTTCATCATTCGGCGCAGCAGCCAGTCCAGCCGCCGCTGGTCGTGCTCCTCGGTCGTCAGCGCGGGCAGCAGGGCCGCCAGTCCCGGGCGAGTCCAGTCGGTGCCGTCCTTGCGCTCGGCGGAGCGCAGCAGCTCCTCCAGGGCGTCCATCGCCACGTCCTTCGACCGCGCGGTGTTCAGCGCGGTCCACATCAAGTCGGCCATCGGCTTGACGAGTTCCGGCCGGATCGCGGCGAGCGCGAGCGACACCGGCCAGTCCCCGCGGTCCCCCCACGGGGAGCCGCTTTCGTCCAGCAGCGCGTCGGGGTCCATCAGCAGTTCGTCCACCGTCGTCAGGGCGAGCCGGACGGTGGCCGCGAGGCCCAGGTCCTGGTACGGCTCGCGCTTGTGGTGGGTCCACTCGGTCATCCGCGCCAGCACTTCCGGAGCGTCCGGCAGCACCAGCAGCCGTACGACGTTGTGGGAGGCGACCGAGACCAGTTCCCCCTCGTCCCGGACCCCGATCCGGGCCAGCGCGTCCAGGGTGTCGTCCATCGTGGCCGCGGCGTTGCCGTAGCCCAGGGCCCACGCCGCGGTCCAGCGCTGCGACGGGGTGCCCCTTCTGCTCCAGTCGCCGACCAGCTTGTGCACCGTCTTTCGGTGCGAGGCGTGACCGGCCGCCTGGTCCAGCGTGGTGGCCGCGAAGATCAGCCGGCGGTTGGTGGTGGCCTCGGCGAGCGGCCGTACCAGCTCGGTGTAGCCGTGGTCGAAGTCCCGTACGCACAGCTCCCCGGCGGCGACCGCGGCGCGCATCCACACCTGGGAGCGCGGATCGTCCGCCAGCAGCCGCAGCCAGCGCACCACCGGCGCCCGCGCCGGGAAGTGCCGGTCCCACAGCTCGGTCAGCACCGCGGACGGCAGGGCGGAACCCCGGTAGAAGATCAGCCGCGCGGGGACGTCGTGGCCGTCCACCTCGACCTTGCCGTCGGTCAGTTCGGCGCGCGAGAGCGCCACGTCGGCTTCCGGGTCGTCGCAGAACAGCGGGCGGGCCGGTGTGTTGTCCGGGTCGGACTGCACCGACAGTTCCCAGGTCAGCAGGTGGGCGGCGGCGGCCACGGCGCTGTGCGAGGCCCCGCCGAGCACGGCCAGCGCGATCCGGAACGCCACCGGGTGGAACAGCGTCGCCGTCCCCGAGCGCACCGCGCCCCGGTCCGCCCGCTCCGGCTCGGCCGGAAGGGCCGTCAGGGCCCGGTCCACCCCGGCGAACCACTCCTGGGCCTGCTCGGCTGCGATGCTGCGGCAGCCGGACAGCAGCTCGTCGTGGGTGACGTCCCCCAGGACGTGCCCGGCCAGCAGCGACGCCAGCAACTCGGCCTCGGCGGGGCGCAGATCGTCCAGCCCGACCGCGTCCGTGATGTCGTCCCCGGCCGCGAGATCCTCGGCGCGGGCCAGCAGTTCGTCCAGGGACGTGTCGTCCTCGCGTGCCTCGGAGGTACGTTCCTCCAGCCGCTCGCGCAGCCGGGTGGCGAGCAGTTCCTCGGTGGGCGCGGGCGGGCAGAGCATGCCGTACCGCCCGGCGAGGAGCGGGTTCGCGGCCGATCCGACGGTGACGACGATCACCGCGAAGGCCTCGCGGCGGTCCAGGGCCGCGGCGAGTTCGTCGAGGTCCATCTCGTCCGGGGGCCGGGCGTCCGGCCTGGACAGGGACAGGGACAGCAGATGGCCGGTGCCGTGCCAGGCCTGGCCGCCCTCGCCGTCGAGCGTCTCGGCCAACTGCCGGATCCCGCCGTCCGAATCGACCCGGCGGACGCGCGCGGCGGGCTGCGCGTCCGAGCCGCTCGCCGCCGAGGCGGTGACCTCGTCCAGGAGGGAGAGCGCCGTGCTGGTACGTCCCGTACCGGGCGCGGCACCGAGCACCAGCAGCCGGCGGGCGCGCAGCGCGTTGCGCAGTCGTACGTACCCCTCCGGCGCCACATGCGCCCTGCGCAGCCTGCGCAGTTCCTCCTCGGGGACGGGACCGCTGCGCATGCCGGCGCCGGGGCGGGCGCCCAGCAGGAGGTTGATGTTGTCGCCGATGTGGGCGCTCTGCAGCCGGGAGTGGGCGAAGCTGATCAGGTCCCGATGGACGTCGAACAGCTGCCGGGTGGCCCGGCGGGTGCGCGCGGCGGCGGCGAGGTTCGTGGGGCCGTCCTCGCCCTGGTCGTCGGCGAGGGGGTCACGGGTGCGCTCCTTGAACCGCCCGGCGGCGCGCTCGCGCTCCCTCTCCCGTTCCTTCTCCTCGTCCGCCTCGTCGTCCTCGGCGGACTTCTCGTCGTCGGACCTGCCCTCGTCGTCCCGGTCCCGCTTGCGGTCGTCCCGGGCGTTCTTGCCGTCCTTCCGGCCGTCCTTGCGGCCGTCCTTCTTGTCGTCCCCGCCCTTCTTGCCGTCGTCGGAGGACCGTCCTGCGCCGGGCTCCTCGGGGGCCTCGTCGGCCGCGCCGCCGGACTGCTCGTCGTCGCTCACCCGGCTCAGCCCTTCCCCTGCTCGGTGACCTGGTTCGTGGACCCGCCCATCTGCACGTTGCCGCGGTAGACGTTGTGCTCGTTGTGGAAGGCGTCGCGCCTGACGTTCTGATGAACGCCGACGCGGCCGGGCAGATGGCCGGACATGTCGACCGCCTCGAACTCGTCCTCGTCGCCGTCGCCGTCGCCGTCATCGAGCTCGTCGCCGGCGGGCAGGGGGCCGGCGGCGGCCGCCGGCGCCGGTACGGCCCCGGGGATCGCCGGCGCGGGCCGACCGGGCAGATGGAACCAGGCGGTGACCTCGCCCTCCTTGAGCTCCAGCCGGGCCGGGGCGTAGTGCGCGGGCTCGATGAACTTGCCGCCGCCGCCGACCACGTCCTCGTACAGGGACTGGGAGGTCACCAGCACCAGATCCGCCTTCTCGGCGTCGAGGAGCTCCCGGGCGACGGAGGAGTCGGCCAGTCGGCAGGCCAGGTCGACGGCGCGTCCGCTGATGCCCTGGGCGTCGTGCCGTACCGGGCCGACGTGCATGCCGATGCGCAGCCCGAGGGGTGTGGCCAGATCGCGGTTCTCGTCCCGCAGCTTCTCGTGCACCTCGACCAGCCACAGGCCGAGCAGCCGGCTCGCCGCGATCCGGCCCGCGACGGACAGCAGCACACCGTCGCCGCGGTCCTCCAGGTGTACGGCGTCCCGCGCGACCTTGGCGTGGGTGAAAGCCGTCTCCAGCACCCGGTAGATCCGGGCGCGCATGCGCGGCTTGTCGACGTCGTCGTACTGGCCGGAACGTCTGGCGTCGACGCTGATCACCAACTCGTAGTGCGCTTCGGTGAGTTCAAGAGCGTCGTCGTGGTTCACCCGTGCCCCCTGCATGGTCTGCTCGCTTGCTGAAGAGATGGTTCGTCCTGCCGAGGAGGTGGTCCGCGGAGGAAGCCTGGACGGTGTTTCCCGGGAGGGGTCCCGAGGAGAGGTCCCTGGATCCCTGCGTCCCTGGGGAGAGGTCCCGAGGGAGGTCCCGCCCCATCAGGTTGGGGCCCGGGACGAGAGGCGTCTGTAGCCGTTTACACACGGCGGGGCGTGGATTCACTCCTGGGGCTACTCCTGATGACCGTCCGCGAGAAGGGCGAGCAGCGCGGGGTCGAGGATCTCCACCATCCGGTTGCCGGTGCGCACGATGTTCTGGGTGCGCAGCAGCCGTAGCGCCTTGGCGACGGCCTCTCGGGTGGCCCCTATGGTGGCGGCCAGTTCGTCCTGGGCCAGTTGGACGACGGGGCCGGAGGCCGCGGGGGCGCTCGACGGGCCCGTGCCGGACGGGGCGTAGGGGCCGGCGGGGTCGACTCCCGACAGTTCGATGAGCCGGCCGGCCAGGCGCTGGAGCACGGTGAGCGAGGCGAGCGCGGAGCGCTCCTGGTCGGCGCTGCGGAGCCGGAAGGTGAGCTGGCGTATCACCAGTCCGCTGACCCGGGGGTGCAGGGCGAGGAAGCGACGGAAGGCGTCCCCGGATATGACCTGGGCCTCTATCGGACCCAGCGCGCGCACGGTGGCGCTGCGCGGATGCTGGTCCAACGCGGCCATCTCGCCCAGCAGTTCACCCGGGCCGCGCAGGCCGAGTATCAGCCGGGTGGCCCCACGGTCGGTCGCCACGGATACGGTCACCCACCCCCTGAGTATGATCACGACGTGACTGGACCGGTCACCCTCCGTGAGCAGATGCGTGTCGGCCGGATAGCGCTTCCGACTGCCGAGAGCCAGGACGCTCTCGCGCTCCTGGGGAGTCAGCGTGTGCGCGAACGCCAGCTCAGTTCCGAGCAGCCCCATGGCCGGCCCCCCGCCGCAGTCCGGACGCCTGCATTTTCGATGGGTGTTGATGGTGGCAGGGCGAAGGTGCGGGCCGAGCGGATTGCGCCATACCGGGGGTACTGGCCGGTAGTTGCGGAATGCCAGGTTGGTCGCCGGTCGCCACGCGCCCCTGCCCCATGGCAGCCCTGGGCAACCACCACAAGTGGTCTGGGCCACACCGGCATCCGAACGATCGACCATGAGGTCAGACCGGGCGCTCGAACAAAATGTCGCATGAGCGACGGGATTCGGTCAGCGGGTGGAGAGTTGGCGAAAACTCTGGTTTGGGCCGTAAGAGCGGTGATGGCCTGGTGGTCGTGAGGTGAGGGGATGGTGCGGCGCACGGGGCTCCGCCGTGGAGACGGCGGCGGCGCTCGGGGGCGGTCTCGACCGCGGCCGGCACAGGAGCAGACGGCCGCGGGCCCCGCACCGGAAGAAACCGGTGCGGGGCCCGCGGGCGACGCGCTGTGAGGTGGGCTCAGATGAGGCCGAGGGAGCGAACCGCGTCGCGCTCCTCCGCGAGCTCCTGCACGGAGGCGTCGATACGGGTGCGGGAGAACTCGTTGATGTCCAGGCCCTGGACGATCTCGTACTGGCCGTCCTTGGTGGTGACGGGGAAGGAGGAGATGAGCCCCTCCGGCACGCCGTACGAACCGTCGGACGGGATGCCCATGGAGACCCAGTCGCCGTCGGCGGTGCCGTTGACCCAGGTGTGGACGTGGTCGATGGCGGCGTTGGCGGCGGAGGCCGCCGAGGAGGCGCCGCGGGCCTCGATGATCGCCGCGCCGCGCTTGGCGACGGTCGGGATGAAGTCCTCGGCGAGCCACTTCTCGTCGCTCACGACCTCGGCGGCGTTCTTGCCGGCGATGGTGGCGTGGAAGATGTCCGGGTACTGGGTGGCGGAGTGGTTGCCCCAGATGGTGAGCCGCTTGATGTCGGAGACCGTGGAGCCCGTCTTCTTCGCGAGCTGGGTCAGCGCGCGGTTGTGGTCGAGGCGGGTCATCGCGGTGAAGCGCTCGGCCGGTACGTCGGGGGCGGCGGCCTGCGCGATCAGCGCGTTGGTGTTGGCCGGGTTGCCGACGACGAGGACCTTGATGTCGTCCGCGGCGTGGTCGTTGATGGCCTTGCCCTGCGGCTTGAAGATGCCGCCGTTGGCCTCCAGCAGGTCACCGCGCTCCATGCCCTTGGTGCGGGGGCGGGCGCCGACGAGGAGGGCGACGTTGGCGCCGTCGAAGGCGACGTTCGGGTCGTCGGTGATCTCAATGCCCTGGAGCAGCGGGAACGCGCAGTCGTCCAGCTCCATCGCCGTTCCCTCGGCGGCCTTCAGCGCGGGGGTGATCTCCAGGAGCCGCAGCTTGACCGGCACGTCCGCGCCGAGCAGCTGGCCGGAGGCGATGCGGAAGAGGAGGGCGTAACCGATCTGGCCGGCCGCGCCGGTGACGGTGACGTTCACGGGAGTGCGGGTCATGGCGTTCTCCGTATGACAGCTGGCGGTGGGGCGTCTCTGCCCCCGGGGTGCGGGACGAGATGATCGATCTCTTGGCGTCGAGAGATCCACCGGTCAGGCTATCGCGCATCCGGGATCTCGCACGGCCGGGTCCGTGTGGCCCGTTTCACAGACCGTCCACAGCAGGGCAAAAGAGGCGGCCGCCCGGTCCGGGAGAGGGGGACACGAGCGGCCGCCGGGTGGGGGTACCGATGCCGGACTCCCGTGGGGGTACGGTGCGCGTGCCCACTTTCCCGGCACCCATTCCTGTCCCCCGGCATTCTTTTTTCCGCGCACGGAAGTCCAGGGGGCGAGGCCCCCCGGACCGGCGGGCAGAGCCCCTGGAACGGCGCCCCTACTGGGTGCAGCCGTCCTGCCCGACCGCGAGCGTCGCGCAGGCGATCGCCTCGCCCGCGTCCTTCACGGCCACCATCGGGGTGTACGCGATCGTGTCCCCGGCGACGGTGATCGTGCCGGTCTGCTTCGTCCTGCCGACCGTCACCACCACCTCGTCCCCCTGCGTGGCCTGCGTGATCCGTCCCCACGCCGCCCCGCACGTCTCGCTGTAGCGCACCTCGACCACCGCGGTGCCGACGGTCGCGGTCTTCGCGGTCGTCACGAGGTCACCACTGCACCCCATGCTCTCCGCGTCCTTGCCGGTGCAGGAGTCACCGCTGCACTTCACTCCGGCCGGCAGATCGGGGTCGGTCGAGGCGGTCGGCGAGGGCGACTTGGCGGCGTCCTCGTTCTTCTTCCCGCTGCCGCCGTCGGTGAGGTAGAACACCGCCGCGATCACGACGAGCACACCGACGAGCCCCGCGAGGAACATCGTCAGCCGCCGCTTCCCGCCACCGGAATCTCCGCCCGCTGGACGAGGACCCTGCGGAGGCCGGCCGTAGGGACCCGGCGTCTGCGGCGTCCACGCCGCACCCGACTCCGCCCCGGACGGGCCGGACACACCGGGCGCCGCGGACCCACCGGAAGCCCCGGAAGCCTCCGCCGCGCGGCCTCCCGTCGACGACGGCCCCCGATACCCCGCGAGTCCCCACGAGTTGGCACCGGAGTCCCCGTCCTCGCGGACGTCACCCCCGGAGGACCCCCGTACCGGAGCATCCCGGACCACCGCGTCCCGTACTTCCGGCGCGGTCGGCTGCGCGGGCACTGACGGCGGCACGGTCGGAGCCACGCCGGCCGGACCCGCCACGCCGGAGGTGGGAGCCGCCGTCGCGCTCCCGCTCCGGCGCGCGGACTTGCCGGCCTTCGCACTCCCCTTTGCGTTCGCCGACGGCGCCCCGAACTCGCTCAGGGCCGCGCGGGCCTGGGAGATCCGGATGGCTTCCATGGTCATGTCGTGGCGCATCTCCGAACGGCTCCACGCCCGTTCGGCGAGCTCCCACATCGTCGTCAAGTGGACCGGATTCGTACCCGTGACCTCGGCAAGCGCCACGATCGCACCCTTGGGCGCGAGCAGCCGCCCGTTCAGATACCGCTCCCAGGACGTCTTGCTGTATCCCGTGCGGTCGGCCAACGCCGCGATGCTCAGACCACTGCGGTCCACGAGCCGCCGCAGCTGGCTCGCGAACTCCCTGACCTGCGGATCGAGTTCATCCGGCAAGGCCCTCCAACGAGGCATTGCGTCCCCCTCTTCCCCCCGGTTCGTGCTGGTGTTTCTCGCGTTTCCCCCGCGCGTGGCGCCCTCTGCCGAGTCCCCGATGTGGCTACCCAAAGGGATGCGCCCAGTAAGGATCTCAGTTCCCGGGGTGGGGGCGCACGGGAGCATTGGGACCGTGGGCATGCACCGTTGCACGCCCGTCGGACCGCGTCCAGTGTTCCACCGGCTTCCCCATGCGGCCGACGCAACCCTGGTAGTAAGCCCTTGCGGATGGCAGTAAGCCCTTGCAGTCAGCGGGACGCCCGGACGCCCCGATCGACCACGCTAGCCCGCTTACTGAACGACTTCCTTGCAAATCCGCGAACTTGTCAACACATCGACACACAGAAAGCACATAAACGGTCACTCGCGCCACACGCACCGCATTCGGGCAAGTCGGACGCGGCTCTCACGCCGGGCTCATCCCAGCGCAACGGCCCCGATCACCGCCGTCAGCACCAGGGCCAGGACGAGCACGACGGCCGCCATCAGCAGCCGGCGCGAGGGCGGCCCGGTCTCCTTGGGCGGCGCGTCCCACCACGGCAGCGTGGGATCGTCCTCGTACTCGTACTCGTCGCCCGTGAACCCCTCGCCCCCGGCACCCGCACCGCCCTCGGCGCCCACACCACCCCCGGAGCCCGCCGCGCCCTCCGGCTTCCCCGCCACCGGGACGGCCTTCGGCCAGGCCCGCACCGCCAACTCCCACCGCACCCCGAAGCGTTCCGCCTCCTCCTTGCCGATCCCCGCGACCCGGCACAGCGCGGCGACCGCCTGCCGGGGCGGGGGCTGGGTGGCGTTGAGGTAACGCTGCCAGGAGGACTTGCTGTACGCGGTGCGCGCGCCCAGCGCGACCAGGCTCAGGCCCGTGCGGTCCTTGAGCTGCCGCAACTGCTCCACGAAGTGCCGCACCTCCGGCGGCAGATCGTCGGGCAGCGGCTGCCAGGCACCCATCGCTCACCTCCGAACCAGACCCGATCGGGTGACGACACGAAACGGCGCGTTGGTTCCCGACAGGTCAATTGGTTCCCGACGGGCCCCGACGTAGCGGAACGGTCACCTCCGTGCCACAGCGCACTGACAGGCGTTGAACAGCCCCTTCGCCGTGCCCGAGGGTGGACGCAGTCGGCGGTCCGTCCTTCCTCGGGGGAGAGGACGGGCCGCCGTCGCGCGCAGGGCCTAGGTGTAATGACCCGCAGGGTGCGCGCAGCTGCAGGCGGAGGAGGGAGTCGACGCGATGGGGTCCCCCCGCTCGAGCGAAGTCGAGAGTGGGGGAGTCGGCGACTGACGACCACGCGGCTGGGGGTCCCCCTCTGGGGGAGTGCGTGCCAGACCCCGCGACGCCGGCATGATCCAAACGACAGACCCTAGTTCTCCACCGTGAAGTGCAGCGCGTCCTTGAGGAACGGGAGCCTCAGCAGGGGGTCCGGCTGCGCCATCAGCGCCAGCAGCACGATCACGAGGCCCAGCACGCCGTACGTGACTATGTCGGTGAACCGCGAGCGCACCGCGAGCATGCCGACGCTCGGCAGCAGCCACCGCATCACCGCGCCGGCCAGCAGGGCGCCGCCGATCAGCAGGGTGCCGACCCGGAACACATCGAGCGCGGTGACCAGCAGACCGACGCCGACCAGCCCGAGGACCAGGAGGACGGGCCACTGCCGGGCAGGCGCCGGCAGATCACCGGACGCCGCGCGGCCGCCGCCCTCGGGGCGCGCCGTGTCCCTGGTGAACAGCGGGAAGCGGCGGGTGGTGCGCCGGGGCACGCCCTCCGCGTCCGGGGCGCTCACCGGGTCCCGGACCTCGATCTCCTCCGCCTTGTCGGAGCCCGCCTCAGCCGACACTGCGCTCCGCCGCCTCGACCACGTTGACCAGCAGCTGCGCCCGGGTCATCGGGCCCACGCCACCGGGGTTCGGGGAGATGAAGCCGGCCACCTCGGCGACACCGGGGTGGACATCGCCGACGATCTTGCCCTCGGCGCTGCGCGAGACACCGACGTCGAGGACGGCGGCGCCCGGCTTCACGTCCTCGGGGCGGATCAGGTGGGCGGAGCCGGCGGCCGCGACGATGATGTCCGCGCGGCGCAGGTGGGACGCCAGGTCACGGGTGCCGGTGTGGCACTGGGTCACGGTCGCGTTCTCGCTGCGCCGGGTCAGCAGCAGCGGCATCGGACGGCCGATGGTCACGCCACGGCCGACGACCACGACCTCGGCACCCTTGATCTCGACGCCGTACTGACGGAGCAGGGTCAGGACGCCGTTGGGGGTGCAAGGCAGCGGGGCCGGCTCGTTGAGGACCAGCCGGCCGAGGTTCATCGGGTGCAGGCCGTCGGCGTCCTTGTCCGGGTCCATCAGCTCGAGGATGCGGTTCTCGTCGATGCCCTTGGGCAGCGGGAGCTGGACGATGTAGCCCGTGCAGGCCGGGTCCTCGTTCAGCTCGCGGACTGCGGCCTCGATCTCCTCCTGGGTCGCCGTGGCGGGCAGCTCGCGCTGGATGGAGGCGATGCCCACCTGGGCGCAGTCGCGGTGCTTGCCCGCGACGTACTTCTGGCTGCCGGGGTCGTCCCCGACCAGGATCGTGCCGAGTCCGGGCGTGACGCCCTTCTCCTTCAGCGCCGCCACGCGGGCGGTCAGATCGGACTTGATCGCGGCTGCGGTGGCCTTGCCATCGAGAATCTGGGCGGTCATGCCTCCCATCCTCCTAGATGACGCCCTCCCCGATCCAATCCGGGTCCGTCATGGCCTCGGTCACGCCATCTCCGCCCGTATCCGTCCATGATCAGCGATGTTGCACTTGCACAACACATAGGGAATGCGGCTGGACAAGTAAGAGCCGATTAAAGAACGATGTGACGGCAGTGCCGCGGGCAGTACCGGGGGGACAACCGCATCCGAAGACCTTCCTCCGAACCGTGCCGCGCGTCCCCGCACTCGGACAACGGAGGAAACAGCGCCATGAGTTTCGGCGACCCGAACAACCCTTACGGCCCGCCTCCCCAGGGCCAGCCCGGTTATCCGCAGCAGCCCCCGCAGGGCCAGCCCGGTTACGGCTACCCGCAGGGCGCTCCGCAGCAGCCGCCCGCCTACGGCTACCCGCAGGGCCAGCCCGCCTACCCCGGCTACCCGGGCGGCGCCATGATGCCGATGGAGATGCCGGGCCTGATGAAGACGGCCCGCGTCTTCCTCTTCATCCTCGCCGGCTTCCAGATCATCGGCGGCCTCTTCGCAGGTGTCGCCGTCGGTGCCCTCCAGGACGTCTCCAACGGTGTTGGCTCGGGTGACGACACCGATGCCCTGGCCGGCCTCGGCTTCCTGCTCGCGGCTCTCTTCATCGGCCTGGGGGCGCTCTCCATCTTCTTGGGCGTGAAGTTCAAGAACGGCGGCAGCGGCATCCGCGTCACCACGATCGTGTACGCCTCGCTGATGATCCTCGGCGGCCTCGTCAACACCGTGAACGGCGGGGGCGGCTCCTCCACCTTCGGCGGTCTGATCTCCCTCGCCATCGCCGGCATCATCCTCGCCTCGATGGTCAACGGCGCGGCGTCCGCCTGGTTCAGCCGCCCGCGCTACTGACGCACACCGGACCTTCACGGAAAGAGCGGTAGCCAGGGATCGGTTCACGCCAATAACAGCCCAGGGCCGTGTCTCACCTGTTTCGGGGGGACACGGCCCAGCTGCGTCGTCCTACTCTGACGTGGGTAGCCGTCAGGCACGGGGAGACGCACCTTGTACAGCATCATCGTGGTACCTCCGCCGACCACGGAGGACGAGAACCGTCCCATCCAGCACAGGCTGGCGCCCGGCGAACGACTCGGCTTCGGGCGATCCGTTTCCGACAACGACCTCGCGATCGTGCACGACGGGGTGTCCCGCAGAGCCGGTGAGATCACCGCGCAGGGCGCCTTCTGGATACTGAGCAACCTCAGCCGGGAGCAGACGTACGTCGTCGAGAACCCGGAAGGCGCGGGCGAGCACATCAAGGTGGGGCCGGGGCGGTTGGACGCGCCGATCCCGTTCGAGTTCTCCCGGATCGTGCTGCCCGCGGCCGGTGATCTGCTGGCGATCGAGGTGTGGGCGCCACGCCACGACTACCTCAGCTCCGAGGGCAGTCTCGACGGGGCGACCACCGCCCCGGCCTTCTCGGTGGACCGTACGAAGCGGTACTTCGCGGTCCTCGCCGCCCTGTGCGAACCCCGCCTGCGCGGTGAACCGCACGCCGCGCTGCCCACCGTCGACCAGGTCGTGGACCGGTTGCGCCCCGGCTGGCCGGCGGCTTCGCGCACCTCGGTGCAGTGGAACATCGACTACCTCGCCGTGAAACTGCGCCTCAAGCCCGGCCCGGAGACCGCGGACACCGGCCCGCGGCTCAACGGCAAGAAGGAGTCACTGGTGTCGTTGGCGCTCCGGTTCGACCTGGTGCGGGAGGACGACCTCGTCGTGCTCAAAGAGCCCGCGCCCGGCCGGGTGGCGCGGTGACCGAGCCCTACGCCGTGCCGGTGCCCAGGGGGTACCGGGTGGGCGGGTGGGAGGTGCGGGACCCGATCGCCACGGGGGCGTTCGGGAGTGTGTACGCGGCCAGACGCGTCGGGGACGACGAGGCACGGCCGAGGACGGCGGCCCTGAAGTTCCTGCCCACCGGCACCGGAACCCCCCGCCAGCTCACCCATCTGCGCGAACTCGTCGAGCGCGAGGTCGAGTTGCACCGCCGGCTGAAACAGCCGCGGCTGATCCGGATGTACGACACCCTCACCGTCGACGACCCGGCGAGCCCCGTCCTCGACGGCGCCACCGTCCTCGTACTGGAGAAGGCGGAGGGCTCCCTGTCCACCCTGCTCGCGGCGGACCCGCGCCCCGCAGCCGGTCCGGCCCTGCTCGCGCAGATCTGCGAGGGGCTGGCGCAGCTGCATCACGCGGGCTGGGTGCACGGTGACCTCAAACCGGCCAACGTGCTGCTGATGGCGGACGGTTCGGCCCGGCTCGCGGACTTCAACATGGCGGCGGAGCTGGAGGGCACGCACGCGTACACGCCCGCCTTCTCGACACCCGACTACACGCCGCCCGAGCTGCTGTGGTCGGAGATCGGTGAACGGGGCCGCCGGATCCGCCCGTCGGCGGACGTCTGGGCGTTCGGCGTCCTGGCCCATCTGGTCCTCACCGACTCCTTCCCCCTGCCCGGCGCCACCCCGACGGCCCGCCGCGACGCGGCCGCCGCCTACGCGCGCGGCAACGACGACCTGCGACTGTCCCCCGAACTGCCGGACGTCTGGCGGGAGATCGTCCGTGACTGTCTGACCCGTACGCACGAGGACCGCGTCGGCACCCAGGACCTGCTGAGCCGGGTGGAGGCCGCGGCCGGCACGGGCCGCTCACCGCGCCTGCCGCGGGCGCTCCTCCCCCACCGCTCCCGTCGTACGACGATGCTGGCCGCCGTGTCCGCGGTGGTGGCGGTGTCCGCCCTCGGGTACGGCATCAGCACCTGGGCCGGTGACGGCCCCGGTGGCGGCGGGACGCCGGGCGGCGGTCCCACCAAGGTCACGGCCGCCGACTACGGTTCCGCCGAACTCCGTACGGACAAGGGCATCCCGGTGGCCTACCGCCGCCTCATCGTCGACTCCGCCCACGACTGCGTCCAGCCGGAGGTCACGCCCGCGCTGATCGCCGCGCTGCTGAAGGCGGAGAGCAACTTCGACCCGGACCTGTCCGACCCGTCCGTGGGCAAGGAGGGCGAGTACGGCATCGCCCGCTGGACGCCGAGTCTGCTGCGCTGGTGGATCCGCGCGGACGGCGTCCCCGCGGAGGAGACCCCCAGGCCGCCGCTCACGCCGGCCGAGTCCATCCCGGCCGTGGGCCGCTACCTCTGCTACATGGAACCGCTGCTGCACAGGACCGGCCTGTCCGGCGACCGCCAGGTGCTGCTGGCGGCCGCCTACCGCACGTCGACCAAGGTCGTGAACAACGCGGGTGGGGTTCCCCCGAAGTACCGCGACTACGCCACCCGCGTCGCCCACTACCTCAAGGAGTACACGCCGCCTGGCAAGACGTGACCCTGAGAGGTCCGAGGTACCGCGCGCGTACCTTCGTCGGCCAGGGTGTTCGTGTCCACCAAAGGGGGGCAGGACCGGAAGGACACCGACCATGAAGCGCATTCTCGCCTCATTGGGCGCGGCGGCCGTACTCGCCCCGGGGGCGGTCGCTCTGTGGTTCGTCTGCCAGCAGAAGTTCGACCTGGAGAACCCGCCGGTCGGCAGCGCGCGCAACAACTGGTGGCTGTGGACGCAGGGCGACGTGGCGTACGCCGACAACGGTTGGGGCCGGTTCCCGGCGACAAAGGTGTCGGGCGGCAACAACTGGGAGTCCATTCCGGGCCTCCAGAACTGCTGACGCGCCTCGTACAGCGGCCTCCGGCTCCCTCGGGGGAGGGTCGGAGGCGTGCCACAGCGCTGCGACGAAGAGGACCTCGGCGCGCCCTGCCCCGAAGTCCAGCTCCGTGTAAGCGTGACCGACCCCCTGCCCTACTCATGGCTCGTCCTGCGCAACCCGGCCCTCGACGAGGAGTCCGGACGCGGTCTGCTGCTCCTCGAAGCGATCGCCCTCCGCTGGGGCGTCAAGCAGAACGCTCACGGCAAGACCGTCTGGTGCGAGCCTCCGGTTCCGGGACCCTAGGTCCAGAAGACGGTTCCCCGCTCGCCGCTCACCGCCAGGACCGAAGAGTCCGGAGAGAACGCCACGGCGAAGACCGAGCCGTTGCATCCGGTGAGCGGCTCGCCCACGGGTGCCAGGGTGTCCCGGTCCCACAACTGGACGAAGCCGTCGTCGCCGCCGGCGACAGCGAGGAGACGACCGTCCGGGGAGAACGCCACGGCGAAGACCGGGCCGGTGCGTGGGAGGGGATCGCCCACCGGCTTGCCGCTGTGTGGATCCCACAGCCGCAAGGCGTCCGGTCCACCGGTGGCGAGCAGACCGCCGTCGGGAGAGAACGCCACCCAGTAGGTTCCGTCCCCATTGCGGGTCAGGAGCTCACTGCTCGCCGGTCGGGTTGCCGCGTCCCACAGCCGCACCGCGCCGGGGCCGCCCATCGCAAGGAGGCGACCGTCCGGCGAGAACGCCACCGAATTGACCGCGTCGTAGTGACTGAGACGTTCGCCGACCGGGGTGTGCGTGGCCTGGTCCGCCAGCCGCACACCGTGTCTGTCGCCGCTGGCCAGCAGGGCGCCGTCCGGCGAGAAGGCCAGGGCATGGACGGTGCCGTTGTGGGGGATTGGGTCGCCGACCGGCGTGCGGGTGCAGGCGTCCCACAGCTGGACCATGCCGTCGGCGCCGCTTGCCAGGAGCCGACCGTCCGGAGAGAACGCCAACGACGAGACGGTGCCGCTGTGTCCGGTCATCGGGTCTGCGACCGGGCGACGGGTGGCCAGGTCCCACAGCAGCACGCCTTCGGCACCGCCGGTCGCGAACAAGGCACCGTCCGGAGCGAACGCCACGGCTCGCACCAAGAAGTACGTGTCGTCGAGCAACCCGATACTCGCCGCGGATCCACGGTGCATCGCGCCCACCACCATCCGCGCGGCGAGCGAGGAGGGCGCCGCCGCGGGGCGTGCCGGTCGGCTGCCGGTCGCCCGCCGCCAGAGCCGAACCCTGCCGTTCTTGCTGCCGGCGGCGAGTCGACGGCCGTCCGCGGAGAACGTCACCGAGACGACTGCGGAGTCGTCAGCGGAGTAGTCCGCGATGAGAGGGTCGCCGATCGGAGTGTGGGTTCCCGGGTCCCACAGCCGCACGGTGCCGTCGTCGACACCGACCGCGAGGTGTCCGTGTGGAGAGAACGCCACCGAGAAGACCGGGCTCTTGTGCTCCAGGGGCTCGCCGACCGTCTCACCGGTCGCCACGTCCCACAGCCATACGGTGTGGTCACTGCCGCCGACGGCGAGGAGACGTCCGTCCGGGGAGAAGGCGACCGAGGAGACCGTGCCTTCGCGTCCGACGAGGGGTTCTCCGACCATGGCGAAGGTCGATGCGTCCCACAGCCTCACAATGCCATCGTCACCGCCGGTGGCGAGTAGGCGACCGCCCGGGTTGAACTCGATCGAGGACACCGCGTCGTTATGCGCGTCGAAGGCTTCACCGACGGGTTCTCGGGTGGCCGCGTCCCACTGGCGCATGGTGCCGTCGGCTCCCCCGGTGAGGAGATGGCGCCCGTCGGGCGAGAACGCCACGCAGCGGACCCTGCTCGCATGCATGAGGGGTTCACCGACCAGGGTGCGAGTGGCCGGGTCCCACTGGTGCACGGAAGGGTTGTTGTCACCGACGGCAAGCAGGCTTCCGTCCGGCGAGAAGGCCAGCGAGAGGACCGAGGTGTAGGAGCCGGGCGCGGGGAGGGGTTCACCGACGGGGAGGAGCTTGGCCGAATCCCACAGCCGTACGCTCCCGGAAAGGCCACCGTTCCCTCCCACTGCGATCAGGCCGCTGACCGGGGAGAACGCCACGGAACAGACCCGGCCGTGCGTGGCGAAGGGCATGCCCATCGGCACGTACCGAACGTCCCCGATGGGCGCGTCACAGTACGGATCTTCGGCGGTTTCGCGGGGCTGGACGATGAAGAGCCGCTCGGTGTTCACAGGCGGCGGAGCGGATTCGGGCTCGGGCTCGATCTCGGGGGCCGGACTGCTCTCGTGATCCAGCTGCGGCGGTTCGACCGGCGGCAACGGTTCCCGGGTCTGCCGGGCCGGTTCGGGTCGGGCGCGTCTGGGCCGTAGCGCGATCAGCCGCTTGCCGTTCGAACGCCATGGCTCCAGAGCGTCGGAAGTGTGACGTGGCGCGGGACACTCCTGCCCGTACTGGTCCCAGGACATCAGAGTCCGCACGAGCAGCATCAACCGGTCGATGCTGATGTGTCTGCCTCTGAACGCGTCGCTCAGCGTCGCCTTGGGCAGCGATTTGCCGAACAGGGCCAGGGCACGTTCATCGATGAGGCGGTAGGACTTCTCCCCCCGGTCCGCGCGCAGCTCTCGAAGCGCCCGCCCCTGCGCCTGCAATGCCTTGTCGTACGCGTTCTCGTCGTGCTGTCCGCTCTGGCGCTCATCCATGGTGTCGGGCCCCCCTCATACTGTGCTGGGCAGGGTAGAGGGACCGCGGCCGAACGGCACCGAACTTCAGCGAACAGACCTGAACCGGGCCTCGGACGGCGGCGGTTCGGCCGAACGCTGATCTCGAATGACTTCGTTCGACCAGCTCAAGCCATGGCACCGTGCGGGTCCACAGTCGATGCATGACGAACACCCAGAACCAGCAGTCCGCCAACGGACACGCATCCGAACCGCCGTTCCTGTCCCTTCATACCGCCGTCGTCCTGCTCGCCGCGCTGGCGATCGGTCTCGCCATCGGCGTCCTGACAGCGTTCACCGGCGTGCCCGGTGCGGCCGCAGTCATCGCCGGAATGACCACGACCGGCGCGAGCATCCCCGTCCTGCGCTCCCTCATCCGTTGACCGTCATAGCGGCGGGATGCCACCGCCCGTACGTGAGTGCACCACGTACGGGCGGACGTCGTGAGCGGTAGCCTTTCGTCAACTTGCGTGACGCGAGCGCACGTTGCGAGAAGGCAGCACATCGGGGGAACCCATGTCAGACGAACGGCCGACGCCGCCGCGCCCTCCGGCGTCCGAGGGCGCCGCATTGCAGCAGGCCGGGGCGAGTCCGCTGGGGTCCAGGGACCCGGGGCGGATCGGCCCCTACATCCCCCTCGGCCTCCTCGGCAGCGGCGGTATGGGTCACGTCTACCTCGCCCGCCCCTCCGACGGCTCCCCCGGTCTCGCCGCCGTGAAGGTGATCCGTCCCGAGTACGCCGAGGACGCCCGGTTCAGGCGGCGCTTCGAGCGGGAGGCTGCCGTGCACTCCCGGGTGCACACCCCGCGTACACCGCAGTTGCTCGGTACCGGGTTCGACGACTCGCTGCTGTGGATGGGGACGCAGTACCTGCCCGGCCTGAACCTCGCCGAGGCGGTCCGCGAGTGCGGCCGGCTGGAGCGTGCCGGGGTGTGGCGGCTGATCGCGGAGCTCGGGCAGGCCCTGGCGGCGCTGGCCGCCGCCGACGTCGTGCACCGCGACCTCAAGCCGTCCAACGTGGTCCTGTCCCTCCAGGGCGTGTACGTCATCGACTTCGGCATCGCCCAGGCCGCCGACGGCAGCGCCATCACCTCGACCGGGAGCCGGGTCGGCACGCCCGCCTTCATGGCGCCGGAGTATCTGCGCGAGGGCCACTGCGACACCGCCTCGGACGTCTTCTCGCTGGCCGGGAGCCTGATCTACGCCGCCACCGGGCACGCCCCGTTCGGCGACGGCACCGGCGTCGACGTGATGCACCGGGTGGCGTTCGAGGAGCCCAAGCAGGACATCATGGCCGAACTCTCGGCCGTGGACCCCGCGTTGGCCGCCCTGATGGCCGCCTGCCTCGCCAAGGATCCCGCCGCTCGTCCCCTTCCGCGGCAGCTCATCGAGGCCGCCACATCCGCCGGGCACACGCACGGCACCCCGCCCGCCTGGCACGAACCGCTGCGGGCCCGGCTGCTCGCCCGGCAGCAGGCCTGCGAGGTGCTGGAGCGGGTCGCCGTCGAGGAGACCGTGCAGTTGCGCACGCCGGTGGCGCCGCCGACGTTCCCCGGCTCCGCCTCCGGGGCGGGGCCGGTATTTGGGCAAGCCACGTCACCCATATCGCCCACGCCACACACATCGCCCACCCCGCCCACGGCGCCCACGCCGGCCTGGCAGCACCCCACGCCCGACCAGACCCCGGCCCCCGAAGGCGGCGGTCCGCGCCGCAAGCGCAAGGTCCTTCTCGCCGTCGCCGCGAGCCTCGCCGTGTGCGCCGTCGCCGCCGGCGCCTTCCTGCTCACCCGGCCGCCCATGGACGAGACGGCCTCGGCGGCGCCCACGGCAACCGACAGCGCGGCCCCCGGCGGCGCGCAGGCGTTGGCGTCGCCCGGCGTGTCCGCCTCGCCCTCCGGTAAGAAGAAGGAGTCGGAGAAGGCCGAGCCGCGGGAATCGGACGCCGGCGCCTCCGAGAGCGCGAGCGCGACAGCCGCCGCGGGCGAGGGCGGTACCCGGCCGACACCCGGCGACAAGCCCTCGGCAACGTCCGGCAACGGCGGAGGCGGCGGCAGCACCCCGGCCGACACCCCCACCCCGACGGCCCCCACCACGCCCGCCACCCCGCCCTGGATCTCCCAGTGCACGTACTACTCCGGCACCGAGCTGACCGTCCGCGGCAACCGGGGCCAGCGCGTGGTCCAGGTGCAGTGCATGCTCACCAAGCGCGGCTACAGCGTCGGTTCGTCGGGTGTCGACGGCGAGTTCGGCGACGCCACGCTGGCCGCCGTGAAGCAGTTCCAGGGCGCCAAGGGCCTCGAGGTGGACGGCGAGGTCGGCCCCAACACCTGGGCGGCGTTGCGCAGTTCGACATGAGGCGGGCCCGTCGTTCACCGAACGACGGGCCCCCGGAACCGGTACTGCTCAGTGGAAGAAGTGCCGCGTCCCGGTGAAGTACATCGTGACGCCCGCCTTCTTCGCGGCCTCGACCACCAGTTCGTCGCGGACCGAACCGCCCGGCTGGACCACGGCCTTGACGCCGGCCTCGGTCAGGATCTCCAGACCGTCGGGGAACGGGAAGAACGCGTCGGACGCCGCGTACGAACCCCGCGCGCGCTCGGCGCCGGCCCGCTCCACCGCCAGCTTCGCGGAGTCGACGCGGTTGACCTGGCCCATGCCGACGCCGACCGAGGCGCCGTCCTTGGCGAGGAGGATGGCGTTGGACTTCACGGCCCGGCACGCCTTCCACGCGAAGGCGAGCTCCGCCAGCTGCTCGGCGCCCAGCGCCTCACCGGTCGCGAGGGTCCAGTTGGCGGGGTCGTCGCCGTCGGCCTGGAGGCGGTCGGTGACCTGGAGGAGGGCGCCGCCGTCGATGGGCTTGACCTCGACGGGGTTGCCGGGGCCCTCGGGGCAGCGCAGCACGCGGATGTTCTTCTTCTTGGCGAGGGCTTCGAGGGCACCGTCCTCGTAGCCGGGCGCGACGATGACCTCGGTGAAGATCTCGGCGACCTGCTCCGCCATCTCCTTGCTGACCGGGCGGTTGACGGCGATCACACCGCCGAACGCCGACAGCGGGTCACAGGCGTGCGCCTTGCGGTGCGCCTCGGCGACGTCCGCGCCGATCGCGATGCCGCAGGGGTTGGCGTGCTTGATGATCGCGACGCAGGGCTCGGCGTGGTCGTACGCGGCACGGCGGGCGGCGTCCGTGTCCGTGTAGTTGTTGTACGACATCTCCTTGCCGTGCAGCTGCTCGGCCCGCGCGAGCCCGCTCCCGCCGCCGTCGACGTAGAGGGCGGCCGGCTGGTGCGGGTTCTCGCCGTAGCGGAGGGTGTTCTCGCGCTCCCAGGTGGCGCCGAGGAAGTCGGGGAACTGAGAGTCGTCCACGGGGGCGTACTCGCTCGCGAACCAGCTCGCCACCGCCACGTCGTACGCCGCCGTGTGCTGGAAGGCCTCCGCCGCGAGCCGCTTGCGGGTGGTGAGGTCGAAGCCGCCGTCGCGGACGGCCGCGAGGACGTCGGCGTAACGGTCCGGGCTGGTGACGACCGCCACGGACGGGTGGTTCTTGGCGGCGGCGCGCACCATCGACGGACCGCCGATGTCGATCTGCTCGACGCACTCGTCGGCCGTGGCACCGGAGGCGACGGTCTCGCGGAACGGGTAGAGGTTGACCACGACCAGGTCGAACGGCTCGACGCCCAGCTCGGCGAGCTGCTCGCGGTGGCTGTCCAAGCGCAGGTCGGCGAGGATGCCCGCGTGCACGCGCGGGTGCAGCGTCTTGACGCGGCCGTCCAGGCACTCGGGGAAGCCGGTGAGCTCCTCGACCTTGGTGACGGGGACACCGGCCGCGGCGATCTTCGCGGCCGTGGAGCCGGTGGAGACGAGTTCGACGCCCCCCTCGTGCAGGCCGCGCGCGAGGTCTTCGAGACCGGTCTTGTCGTAGACGCTGACGAGCGCCCGTCGAATGGCCCGCTTGTTGCTCTCGGCGGTCACTGGATAACTACCTTTCGTCCCTCAATGCGATAGCCGTTGCGGGCGAGCCGCCCCACGACCTCGACGAGCAGCCTTCGCTCGACTTCCTTGATGCGCTCGTGCAGAGCGCTCTCGTCGTCCTCGTCCCGGACCTCGACCACGCCCTGAGCGATGATCGGCCCGGTGTCGACGCCGTCGTCGACGAAGTGGACGGTGCAGCCGGTGACCCTGGCGCCGTACGCGAGGGCGTCACGGACGCCGTGGGCGCCGGGAAAACTGGGGAGCAGGGCGGGGTGGGTGTTCACGAACCGGCCGCCGAAGCGCGCGAGGAACTCCTTGCCCACGATCTTCATGAACCCCGCGGACACGACGAGGTCGGGTTCGTGGGCGGAGACGGCCTCGGCGAGGGCCATGTCCCACTCCTCCCGGCTGCCGTGGTCCTTGACCTTGCACACGAAGGTCGGCAGCCCGGCGCGCTCTGCCCGCGCCAGCCCCTCGATGTTCTCGCGGTCGGCGCCGACGGCCACGATCCGGGCGCCGTACCCCTCGGGACCGACGGCGGCGATCTCGTCGAGGAGCGCCTGAAGGTTGGTGCCGGATCCGGAGACCAGCACGACGAGGCGCTTGGCCACGGGCTTGGCGGCCACGGTGGGGCCCTTTCTCGGGGGTGCGTTCTTCGTGCGGCCGGCGGTATGCGCGCGCACGGTTCACCGCTTGTACGTTCATACGAATGCGTCGCGCCCCGGGATACGGGGAAGTCTACGAAGCAGCCGACCGTCAGCAACGATACCGGCACACCGGGCGGCCCCCATGGGACGGGGGCATGGCCGGAAGGTAGCGTCTGCTGGGAGCGGGCTCGGGAACGCGGTCGGTGTGCGGTGCGTTCACGAAGTGACAGCTCACGCAGTTCGTTCCTGATCGCCATCGTTCGTATTCGCCCTCGCGCGTATTCACCAAGGGGAAGACGCTCACTTGATGCCGGACCGCAGCTTGCGACTCCTCACGCTCCGCCCGCAGTCCCTGCAGGGAGGGGAGCACAGCGGCGTGCTGCTGCGGGAGCGCCCCACCTCGTCGCCGGACGCCCCTTCGGGCGGGCAGAACGGCGATCAGCAGGGCAGCGGCGGCCAAGGGCAGGACGACAACCCCTTCGCACCGCCGCCGGAGGGCACCCCGGACCGCCCGTGGCAGCCCCGGCGCCCGTCGGGCGAGGACGACTCACAGGGCTCCGACCAGGGCGACGACCGCTCGCCCTGGGGCAACCAGTGGAGCGACCGCCAGCCGGGCCGCTCCAACGGCGGCTTCGGCGACACCCCCCGGAGCGGCCAGGACGGCCCCGGATCCGGCGGCCCCGGTACGAGCATGCGCTGGGACCCGACCGACCCCACCCAGCGCCGGGCTCGCTACGCCCTGCTGTCCGGTATGTGGGCCTTCTTCTTCGCCCTGTTCAGCTGGCCGTACCTCGCCCTGCTGCTCGGCGCGCTCTCCCTCTACTGGGGCATCAGCGCCCTCCGCGCCAAGCCCCGCACCCCCGACCCCGACACCCCGGCCCCACAGACCTCCGGCCGCCCCCAGACGACGGCGGCGGTGAGCGGCCTGGTCACGGCGTCCCTCGCCATCGCGGTGGTCGCGGCCGGGTTCGCGGCGCAGGTGGTGTACAGCGAGTACTACACCTGCCGAAGCGACGCGCTGACCAGCGAGGCGAAGCAGGCGTGCAGTGAGCATCTGCCGAAGGAGCTGCGGGGGGTTCTGGGCGCGGGCAGCTGAGGCGGGGCGGGTTCGCCGGGCGCCTTCAGGGCGCCTTCGGTGAGTCGGGGGCCCGCTCAGGGTCGGGGGGCGCCTGGGCGCTCTCGGGCTCGTGCTCGGCTGACGGCTCGTGGGTGTTGAGGGGCTCGTGCTCGGTTGACGGCTCCTGCGGGGCGTCCGGTGGCTCATGCCCGGCTGACGGCTCCTGCGGGGTGTCCGGCGGCTCGTGTGCAGCCCTCGGCTCCTGCGTGTCCCGTGGAGTCGGTACGTCCGGTTCCTCCTGGGCGTCCAGCCGCTCCTGAGTCTCCGGTGACTGCGGCAGCGCCGACGCCTCCTTCATCGCAGCCCAATGCTCCGCGCGCGAGGCATCGTCGGCGTACCAGGACGTCGGCGGGGGCCCCGGCGGCGGGTCGTCGGGCGAGAAGCCGTCCGGCTCGAACGTCGTGTCGTGGTCGTACGTCCCGTACGGGAAGTCCTGGTCGTCGACCGCGTACGGAGCGTCCTCGCCGTACACCGCGGGCGGCCCGTCCCTGCCGTCGCGCCCCACGGCCGCATCGCCCGGCTCGTCGGCCCTGTTCGGATCGGCCTCATCCTCCACCGGTTCCTCGGACCCCTCCGCCTCCATCACCCCCGGTTCCGCGACCCGAGGCCTGCCGATCCGCGTTCCCTGCGATTCGCCGACCGACGCCGCGCGGCCCGACTCTGCCCGGCGACCCTGCGCGTCGCTCACCAGCTCCGCCCGGCCCCCCTTCGTCCCGCTGCTCCCCGAGTCCGCCCGGCGCCGCTGTCCCACCCAGCACCGACAGCCCCGCACCACCACAGCAACAGGCACCGCCACCCCCGCGACCCACCCCAGCGTCGCCGCACCCGTCTGCCACCACACCGGCCCGAACCGGGCGAACGCCCCCACCCCCAGCGGTCCACCCGACAGCATGGCCAGCACGGCGACGACGACCGCGCAGAACACGGCGGCCAGCGCAGCGGTCCCGGCAGTGAGCCCGGGCGACCAGGTCAGCACGGGCACCGGCCCGCCCCCGGAGGAGGCGGCCGCAGCCTCCCGCCCGACCCGGGACCGACCCGTCGCCACCCCCTGCCCGCTCCCGTACCGCGCCTCGTCCTCCTCCCCCCACCTCGCCGCGAACCACCCCACCGCCACCCCGGCCAGGACCGGCACCACCCCGACCCCCCACCACAGCGGCCCGCCGACCCCCGTCTGCGGCACGGCCTCCAGCAGCGGGAACGGCGGCAGGGACGGCGTCGATGAAGAGGTCAGCGGTCCCACCACATGCCCCGTCCCGAGCACGAACCCCGGGCCGAGGGCATAAGCCGCCGCCCACACCGCCGCGTTCGGCACCAGCGACGCGCACAGCATCAGCACCGCGAGCCGCCCCGACCAGCCGTCCGTGAGATCGAGGAACGACCCCCGGACCGCCGCGCCGTGCCACACCAGCGCCCCGCACACCAGCACCGCCCCACCCCCGGCGAGCGCCGCGGCACCGGCCCCCGCCGCCCGAGCCGCGGCACGGACCCGGGCGCGGCCCTCCGCCCCGGGCACCAGCCGCCGTACCCGCGCTGGCAGCACGACCAGCAGTCCGTCCACCACCTCGGGCCGCCGCTCGCACGCCGTCCACACCCCCGCCCCCGCCGCGGCCATCGCGACCAGCGGCACCCGCACCGCCGTCCACATCCACGCCGGCCGCAGCTCACCCCCCGCCGCATACACCGCGGCCGCGAAGCCGACCCCGAGGTACCCGAGCACGACGCCCGCCCACGCCGTACGCACCGACACCAGCGGCACCCCCTCGCCCCCGTCCGCCGCGGCGTCCCGTGCGGCCCGGTGCACCAGCCACACCGGCAGCGCGAGCAGCAGCAGCGGGGTGACACCGACCGGCGCGGGGACGCCGGAGAGCGTGTCCACCCGGACCAGTTCGGCGCCGTGCGCCAGCAGCCACAGCACGGCGGCGATCCGCAGCGCGCCGCCCGGCCCGCTGTCCGGATACGGCGAACTGATCCACAGCACGATCACCAGCACGGCGAACACGCCGAGCCCCAGCCCCGCCGCCACCGCGCCGCTGAAGAGACTGGCGCCCAGGCCGGGCGTTCGACGGCGCATGCGCGTGAGCAGGGGCGTTCGGCGAGCGGTCATCTCGATCACGCCCGCCATGCTCCCAACGACACGCGCTTTTCCGTCGTAACGGGCGAACCCCCGATGTGTCGCTCAATATATGTTTATGTACTTTTTCGGACAAAGGGGTGTCTTGTGACACAGGCCCCCGCACCCCCGCTCCCCCCGCCGAAGGAACGCCGACGCCTGCGCGAGGCCGGTTCATTGACGCGGGCTCAGGTAGCGGAACGAGTGGGGGTCAGCCGCGAGACGGTACGCGCGTGGGAGAACGGCCGCACGACACCGAGCGGCCGGCGGCGGGAGGTGTACGCGCAACTGCTCAGGTCGCTGGCCGAGGAGACGGAGGTTCAGAAACACGCGGAGGAGCCCGAGGTGATGGCAGATCAGCCCGTGCTTGAAGGCGTCGGCGGCGCCGCCGTACTCGAGTCCGTCCCTGCCTCCGGACCGCCGCCCGGGCATCCGGCCGAGGGCCGGCTCACCCCGGCCCAGGCCTTCGACGCGCTCTACGCCTTCTGCGCCCCCGCCCTCGTACGGCAGACCTATCTGCTCACCGGTCGCCGCGAACTCGCCCGTGAATCGGTCGAGCGGGCCTTCCAATCCGCCTGGCAGCGCTGGCCGGAGGTGGCCCGTGACCCGGATCCGGCGGGCTGGGTGCGGGCGACGGCGTACGACTTCGCCCTCTCCCCCTGGCACCGGTTCCGCCCCCGCTACCGGCACCCCGAACCGCCGCCCTCCGACGCCTTCGACCGCGCCCTGCTGGACGTACTCCTCCAACTCCCGCCACCGCAGCGCCGCACACTCGTCCTCTACGACGGTGTGGGCCTGGACCTGCCCGAGACGGCGGCCGAGACGGAGGCGTCCACACGGGCCACCGCCAATCGCCTCCTGCACGCCCGCACCGCGGTCGCCGCCCGTCTCCCGGACCTGTCCGACCCCACGGCACTGCACCACCGTCTCGCCGAACTGGCCGCCGTCGAGCGCTTGCGCGCGGCCAGGCCGACGACGGTGCGCTACGGCAGCGAACGCCGGGCACGCTTCTGGACGCGAGCGGCGATCGCCTTCACGGTGGCCCTCATCGGAACGACGGCGCTGACCCTGCGCACGGCCCCGACGCAGTACGAGCCACCGGTGCCACCGGGGTCCACGGTGCGGGGGGTGCCGCCCAGGATGGCGCCGGGGCCGCTGTCGGAGAAGGAGCTGGAGCTGCGGAGGAAGCTGCGGAAGGCGCTGGGGCACGGGCCTCAGCGGTTGGCGCCGCAGCCGCTCTGACGCGCGCGTGGCGGGCGAAAACGCCGGCAGGCCCGCCCCCATACGGGGAACGGGCCCACCAACGATCGGCCGAGTGCCGTTAGCGTCTTCAGCCGCCGAGGACCTCGCGGGCGAGCTTCGCGGTCTCGGTCGGCGTCTTGCCGACCTTGACGCCCGCGGCCTCCAGGGCCTCCTTCTTCGCCTGGGCCGTACCGGACGAACCGGAGACGATGGCGCCGGCGTGGCCCATGGTCTTGCCCTCGGGCGCGGTGAAGCCCGCGACATAGCCGACGACCGGCTTGGTCACGTTCTTCGCGATGAAGTCCGCGGCCCGCTCCTCGGCGTCGCCACCGATCTCGCCGATCATGACGATCAGGTCGGTGTCGGGGTCGGCCTCGAACGCGGCGAGCGCGTCGATGTGCGTGGTGCCGATGATCGGGTCGCCACCGATGCCGACGGCGGTCGAGAAGCCGATGTCACGCAGCTCGTACATCATCTGGTACGTCAGCGTGCCGGACTTCGAGACCAGGCCGATGCGGCCCGGCTTGGTGATGTCGCCCGGGATGATGCCGACGTTCGACTGGCCCGGGGTGATGATGCCGGGGCAGTTCGGGCCGATGATGCGGGTCTTGTTGCCCTTCTTGCCGGCGTACGCCCAGAAGGACGCCGTGTCGTGCACGGCGATGCCCTCGGTGATCACGACGGCCAGCGGGATCTCGGCGTCGATGGCCTCGACGACCGCGTCCTTGGTGAACTTCTCCGGCACGAAGATGACGGAGACGTTGGCACCGGTGGCCTCGATGGCCTCCTTGACGGTCCCGAAGACGGGTACCTCGGTGCCGTCGAAGTCCACGGTCTGCCCCGCCTTGCGCGGGTTCACGCCGCCCACGACGCTGGTGCCGTCGCCGAGCATGAGCTTGGTGTGCTTCATGCCCGTGGCGCCGGTCATGCCCTGGACGATGACCTTGCTGTCCTTGTTGAGCCAGATAGCCATGGTGTGTTGTGTCCTCGTCCTGAGTGCTTACTTGGCGGCGTGGGCCAGCTCGGCGGCCTTGTCGGCCGCGCCGTCCATGGTGTCGACGCGCTGCACCAGCGGGTGGTTGGCGTCGGTGAGGATCTGTCGGCCGAGCTCGGCGTTGTTGCCGTCGAGGCGGACGACGAGCGGCTTGGTGACGTTCTCGCCGCGGTCCTCGAGGAGCTTGAGGGCCTGGACGATGCCGTTGGCGACCTCGTCACACGCGGTGATGCCACCGAAGACGTTGACGAAGACGGACTTGACGTCCGGGTCGCCGAGGATGATCTCAAGGCCGTTGGCCATGACCTGGGCGGAGGCGCCACCGCCGATGTCCAGGAAGTTGGCCGGCTTGACGTTGCCGTGCTTCTCACCGGCGTACGCGACGACGTCCAGGGTGCTCATGACGAGACCCGCGCCGTTGCCGATGATGCCGACCTCACCGTCGAGCTTGACGTAGTTGAGGTTCTTCTCCTTGGCGGCGGCCTCGAGCGGGTTGGCCGCGTCCTTGTCGTGCAGCTCCTCGTACTCGGGGTGGCGGAACTCGGCGTTCTCGTCGAGCGACACCTTGCCGTCGAGGGCGATGACGTCACCGGAGGCGACCTTCGCGAGCGGGTTGACCTCGACGAGGAGGGCGTCCGACTTGATGAAGGTGTCCCACAGCGTGATGAGGACGTTCGCGACCTTGTCGGCGACCTCGGCCGGGAAGTTGGCGGCCTCGACGATCTCGCGGGCCTTGGCCTCGTCCACGCCGTCGATGGCGTCGATCGCGATCTTGGCGACGGCCTCCGGGCGGGTGGCCGCCACCTCCTCGATCTCCATGCCGCCCTCGACGGACGCGATGGAGAGGAAGGTGCGGTTGGCACGGTCGAGGAGGAAGGAGACGTAGTACTCCTCCAGGATCTCCGGGGCCGTCTCGGCGATCATCACCTTGTGGACCGTGTGGCCCTTGATGTCCATGCCGAGGATGTCCGTCGCGCGGGCGACGGCCTCGTCCGCGGTGGCGGCGAGCTTCACGCCACCGGCCTTGCCACGGCCGCCGACCTTCACCTGGGCCTTGACGACGGACTTGCCACCGAGGCGCTCAGTGGCTGCGCGGGCCGCCTCAGGCGTGTCGATGACTTCACCGGCCAGCACCGGTACATCGTGCTTGGCGAAGAGGTCCCTCGCCTGGTACTCGAACAGGTCCACGCGCTTCCGTCCCTATCAGTGATCTCGCGGTTCGTTGGATGCGTGGGCGTGCCGCGAAGGGCAACGTGACGTCCGCTGTCACAAGGGAGGCGCACACGGTGTCCGAGCGCGCGGCATGTCCGTCTCGCAGGTTATCTCTGCTTGCGGGGGGCCCCTAAATCGCGGGTCACACCTGAGCGGTGATACCTGTCACATGATGCCGCGATCAGCGGAGATCACTGGCACGGCGTGCCGAATGTGAGGTGTCGGGAGGGTGACGGGGACAGACCCGGGCGGGACCTCACCGGGCTGGGGTTGACCCGGTGAGGTCCCTTGAACAGCCCGAAGGGGCACGAATGGGCCGCCCCTGTGGGCCATGGGCCGGGTGATCCCCACCCCAATGGGGATCACCCGGCCCGTCCGCGGGGTTCCGGCGGGATGGGCCGACGGCTTTCGGCCGTCCGGGGCCGTCTGCCCCGCGGAGTCGTCGGTCGCCCTGCGAGTGGTTCGCTCGGCGACGCGGGGGTGGAGGGGTCAGATGCCGTACGCGCCGCCCCGGAGGTTCTGGTGCAGGTCCTGCGCGTAGCCCGGAGTGATCGACTGCGCGACGTCCTGCACACCGGTGACGGCGTTGCCGGCCAGCGGACCGGCCGAGTCCCGGACCGTGCCGGTCAGGCCCTCGGTGAAGGGCGCGACCTGCCCGGCCACCCCGTACGCGAAGGGGTCGACCTCGCCGACCACACCGCCCGCGAAGGGCCGGACGTCGTCCGTGGCGCCGTACGCCAGGTTGGTGGCGCTGTCTGCGACCCCGTCCACGACCGGCCGGACCGTGTCCACGACCTCGTCCACGACGGGCCGCACCGCACCGGTGACCCCGTACGCGAACGGCGGTACCTGCTCGGTGACGCCCTCGGCGAAGGGAACGGCCTGGCCGGCCACCCCGTGCGCGAACGGGTCGACCTCGCCGACCACACCGCCCGTGAACGGCTGGACGTCTCCGGCCACGCCGTACGCCAGCGCGCCCGCGTCCGCGACGGCCTGCCCGGCGACCGGCACGACCCCGTGCACGGCGGTGTCCGCGACGGGCGGCAGGACGCTGCCGGTGACATCCGCGGTCATCTGACCGACCAGACCGGTGGCGTACGGCGATACGTCGGCGGCGACCCCGTGCACGACCGGGCGCACGTCGGAGACGGCGCCGGAAGCGATGGGCCGGACGTCGGCGACGACGCCGGAGGCGAGGGGGCGGACTTCGGCGACGGTGCCGTGGGCGAAGTGCCGTACGTCGCCGACCGCGCCGTGGGCCACGGGCTGTACGTCCTGGACGGCGCCGGCGGCGACCGGTCGGATACCCGCGACGGCCTCGCCGGCCACGGGCTGGACGTCGGCGACGACGCCGTACGCCAGCGCGGTCGCGGCGCCGACCGTGTGCCCGGCTGTCCGGGTGACACCGGCCACCGCACTATGGGCGACCGGTACGACACCGGACACCGCACCGTGGGCGACCGGGACGACGCCGTCCACCGTCCGGCCGACGACGGGCTGGACGCCGGTGACCGCGTCGACGGCCACCGACTGGACACTGTCCACCGCGTACCCGGCGACGGGGGTCACCCCGGCCGCTGTGTCGGTGGCGGCGGGGACGACACCGGCGACCGCGTGCCCGGCGACCGGGACGACACCCTGCACGGCGCCGTGGGCGACCGTGACGACGCCGTGCACGGCCTCGGTGGCGACCGGCGGGACGACCGCGTCGGCGGTCTGCGCGACGACCGGGGTGACCGTGCCGGGGACGGTGGCGACGGTGCCGACGACGTGCTGCTCGACGCCGCCGACCGTGCCGGTGACGTGGCTCGGGACCGCGGAGACGGAGGCCTCGGCGGCCGCCGTGACGGTGCTGACCCGGCCCATGGCGGTGGACGCGGCGGACGTCGCCGTGTCCTTGACCTCGCCGTCGGCGTGGACGGCGGCGGCCTGTGCGACATGGCCCGCACCCGCCGCGGTACGCCCCGCGCCGGCGACGGCGTACTGCGCCTTCGTCCGTACGACACCCTCGATGCCCTGCGCCTGCGCACGAGCCGCCGCCTGGGTGCCCTGCAACTTCGTCTGCGTGGCGGCGAGCGCCTGCTCCAGCTCGGGCGCGAAGGCGGCGAGGGGGCCGAAGAGGTAGTCGATGGTGCCGGGGAGGTCGGGGGTGTGCGGGGTCTGCGGCGTGTGAGGGGTGTGCAGGGTGTGCGGGGTGTGGTGGGACGCGTCGTGGACATCGGCGACGGCCTGCGCGGCGACCTGCGCCGTGGCCTTGTCCGCGCGGGCGGCCTTGGCGCCCTGGATGGCCTGGGCCGCGCCCTTTGCCTTGGCGGCGGAGGGGACGGTGACCCTGGCGTCGACGTAACGACGGGCCTGGTCGGCGGTGTTCGAGGGTGTCGTCCTGGCCGTACCGGCGACGTCGGTCACCTCGTTGGTGACGCCGTCGGTGACACCTTCGGTGACGCCGGAGACGGTGTCCGTCACACCGGAGACGACTCCGTTGACGGTGTCGGTGACACCACCGAGGAGGCCGGAGGTGTCGGTGCTGTCGGCCGCGTCAGTCACGTCGGTGGCCTTGTCCGGTACGGAGAGGGTGGAGGCGGGCAGCTCGTCCGCGCTGGCGGCGGTCGAACCGAGCGCCCACGCGCCGGTGACACCGGCGGCTATCACGATCGAACGGCGGATGTTCTTGTTCATGCGTGCGTCGGATCCCTAGATCTTGGGGCTCCGAAGGCCCCCGGAGATCGCGGAAGCGATGAGCTCCGGGACTTCGGACGGTTGGGGACATTCCGGCGCCGTTTCCGGTCGCGGTCCGGGAAGTCGGGGACCGGCTGGACCAGGTTCGGCTCCGGCGGCTTCCGTCCTGAGGGACGGAGGGGCAGACCTGTTTCCGCCCCCGCGCGGCAGGTCTACGGCGGGGAGGGGCGGCCTACGCGGCTACGCGGGGGAAACCGGAATGTCCCGGTGCCTGTCCTTGACTTCGTCCGCTTCCACAAGAGCGGCGGCGCCGGGCACCAGCCCCAACGACACCCGCCTGCTCAACGAGACCGCATGCGCGTCCCCGTGCCTCGGCGTACCGCTGTCGCCCGCCGGGTGGCTGCCCAGCACCACGCCCGGATGGCCGACCGGCGCCTGGTGGGCGGGGGCGTAACCGGAGGGCGAGGTGCGGTGCGCGTCACTGGCTGCCGGGGCGTGGGCCGCGGCGGCGACGAAACGGGGCCCGTAGGCGGCGGTCGCTTCCTTGCCGCTACGTCCCTTTCCGGTACGCCCCTTGTCGCCGCCACCGTCAACCGGCGCGGGGGCGTCCGACCCCGGCTGCGGCGTCCCGGTGACGGGAGCCGGCAGCGTCTGGCCGGGCAGCGCGGGCAGCTCGGCGCCCGGCAGGCCCGGGAGCCCGGGAACCGCGGGGAACTCCAACCCCGGCCAGCTCGGCCACGTCGGCGCCTCGGGAGCCGTCGGCAGCGAGGGCAACGCCGTGAGCGGCGGCACCTTTGCCTGCACCTCGGCCAGCCCCGAGACGACATCCTCGGTCACGGTCCGCACGACATCGCCGACCGGCTGCACGAGTTGGGTGCCGGTGGCGGCCTGGGGTGCCTGGTCCTGGGGTGCGTAGGCCGGGGATTCTTGGGCCGGGGGTTCCTGGGCCTCGGGTTCCCGCACCTGCGGAGCCGGGTCCTGAGCCGGCTGGGCCGGCGCAGCCGTCGACTCGTCGTCGGCCACGGGCTCGGCGGGCGCGGGCGCGTTCAGGTGCCGCTCGACCGTGCCCTCGGTGGACGACCGGAGTTCGGCCGACACCGTGGTGTCCGACGTGGACGAAACGGCCGACGTGGACGAAGCCCCCACCGACACTCCGTCCGCCGCGTACGCCCGCTCCCCGCAAAGGAAGCCGAGCACGAACAAACCGCCCACCACCAGCACCATTTGCAGCACACGCCGCCCAGCCGCGATGCGCGGAACGCGCACAGCGGCACCGGGCAAGGTGGCTGGCCAGGTCAAGGCGGGGTGGTCCTCCCGTGCGGCGGAACGAAGTACACGTGACGCGACGAGTCGGCTGGACGCGGTACGGACGGGCGGCGCAACGGCGCACCGCTCACGAGACGCCGATCCTTGCACGCCCCTGCTGCGGTCGCGCAAGCCCCCCACTACCGATGGGTACTCATGTCCGTTTTGCTGGCCGAAGTCGGTCGTCAACAGGTCGACAAATCACCGGTAATTCCCGCCGACTCCTCCTCATACGGTGTCCGGCACCGGAATCGGCCGCTTCTCGATGGCCGCCGCCATCACCTCGGGGAACAGATCGGGCGTACACGCGAAGGCCGGTGCCCCCAGCGCACCGAGCGCGGCCGCGTGGTCCCGGTCGTACGCCGGTGCCCCTTCGTCCGACAGCGCCAGCAACGCCACGAACTGCACCCCCGACGCCTTCATCGCCGCCACCCGCTTGAGCATCTCGTTCCGTATCCCTCCCTCGTACAGGTCGCTGATCAGCACGACCACCGTCTCCGCGGGCCGGGTGATCTGCGACTGGCAGTATGCGAGCGCCCGGTTGATGTCCGTGCCGCCACCGAGTTGCGTGCCGAACAGCACGTCGACCGGGTCGTCGAGCTGGTCGGTGAGGTCGACGACGGAGGTGTCGAAGACGACGAGCCGGGTGCTGATGGACCGCATGGACGCCAGCACGGCCCCGAACACCGACGCGTACACCACGGATGCCGCCATCGACCCCGACTGGTCGATGCAGAGGATGACCTCCTTCTTCACGGACTGCGACGCCCGCCCGTACCCGATGAGCCGCTCCGGCACGATGGTCCGGTACTCCGGCAGGTAGTGCTTGAGGTTGGCCGCGATCGTGCGGTTCCAGTCGATGTCGTGATGGCGGGGCCGGTTGATACGGGCACTGCGGTCGAGAGCACCGGTGAGGGTGGCCCGGGTACGGGTGGCGAGCCGCTTCTCCAGGTCCTCGACGACCTTGCGCACCACGGCCCGTGCCGTCTCCTTGGTGGTCTCCGGCATCGCCCGGTTGAGCGAGAGCAGCGTGCCGACCAGATGCACGTCGGCCTCCACCGCCTCCAGCATCTCCGGCTCCAGCAGCAGCGCGGACAGCCCGAGCCGGTCGATGGCGTCCCGCTGCATGACCTGTACGACGGAGGACGGGAAGTACGTCCGGATGTCCCCGAGCCAGCGCGCCACGGACGGCGCCGACGCCCCGAGCCCCGCCGAACGGCCCTTCCCCGACTGCGCCTTGTCCCCCTTCCCGTAGAGCGCGGTCAACGCCCCGTCCATCGCGGCATCCTTCCCGGACAGCGCGCACCCGGTGCCGTCGGCGTCGTCCCCGCCGAGCACCATCCGCCACCGCCGCAACCGCTCCCGGGCCGGCTCAGTCGTCTCGGTCGTCATCGGCACACTCCCTCACGAGGCCGCTCCCAGAGCGGGATCACCGGCACGGTCGTCGTCATCGGCCGGCCCTGCGCCGTACCCCCACGCGGTCGCAGCACGACGCCCACCTCTCCGGGCCGCTCCCCCGTCCGCCGCACTCCGTCAGTCGTCATCCCGTCGCCCCCACAAAGTCGTTGTCCGCGAGGCCGTTCTGAGCGGCCCTTTCCACTCCCACCCCGCCCAGCCTTTCGTCCAGCCCCAACAGCAGCCGCACCACCGGCAACACGGCATCCGCCCGCTCGACATCGAGTTCGGCCGCGAAACCGGGTATCCCGGCACCCCCGCCCCCCGCACTCGCCCGCTCCCCCGGCCCGCGCCGAACCAGCTCCCCGAGGGTCCGCCGCACCCCCGCCTCATACGCCGAGAACGTCCGCCGCAGCAGCGGCAGCACATCCGTGAACGCCTCCGCCGACACCCCGGTGAGCCATGCGTCGACCAGGCCGAGCAGCCGCTCGTCGTGCACAAGCAGCATCCCGCCGCCCGAACCACCACCGACGAACCCCTCGATCCACGCGGCCGCATCCGCCGGCGGCGTCCCCGGCGACAACGCGAGCCCCATCAACCGCGCCGCCGCGTCCTGCGCCAACTCCCCGTCGTCCAGCAACAACCGCACGGCCCGCCCCCTGATGACACCGGGCACGGTGTCCCGCCCGGACAGCACCCGAAGCACCAAGTGCCAGCGCCTGCGCAGATCTCCGTGCCCGAGGGCGGGTGCGTTGCCCGGGCTGACATGGCCTGCGGGCACGCCCGGGCCCGGGATCGCGTGCTCTGCCGGCGTGCCTGCGCCCGGGATTGCGTGCTCTCCCGGGGTGCCCGCGCCCGGGGTGCCCGCGCCCGGGGTGCCCCGCTCTGTCGGCATCCCCGCACCCGGGACCCGGCCCCCATAAGGGCTGCCCTCGTCCGACGCCCCGCGCCCTTGAGGGGTGTCCCCACCCTGGACATCGCCCCCCGCAGCCTCGCCACCGCCACCGCGCCCGCCACCGCCCCGAGCACCTCGCCCCGACCCCACCGCATCGCCCAGCAACCCCACCGCTCCATGCACCGCGTCCACATGGCGCCGCATCTCCTCGGCCGCGTCGGCGTCCAGCGCGGCGCAGGCCGGGGGCAGGCCGACGAAGATGCGCTCGGCGAGCCCCGCGGCGACCTCCGCGAGCGCCTCGGTGTCCGTGCCGCGCACATCGCCGTACCGCAGGGAGCGGACCAGCGCGGGCAGGGCCTGGGCGAGGTGGCCGACGTCGGCGTCGAGGGCGGCCCGGTCGGCGAGGATCCGCATCACCGTGGGCAGGGCGTCCGGCAGTTCGGCCAGGAGGCAGCGCTCGGCCAGGGCGGTGACGTCGGCGAGGCCCTGCGCGGTGACGGCGTCCGCCTCCGCCTTGGCGGTCGCCGCCGCATACACGGTGGTCCCCCACACCCCGGCCTCCGCGACCCGCACGGACAGCTCGGGCTCCCACCGCAGCCGCCACGTCTCCCGGAAGGTCCCCGTACTCCCCCGCGAAGCGACCGGCTCGCCCCACTCCACGCGGAGCAGCCGCAGCCGATGCAGCAGCCTGCTGCGCTCGGCGTCGTTCTCCTTGCGCAGGTCGAGCTCCAACTCCCGCTCCAGCGCCTCCGGCTTGAGCCGCAACCGCCGCTGGCTCCGGTCGAGGTCCCGCTGCAACGGCACCGCCGGCGCCGACGGCGGCACCTCCCCCAGCACGTCGCCCACGACGAGCCGGTCCTGTACCAACGCCAGCGGCACGTCCGAGCCGTCGCACATCACCGCCCGCACCGCGTCGGTCGTCTCGCTCAGCCCCGGCAGGGGGCGCCCGCGCATCGCCGCGAGCGTCTCCGCCAGCCGGACCGCCTCGATGACATGCGCAGAGGACACGATCCGGTCCTCGTCCCGCAGGAGCCCGGCCACCTTGGTCAGCCAGCGCTCGACGGGCCGGTCCGGCGCGCTGAAGAGGTGCCCGTACCACCCCGGTGAGTCGATCCCCGCTCCGTACCCGCTGACCCGAGCCAACCGGCGATACGTCCACGGCACCCAGGTCATGTCGGCCTTGGCCTTGGGCAGCCCCTTCAGCAGTGCCTTGTCCGCGCCCACGGTGCTCTTCTGCCGCAGCGCGGGCACATGCCACGCCCCGCACACGACGGCCACGTCGTCCCCGAACTCCCCCTGCGCGGCCCGTAGTTGGAGCCGCATATAGGCCTCGCGCACGAGGTCCCGCTCGTGCCCCCCGCTCCCATACGCCTCCCGCAACGCCCCCATGGCCTCTTCGAGCCCGAGGAACGGCGCGAACGCGTCCCCGTCCCCCGCTCCCCGGTGCTCGACCACGTCCTCCCACCACCGCTCCGGATCGTCGTATCCGGCGACATCGGCGAGCACGGCGAGCGGGTCCAGCCGGACATCGGCGCGAGTGTCGCCCGGATCGGCCTCGTCGGTGCCGGGCGTGCGGTCGCTCGCGGGGCCCGGACCGTCGCCGTCCTCGGTCCCGGGCAGGGCGTCCGCGCCCGGCTCGTTCGCCCCGCCCTCGCCCGCATCGAGCGCGGCCTCGTCCTGCTTCCCCCATGCCAAGGTGTGCGTGGCCGGGAGGTCGATGAAGCGGGCCGGGACCTGGTGCTCCACGGCCCAGCGGATCGCGACCCACTCGGGGGAGAACTCGGCCAGCGGCCAGAAGGCCGAGCGGCCGGGTTCGTCCACGGCGTGGGCGAGGAGGGCGACCGGCGGTCGCATGGCCTCGTCGCCGGCGAGCGGGATCAGGACATCGGCCTCCGGCGGCCCCTCGATCAGTACGGTCCGAGGGCGAGCCGCGTCCAACGCCGCCCGCACCGCCCGCGCCGACCCGGGCCCGTGGTGCCGTACGCCGAGCAGCAGCGGTCCCGAAGGCCTCACCGTCGGAGCGGGTGCGGCCACGGTGTCCGGGCCCTCCGCAGGCACATCGCCCACCCGGTGGGCGCCCGCCTCCAGGCTCCCGCTCCCCGTCCCGTCCATGCCCGTCACACCGTCCACCGTCCCCCTCGATCCCGACTGTCCGATGCCGCCGCCGATCACGCCGTCGCCCTCGCCCCGCTGCCCACGCACCACGTCACCGCTCACCGCGCACTCCCCCTCTCCTCCGCGGCCACCTCACGACGCCGCCGGCGCCGCCCTCCTGGCCGCTTCCGCGACCAGGAGGGGCCACACCACCCATCACCGTCACGGCCTCATCCGTCCGTCACGGGCCGCAACCGGGCCTCGTCAGCCCTCACTCCGGCGTCATGGCGCCTCGGCCACGGAGCCGCCGGACTTCGATCCACCGCTCGGGCGGCCCCAACCCAGGTCGTCCTCGTCGTTCACGCGCTCACCTCCCGGCACGCCCGGTAGAAGTCCGTCCAGCCGTCCCGTTCGCGCACGACCGCCTCCAGGTACTCCTGCCAGACGACCCGGTCGGCCGCCGGGTCGCGGACGACGGCGCCGAGGATGCCCGCGGCGACATCGGCGGGGCGCAGCACCCCGTCGCCGAAGTGGGCGGCCAGGGCGAGGCCGCTGGTGACGACGGAGATCGCCTCCGCCGTCGACAGCGTGCCGCTCGGCGACTTCAGCTTCGTGCGGCCGTCGGACGTCACCCCGTCGCGCAGCTCACGGAAGACGGTGACGACCCGGAGGATCTCGTCGACACCCTCCGGCACGGCCGGCAGGTCGAGCGAACGGCCGATCTGGTCGACGCGGCGGGAGACGATGTCCACCTCGGCCTCGACGCTCTCCGGCAGCGGCAGCACGACCGTGTTGAAGCGGCGGCGCAGGGCGCTGGAGAGGTCGTTGACGCCACGGTCGCGATCGTTGGCCGTGGCGATCAGGTTGAAGCCGCGGACCGCCTGCACCTCCTGCCCCAACTCCGGTATCGGCAGCGTCTTCTCCGACAGGATCGTGATCAGCGTGTCCTGCACATCGGCCGGAATACGGGTCAGTTCCTCGACGCGTGCGGTCATCCCGTCCGCCATGGCACGCATCACGGGGCTGGGCACAAGGGCGTCACGGCTCGGCCCGTGCGCGAGCAGCTGCGCGTAGTTCCAGCCGTACCGGATCGCCTCCTCCGGCGTGCCGGCCGTGCCCTGCACCAGCAGTGTCGAATCGCCGCTGACCGCCGCGGCCAGGTGCTCGGAGACCCAGGTCTTCGCAGTGCCGGGCACGCCCAGCAGGAGCAGGGCGCGATCGGTGGCCAGCGTGGTGACGGCGACCTCGACGATGCGGCGCGGGCCCACGTACTTCGGTGTGATCACCGTGCCGTCCGGCAGGGTGCCGCCGAGCAGATATGTGGCGACGGCCCACGGCGACAGCTTCCAGCGGGCCGGGCGCGGCCGGTCGTCCTGCACGGCCAGTGCGGCGAGTTCATGGGCGAAGGCGTCCTCGGCATGCGGTCGCAACGCCTCGGCCGGTTCTGTCTCCCCCGCTTCGACGGATGTCGGTTCTACGGACACAGGCATGGCAAAGTCCCCCTCCAGCTCGGCCGGTTCAGCCGCTTCGGATCTGGCACCCACGTTGCACCACGCCACTGACAATGCGTTCCGACCTGCGAAAACGTGCTCGCGGCAGGGCACGGCGGACCGATTGTCAGTGCTGGGATCTACCTTCGATGGCATGACTCAGCAGGGGGTGCGCTGGACCGCGGACCAGGTGCTGGCGCTGGCGCCTGACGCCGCGTCACGCAAAGCCGGAAGCAAACTCGGCGCGGCGGGGCCGTGGTCCGAGGCGGGGAGTGCCGACGAAGGGACGGTGTGGGGGCTGTGCAAGGGCAGTGGCAGCAAGCCGTATCAGACGGTCATCGACATCGCGGACGCATCGGGGCCCGCGTACAAGTGCAGTTGCCCGAGCCGGAAGTTCCCGTGCAAGCACGCGCTCGGGCTGCTGCTGCTCTGGGCCGGCGGAGACGGTGCGGTGCCGCAGGGGCAGCCGCCGGACTGGGCTGAGCAGTGGATAAAGGGGAGAAGGCAGCGCGCCGAGGAGAAGCGGTCGGCGGGCGACCCCGGTTCCGCTACGGCGTCCGCCGACCCGGAGGCGGCACGACGCAGGGCGGAGCGCCGGGCCGTACGGGTCACCGCGGGGGCGACGGAGCTGGAGCAGCGTCTGGCTGACCTGCTGCGCGGCGGCCTGGCCGGGGCGGAACAGGCGGGGTACGGGCTGTGGGAGGAGACGGCCGCCCGCATGGTCGACGCCCAGGCCCCTGGGCTGGCCGCACGGGTGCGGGAGTTGGGGGCGATCCCGGCATCCGGCCCCGGCTGGCCGGTGCGTCTGCTGGAGGAGTGCGCCCTGATCCACCTCCTCGACCAGGGCTGGCTGCGCCGCGAAGGGCTGCCCGACGGCCTGGCGGACACGGTCCGCTCCCGCATCGGCCTGCCCGCCTCGGCGGACGGTCCGCCGGTGCGGGACCGCTGGCTGGTTCTCGCCCAGTACGACACGGCCGACGTGAAACTGACGACGCGCCGGATATGGCTGCACGGCGCCGACTCGGGCCGCACCGCGCTGCTCCTCTCTTATGGCGCCGCCGGCCGTGCCCCGGAGCTGACGCTGCCGGTGGGGCTGGCGCTGGAGGCGGAGGTGGCGTCGTACCCGGGCGCCGGGCAGCTACGAGCCGCACTGGGTGAGCAGTTCGCACCGCCCGCACCAGCGGCGATACGGCCGCCGGGCGTGACGACGGCCGAGGCGACCGCCCGTTACGGCGAGGCGCTCCGCGCCGATCCATGGCTGGAGTCCGTCCCGGTGACCCTGGACAGGGTCACACCGACTCCGGACGGCGACTCATGGCAGCTCGCGGACGCCGACGCGGACACAGCTCTGCCGCTCACCCCGGCCGCCCGCGCCCGTCCCGGCCTGTGGCGCCTCGTCGCGCTGTCGGGCGGTGCGCCGGTCACGGTGTTCGGCGAGTGCGGCCACCGCGGCTTCACCCCGCTGACGGCCTGGCCGGAGGGGACGGGAGAGGCCGTACAGCTGTGCTGAGCGGCAGGCTCCACCGCCCGGACTCCACCACGACACCCACCGCGAACTCCACGGCACCCCGCACGAAGGCAGAGAGGAATGACCCCATGAACAGTCCCTCCGTTCCCGTGGATTCGGCGCCCAGCGCCTGGGAGGAGCTCGTCACGGCGGCGCTGCTCGGGACGGACCGGCGTACGGCCCCGGGCGGCACACCGGGCCGGGAGGCACCGGTGGCGCTGCTGGACGCGGCGGCCGTGGAGACCGTACGGCGACGGGCCGGGCTGCGGCCGGCGCGGGCCGCGCAACGTCCCCAGCCGGCCCCGGAGGACCCGCGACCGGCGCTGCCCCCGGCGGCGGCCCGCAGGCTGGCGATGCTGCTGTCCGACCGTCCGGGCGTGTCCGGCGGCGGCCGCAGGGGCACGGCACCCGACCTCGTGGAACTGCTGCCCGAGTGGCTCGCGACCGCGAACAACCGGGGTTTCGGGCCACGCCCCGAGGTGATGCCCGCCCTGCTGGACGCCGCGCGAGGGCGTACGGATCTACGCCCTGCGGCGCTGACGTTCGCGGGCCCGCGCGCGGTGTGGCTCGCCCGGCTCAACCCGGACTGGCGGTTCGCCCTGCGCGCGACCCCGGGCGGGGGCGCGTCGCTGCCTCATCTCGAGGACGCGGCGCAGGTCCGACAGCTCTGGCAGGAGGGGCTGTTCGCGGAGCGGGTCGCCCTGCTCTCCGCGATACGCGCGCGTGAGCCCGATGCCGCGCGTGAGCTGCTGACCACGACGTGGGCGACCGAGCGGGCCGAGGACCGGTTGATGTTCCTCGACTCGCTGCGGACGGGACTCGGCCCGCGGGACGAGCCGTTCCTCGAGCAGGCGCTGTCCGACCGGAGCCGCAATGTCCGGTCGACGGCCGCGGAGCTGCTGTCGGCGCTGCCGGGCTCGGCGCTCGCCGCGCGGATGGCCGTGCGGGCCGGGGCCTGCGTGGCGCTGGATCACACGGGGGAGGCGCCGGCGATCACCGTCGAGGCGCCGCACGAGTGCGACGCGGGCATGGAGCGCGACGGCGTGCTGGCCAAGGCCCCGGCGGGGCGGGGTGAACGGTCCTGGTGGTTCGGCCAGTTGGTGGAGGCCGCGCCGCTGAGTACCTGGCCGGGGCGGCTGGGACGCCGTACCCCTCAGGAGATCGTGGCACTGCCGGTGACGGACGACTGGCAGGCCGAGCTGCACGCGGCCTGGTGCCGCGCGGCGGTACGGCAGCGGGACGCCGAGTGGGCGAGGGCGCTGCTCGGGTCGCCCTCGGCTGCGGAGGCCGGCGGTCCGGGGGCGGTGTCCCTGGCCGAGCGCGCGAAGCTCCTCGGCACGCTGGGCTCGGCCGAGCGGGCGGAGTGGGTCGCCGGGTTCATCGCGACACACGGTCTGTCGGAGGCGTTTCAGCTGCTCGGGGTGTGTGCGGTGCCGTGGTCCGCGGCGCTCGGGCGGGCAGTGGTCGACGCGCTCAACATCGCGCGGGACGCGGGGAGTTATCCATGGAGCTTCAGTGGAGTGATGGGCCTGGCCGAGCGCTGCCTCGACCCGGCCGAGGCGGGCCGCCTGGACGGCCTGCTGGCGGTACCGGACGAGCCGGAGGACGCGTCGCCGGGGGCCGGGGGGTATTGGGCGGAGGCGTTCCAGCGACTGGTCACGACATTGCGGTTGCGGGCGGCCATGATCAAGGAACTGGAACCGCCGAGCCCGTCCGGCAGTTGAGGACGAGCCCGTTCAGGCCGAGGCAGTTCAGGACGAGCCCGTTCGCGCCGAGCCGGGGGGGCCGGGGCCGCAACCACCAGCAGACAGCCCGGCGGAGCGACCCGCATCACGCGACAGCGTCCCGGGCCGACCCGCACCACGCGACGGCCTACGCCCCCGCCGGCTGCCGCACGTTCGCCCGGACCCAGTCCACGATCGACTGTGTCGTCGCCCCGGGCGTGAAGATCTCCGCGACGCCCTTCTCCTTGAGCGGGGCAATGTCGTCCTCGGGAATGATCCCGCCGCCGAAGACGAGGATGTCCTCCGCGTCACGCTCCTTGAGCAGATCGATCACGGCGGCGAAGAGGGTGTTGTGGGCCCCGGAGAGAATGGACAGGCCGATCGCGTCGGCGTCCTCCTGGATCGCGGTGTCGACGATCTGCTCAGGGGTCTGGTGAAGCCCGGTGTAAATGACCTCCATACCGGCGTCGCGCAGCGCCCGCGCGATCACCTTGGCCCCGCGATCGTGGCCGTCGAGTCCCGGCTTGGCCACCACCACGCGGATCGGACCGGCTGCCACACCCATCACTGCCTCCATGAAGCGACTACATCCATCCGTACCGACAAGCATCGCTCATATATGAGTTATGCCGCACAGCCCGCACATGTCATACATGGTGCGCGTATCGCACTTTTCCGCTGCTTACCGCACCGGACGTGCCCCCACGGCACGGACGCCCCGGGCCACACTGCCCGAAGAAGTGAACGAACGTTATCGCCAGCATCCCGCAACCGGCAGTTTCACGGTGCAGACCGAGGGGGAAATCACACGGTGGGACACGTTCGCCGCGCAACGTTCCACATCTCTGCGGCACACGGGCCGCAGCAGCCTGCGGTACACGCGTCGCAGCGGGACCAAGCGCAACGGGAGCCGCAACGAGGTCGCCGCACCACCGCGCCGCAGGCCGCGCGACGTGGTGGTGCGGCGCATCGACGGTGGCACGAAGGGCACGTAGGGCAGGTAAGGCACGACAGCGGGGAAGCCTCGTCGCCACACCGGCAGGGAGCCCCGTCAGGTCATCGGCGCAGCACGGCCACCGAGGCCGCTACGCGCAGCGCGCGCCTCGCTTGCCCCACGCGCCCTCCTCATGCCTCGTCGGCCACCTCCGTCGCGACTTCCCACGAGGGCACACGGGGGCCGGAGCCGTCCTCCAACGTGCCGCAAGGAGGTCGGCCATGAAGGTCACCGGGGCAGTACTCCCGTTTCTCCCGCTCTACCGGCATCTGCTTCCGAGCAGGCTCGCCGGCCTCTCCCTGGCCCTGCTGAAGGCGACCGCCCTGGAGATCGCGATCCTCGCCGGGCACCTGCTGCTCTACCCATCCGGCATCACACAGGAGCGCCGGACCACCCCCGACCTCCCCACACCCGACACCGCCCAGCTGCCCACGGGGGCGAGGCCCCCCGTCGTCCTGCTGCACGGCTTCATAGACAACCGCTCCGTCTTCGTCCTGCTGCGGCGCAGCCTCGCCCAGGACGGCAGGCACCAGGTCGAGTCGCTCAACTACTCACCCCTGACCTGCGACATCCGCACCGCCGCCGAGCTGCTCGGCCGACACATAGAGGGGATCTGCGAGCGCACCGGCAGCAAGCAGGTCGACATCGTCGGGCACAGCCTCGGCGGGCTGATAGCGCGTTACTACGTTCAGCGCCTCGGCGGCGACCACCGGGTCCGTACGCTCGTCACGCTCGGCACGCCGCACTCCGGCACCCGTGTCGTCCCGCTGGCCAACGCGCACCCCATCGTGCGCCAGATGCGCCCCGGCTCACCGATCCTCGAGGAACTGACCCGCCCCGCATCCGGCTGCCGTACGCACTTCGTGAGCTTCTGGAGCGACCTCGACCATCTGATGGACCCGCTGGAGACGGCCTGCATCGACCACCCGGACCTGATGGCGCAGAACGTCCGCGTGAGCGGTGTCGGTCACCTCGCCCTGCCGGTGCACCCGGCCGTGGCGACCGGAATACGGCAGGCCCTCGACTCCGCACAGACGACAACCGAGGTCGCAGCCCACCCCGACGGCCTCACGGTGGCGTAACGACAGTCGTCCAGCATCGAACAATCTTCGAACACAAGGCCAAACTCGCGCCCACAGTCCGCCAAAACACGGCCGAATGCCCGTTTCCTGCGCGAGCGAAACCTGCGGAAGATTGTCGTGCCCGCGTACTGCCGGGTACAGTCGCCGCACTGCTCTGGCAGCCCCTGTTGTCGAGGCGAGAGAGAAGTTGGTGAACGATCGTCACCCGTCGGGGACCATGACGTCTCCGGCTTCGGCTTCCGACGCCGCCTCGGCGCACTACGCGTCGTACGGCACGCAGGAAGCCCACTACGGTGACTCCACCACGTACGGCGCCTACGACGCCAACGGATATGCCACCGCCGGCCACACCGCCCCGACCTTCGACGCCGACCCGCTGTTCGGCAGCCTTCCCGGCGAGGGCACGGGCGCGTACGACGCCACGCAGTGGTCCACGGGCAGCCACCACACCGCGCACTACGACGCCTATGCGGGCCAGCACCAGGCCGCCTATGACACCGGCGCGTACGACAGCGCGGCCTGGACGACCGAACACGAGCGGCTCGCCTTCGTCCCGCAGCAGGCCAACGGCCATGACGTCTCCGGTCAGTGGGACGCGAACGCCTGGCTCCAGCCCGACCAGTCCGGCACCCCGGCCGACCAGACCCAGCACTGGGAATGGGGCACGACGGCCTTCGACACGGGGGCGTACGACGCCACCCAGTGGAACTCCGACGGCACCGCGGCGCGGACGACCGACGACTACGAGCAGTCAGCAGAATCCTTCGACCAGCAGGCGACGGCGCACTTCGAGCAGATCGAGCACGGCTCCCCCACGGCCTACGAAGAACACTCTGCCTACGAGGACCACTCGGCGTACGAAGAACACTCGGCGTACGAAGACCCGGCGGCCTACGACGAGCACACGCCGTACGAGCACACCCAGTACGACGACCCGGCCCAGCAGGAAGCCGAGTTGAGCGCCACGGGCGAACTCCCCGCCGTGGCCCCGCTCCTCGACGACCAGGAGGAGTCCACCCCGGCCCCCTCCTCGCGCGCCGCCTCCCGCAGCGGGTCGCGCTCCCGTCGCCGTACGCCCCCCAAGCGCTCCGCGCTGCTGACGATCGCCGTGCCCTCGGCGTGTGTGATGGGCGTCGCGGGCATCGCCGCCGCCTCCGTCGGCACGCTGACCGACGACAAGGACGCGTCCACGCTGGCCGCGGAGGGCGAGGCCGTGAAGCCGTCCACCGCGAACAACAAGCTGGACACCCAGCTGGAGAGCCTCTCCGCCGGCGTCGACGACTTCGCCGACCGGGCCAGCCGTACCCAGGAGCGCATCGACCTCAAGGCCCAGCAGGCGGCCGAGAAGCGGAAGGCCGCCGAGGAGGCCGCGCGCAAGGAGCGGCTGCGCCCGAAGTTCGCGGTCCCGGTCGCACAGCACGGCCTCAGCGCCTACTTCGGCCAGTCCGGCATCAACTGGATGTCCGTGCACACCGGTATCGACTTCCCCGTCTCCTACGGCACGACGGTGATGGCCGCGACCGACGGCACCGTCCGCACGCAGTGGAACAGCGCCTACGGCAACATGATGATCGTGACCGCGAAGGACGGCACGGAGACGTGGTACTGCCACCTCTCCACCTACCGCGTGGCCTCCGGTACCACGGTCAAGGCCGGCGACCCGATCGCGTACTCCGGCAACTCCGGCAACTCGACCGGCCCGCACCTGCACTTCGAGGTACGCCCCGGCGGCGGCTCGGCCATAGACCCGCTGCCCTGGCTGCGCAGCCACGGGGTCGACCCGACGTAAACGACGCCACCGCCTCGCGCCCCCGCCCTTCAGCGGGGGCGCACTTGTCGGTACTGGCGCTTCGCCACCGGTACCAGAGCTTCGCGCTAGAGCTTCTCCACGGGCGCGTACCGCAGCAGCAACCGCTTCGGCTTGGTGTCCCCGAAGTCGATCGTCGCCTCGGCGTTCGCGCCGGTGCCCTTCACACCCGTCACCGTGCCGAGCCCGAACTGGTCGTGTGTGACACGGTCACCGACGGCCAGCTGGACGACCGGCTTCTCGGAGGTGCGGCGCGTGGCGAAACCGGACGCGCCCGAGGCCGAGGAGCGCGAGCGGGACGACGACAGCGAGGCGGCGACCCCGGACGCGGGCCCGGAGGAGACCGGCGAGGTCGCCCCCGTGCGCTTCCAGTCGACATGCGCCGCCGGGATCTCCTCCAGGAAGCGGGACGGCGGGTTGTACGACGGCTGCCCCCACGCGCTCCGCATCGACGAGCGGGTCAGATACAGCCGCTCACGCGCGCGCGTGATGCCGACGTACGCGAGCCGCCGCTCCTCCTCCAGCTCCTTGGTCTGGCCGAGGGCGCGCATGTGCGGGAAGACGCCGTCCTCCATGCCGGTGAGGAAGACGACCGGGAACTCCAGGCCCTTGGCGGTGTGCAGGGTCATCAGGGTGATGACGCCCGAGCCGTCCTCCTCCTCGTCCGGGATCTGGTCGGAGTCGGCGACCAGCGCGACCCGCTCCAGGAAGTCCGAGAGCCCGCCGGGCGCCTCGCCCTCACCCGATTCCTGCTCGAACTCCAGGGCGACGGCCGCGAGTTCCTGAAGGTTCTCGATGCGGGTCTCGTCCTGAGGGTCCGTGGAGGCCTGCAACTCGGCGAGATAGCCGGTCCGTTCGAGGACCGCTTCCAGGACGGTCGCCGGTCCCGCGCCGGACTCGACGATCGTACGGAGCTCCTCCATCAGCGCGTTGAACCGCTTGACCGCGTTGGTCGACCGCGCGGCCATGCCGTACGCCTCGTCGACACGCCGCAGCGCCTGCGGGAAGCTGATCTTCTCCCGCTGTGAAAGGGCGTCGATCATCGCCTCGGCGCGGTCACCGATGCCACGCTTGGGGACGTTGAGGATCCGTCGCAGCGGCACGGAGTCCTCGGGGTTGGCCAGCACCCGCAGATAGGCGAGTACGTCCCGGACCTCCTTGCGCTCGTAGAACCGGACCCCGCCGACGACCTTGTAGGGCAGCCCGACGCGGATGAAGACTTCCTCGAAGACACGGGACTGGGCGTTCGTACGGTAGAAGACGGCGACGTCGCCGGCCTTCGCGTCCCCCGCGTCGGTCAGTCGGTCTATCTCGTCGGCGACGAACTGCGCCTCGTCGTGCTCGGTGTCCGCGACATAGCCGGTGATGCGCGCGCCCGCGCCCGCGTTGGTCCACAGGTTCTTCGGGCGGCGGGACTCATTGCGCTCGATGACCGCGTTGGCGACGGTCAGGATCGTCTGCGTGGAGCGGTAGTTCTGTTCCAGCAGGATCGTCGTCGCGTCCGGGTAGTCCTCCTCGAACTGGAGGATGTTGCGGATGGTGGCGCCCCGGAACGCATAGATGGACTGGTCGGCGTCGCCCACCACGCACAGCTCGGCGGGCGCGAGGTCGTACTCGCTGGGCGGCACGTCGACGGGGTGCTCGCTGGTCCCGACGAGCTCGCGCACCAGCGCGTACTGGGCGTGGTTGGTGTCCTGGTACTCGTCCACGAGGACGTGCCGGAAACGACGGCGGTAGTGCTCGGCGACGTCCGGGAAGGCCCGCAGCAGATTGACCGTCGTCATGATCAGGTCGTCGAAGTCGAGGGCGTTGGCCTCCCGCAATCGCGACTGGTACATGGCATAGGCCTGCGCGAGGGTCTTCTCGAAGCCGTCCGTCGCCTGGGCGGCGAAGTCCTCCTCGTCGATCAGCTCGTTCTTCAGGTTGCTGATCTTGGCGCTGAAGGACTTGGGCGGGAAGCGCTTGGGATCGAGGTCCAGATCACGGCACACCAGCGCCATCAACCGCTTGCTGTCGGCGGCGTCGTAGATCGAGAACGACGACGTGAACCCGAGCTTCTTGCTCTCCCTGCGCAGGATGCGCACGCACGCGCTGTGGAAGGTCATCACCCACATCGCGTTCGCACGCGGGCCGACGAGCTGCTCGACGCGCTCCTTCATCTCACCGGCGGCCTTGTTGGTGAAGGTGATCGCGAGGATCTGCCCCGGATGCACGTTCCGCTCGGCCAGGAGATGGGCGATGCGATGGGTGAGCACACGCGTCTTGCCGGATCCGGCCCCGGCCACGATGAGCAGGGGGGTGCCGGAGTGGACGACGGCGGCGCGCTGGTTCTCGTTCAACCCCTCCAGCAGCGCCGCGGCGTCGATGGCCGGCCGCGGGGCGCCGTCGCGGTAGTAGGCGTCCCGGTCCGGCGGCACGTCGAACTTCCCACCGAACAGATCGTCCGGAACCGGCTCCGGAGCGTGATCGCCCTCGGGCGGTGGTGGCGGCTCTTCCTCATGGGCCCGTGGGGCCTGGAGGTCCGCCAGGAAGCTGTCGTCAAAGAGGCTGCTCATCGCTCTCCGAGTCTAGGCGGCCCCACTGACAGCCCGCCGCCACCCCGAGAACATCACACGTTCCGAATCCCGACGATCTTCCGGGACACCCGCCCGAGAGCCCCTCACCCCCCGCGACCAGCCCCTTACAGCAAGCGATCGACCAGGCCGAGCGATCAAATACCGCAACAAATAATGCGAAACAACCCACCCACCACATAAGTACTCAAACAGTCCCGCACTCCCCCGAATCAGCTGCTCCTGATACCGCCTCGCCTCAAGGTCACGAAAATGTATCGGGCATATCGAACATCAACCTTCACAGGGGCCACACGAGTTGGCTACCGTGCCGGACAGGCCGTACGACCCCCACCGGCGATCGACGCCGGGCCGCACGGCCTCCGCCGAGTCCGGCGCGCCCGCACGGCGAACCGGAGCCGGGGACCCACCGAACTTGGGGTGAATCGGCCCGACTTCCCATCCGGGAACGGCCGTAGGGCAACCCTTCCGAACCACCCGCCCGAACCCGACAGCTAACTCGGTAGGCGGAGCATGGAAGGAGTCGCCTCCCTTGGCGTCGCACCGCAAGTCGCGTCCCGCCGGTACGCGCGTAGCAGGCATACGGACCCCCGCCCTCGCCACGGCGGCCCTCACGTCCGTCGCCCTGCTGTCCCAGACGGCCAACGCGAGCCCCTCGACGGACGACAACCCCAGCCTCGAAGAGGTCGAGAAGAAGGTCGACGACCTCTACCGCCAGGCGGAGTCGGCGACCGAGAAGTACAACGCGGCCAAGGAGAAGACCGCGAAGCAGCGCCAGCGCGTCGACACCCTCCTCGACGACGTCGCCCAGCGCACCCAGAAGCTCAACGAGGCACGCGAGGAACTGGGCCGCTCCGCCGCCGCCCAGTACCGCACCGGCGCCACCGCCCCCGACACGGCGACCTTCCTCCTCGCGGACACCCCGCAGGACTACTTCGACCAGAGCCAGCTGATGGGCCGTATGACGGACCGTCAGAAGGAATCGGTCGACGAGTACTTCACGCAGCAGTCAGCGACCATGAAGAAGCGCAGGGAGGCCACCCAGAGCCTCGAGACGCTCACCGAATCGCAGAACGACCTCCAGACCGCCAAGACCACCGTCCAGCAGAAGCTCTCCGACGCACGCGAGCTCCTCTCGAAGCTGACGGCGGAGGAGAAGGCCCGCCTCGCCGCGATCGAGAAGCGCAAGCAGGAGGAAGCCGCGCGCAAGGCAGCCGAACTGGCCCGCCAGCAGGCGGAGGCCGAGCGCCAGCGCCAGGAAGCCGCGCAACAGCAGCAGGAGAGCACGGCGCCCCCGTCCGACTCCGGCACCTCGGACTCGTCCTCCTCGGACCCGTCCTCCTCGGACCCGTCCTCCTCGGACTCCTCGTACGCCACCAAGGCCGAGAAGGCCCTGGCCTTCGCCCGCTCCCAGATCGGCAAGCCGTACGTCTGGGGCGCCACCGGCCCCGACTCCTACGACTGCTCGGGCCTCACCCAGGCCGCCTGGAAGGCCGCCGGCGTCGACATCCCGCGCGTCACCTACGACCAGGTCAACGCCGGCACCACGGTCTCCCTCTCCAGCGCCCAGCCCGGCGACCTGGTCTTCTTCTACGACGACGTCACCCATGTGGGCATCTACATAGGCAACGGCATGATGATCCACGCCCCGAAGCCCGGCGCCTACGTCCGCGAGGAGTCGATCTACTACGACGGGGAGTCGTCGATCCACAGCGTGGTCCGCCCCGCCTGACACCCGTCCTCTCCCGACCACGCGCGCGGGCCGCTCGTAAGGCCACGCGCGCGTGGCACGCACAGACACAGCGGCCATGCCGCGAAACGCTAAGGCGAGCCGAAAAGCACCCGTACCCCACCGCCCCCACACACACAGACCACCGCAGGCATCAACGCGCACCCACCCCCCGCGCGCCCCACCCCCATCCCCCACCCCACTCCCTAGCATCGCCCCATGCGCGCCACCACCACCCGCACCTCCCCCCTCCACACCTGGTGGTCGCGGCGACCCCCCGCAGCCGGCGCCGCCGTCATGGCAACCGGCATCATCTCGGTAGCCCTGCACCAGACGGGCTACGAGACCCTGTCCCGCATCGCCCTGGCCCTCGCAAGCGCAGCCTGGCTCGCCCTGGCGGGGGATTTCACCGCCCGCCTCCTCCGGGACCGCCCCAGATGGCTCAAGGAGGCAGCCACCCCGGCCGCCCTCACCGCCGTCGCGGCGACAACAGTCCTCGGCACCCGTTTCAGCACCCTCGGCTGGCAACCCCTCGCCCAGGCGCTCCTGGCCCTAGCGGCCCTGCTCTGGCCAGGCATCCTCATCGCCGTCGTACGCGACTGGCACCGCCAGATGCCCGGCGGGGTCTTCCTCGGCTGCGTGGCCACGGAGGGCGTAGCCGTCCTGGGCGCGACACTCGCCGCATCAGAGACAAAGGCGTGGCTCGCCCACACCGCACTCGTCCTGTTCTGGCTGGGCCTGGTCCTCTACGCCGTCGCCCTCACCTGCTTCGACCCACGCCAGATCGCCCACGGCGCCGGCGACCACTGGGTGGCAGGCGGCGCCATGGCCATCTCCGCAATGGCCGGCGCGCAGCTTCTCGCCGCCGACACCCCCGGCATTCACCTCTGGAACGAGGACGACACCGACGTCCTGCGCACGGTGACCGTCGCCCTGCTCGTACTCGGCCTGGCCTGGTACGCCGTCCTGCTCATCGCCGAGTTCGCATGGCCGAGGCAGCGCTACGACGTACGCCGCTGGGCAACCGTCTTCCCGATGGGAATGACGGCGGCGGCAACCCTCTTCGTCGCCTCCGCCGTGGACGTCCCCTGGCTCGAAACCCCCGGCGAGGTGCTCCTCTGGATCTCGGTGGCGGCGTGGCTGGCGGTCGCCACAGGCGCCGTACGGACCTATACCGGCCCAAGAACCCCGCAGACCCCCGGGCCCCCCGGCACCGGCGTCACGTCCACAACACGGCGATGAAGACGTTCGCCGTGGTCAGCAGCCCGACCACACCGAACAGACTCTTGTCCACCTTCTCCTCGTCCCGCTTCACATAGACGAGCCCGAGGATCACTATCAGCAGCGCCAGCTTCACGCCGATCTTGATGTTGTCGACGGACTGGTCGTCCGCCTGATTGAGGCCGACGAGGATCACACCGGTGACCAGCATGGTCAGCGCGCCGTGCAGCATCGCGGGGACGAACCGGGCGGTGCCCTGACCCATCGCCTTCATCTGGGTGAAGAAACCACCGAGCAGCGCGGCGATACCGATGATGTGCAGACCGACGAAGAGATGGATGAGTACGCCCATGGAGCCGGAGCCTAACCACCACGAAAAACCCACCCGACACCGCCCCGCGCCCTCCCCGATCTCGCATATATGCGCGCCATAGCACCCCGCCACCCCTGCGCAATCCCAAACCGCCACATCGGTCAGCACCCAGCGTGAACCAGACGACCCCATCCCGGGATCACGCTCACTTACGGTCACCGACGGTCCGCTCCCGGCACTTCCGCACAACGCGTCACCGGCCCGCCACGGCGAGGTTTAGCGTCCTCCACCAGGTGACCGGCTCCCCACCGCCGCCCGGGCCAGGGGCGGCAGTCGGCCACCACCGCCGAAAAAGTCCGGCGGCGGCCCGCTCCCCCTGTGCGAGCCGCCGCCGGACGCGTAACCCGCCCCGGGCGGTCGTACGTCGCTCCCCCCAGGCGCCCGTACACCCGCCGCTCCTCCGGGGCGGGAGTACGCCACCGTCCGCCGCCCCAGGCGGACGCCCGGGACGAGGCGGTCGTACGAAAGGACGTGCAGTCCACGTGGCAGCGCACCGAAAGCCCCGCCGACGCACGGTCGGCGGCATCGGCGGCAATACGGCCCGCACGGCATGGACCATCGCACTGGCGGGCGCGGCGACGGCGACGGGTTTCGACGGGACCGGGCACGCCGAGCCGCAGCTGACACCGGCGCAGGTGAAGGCGAAGGTGGACAGGCTGTACCAGGAGGCGGAGGTCGCCACCGAGAAGTACAACGGGGCGAAGGAGAAGGCGGACGCGGCCGAGCAGCGGATCAGGACGCTCCAGGACGAGGCCGCTCGCAAGACGGACCAGCTCAACTCGGCGCGTGACGCGCTCGGTTCGATGGCCGCGGCGCAGTACCGAGACGGCGGCGTCGACCCGGCGCTCCAGCTCGCGCTCTCCGACGACCCCGACCGCTATCTCGCCGGCGCGGAGTTCGTCGAACGCGCAGGCAACCGCCAGGCGGCGTCCGTCGCCGACGTCCGCGGCCAGCTGCGCGAGATCGAGCAGCTGCGCGGCGCCGCCCATATCGAACTGGCCTCGCTGAAGTCCCGCCAGGCCGAGCTGAAACGCCACAAGGAGACGCTGACCGGCAAGCTGGACGAGGCCAAAGAACTGCTCGCCCGGCTGACCGCCGAGGAGCGGGCCCGGCTCCAGCCGGGCGACACGGACCGCGCCACCCGCTCCGCCACCGGCACCCGCGACGACCTCACCACCCCCGGCACCGCCACCGCAGGAGCCCCCAACTCGCGTGCGGCGTCCGCCATTTCCTACGCCTACGCCAAACTCGGCAGCCCCTACGTCTGGGGCGCGACCGGCCCGGACGCCTTCGACTGCTCAGGCCTCACCCAGGCCGCGTACCGCTCGGCCGGTATCTCACTGCCCCGAACGACCTACGCCCAGATCGACGCGGGCCGCCGTGTCTCCCGCTCCGAACTCCTCCCGGGCGACCTGGTGTTCTTCTACTCCGGCATCAGCCACGTGGGCCTCTACATCGGCAACGGCCAGATGATCCACGCCCCGAACCCGTCGGCCCCGGTCCGGGTGGCCCCGCTCGACGAGATGCCGTTCGCAGGGGCCACTCGGGTGGCGTGAGCCTCACACCAGACGCCGTGCCGTGGCCCACCGTGTCAGCTCATGCCGGTTGGAGAGCTGGAGCTTGCGCAGCACCGCCGACACATGCGACTCGACCGTCTTCACGGAGATGAACAGCTGCTTGGCGATCTCCTTGTACGCATATCCCCGCGCGATCAGCCGCAGCACCTCCCGCTCGCGCTGGGTGAGCCGGTCGAGGTCCTCGTCGACCGGCGGCGCGTCCGTCGACGCGAACGCGTCCAGTACGAACCCGGCGAGCCGCGGCGAGAACACCGCGTCGCCGTCCTGGACCCGGAAGATGGAGTCGACCAGGTCCGTGCCGGTGATCGTCTTCGTCACATAACCGCGCGCGCCGCCCCGGATCACCCCGATCACGTCCTCCGCCGCGTCCGAGACGGACAGCGCGAGGAAGCGGACGGGCTGCTCTGCGTCCGCCATCAACGGGGCGCAGCGGCGCAGGACTTCGACCCCGCCGCCACCCGGGAGGTGCACATCGAGGAGGACGACCTCGGGCCGGGTCGCGGTGATGACCGTGACCGCCTGGTCGACATCCGCGGCCTCGCCGACAACCTCGACGCCGGTCTGCTCGGTGCGGCCGATCTCGGCCTGCACTCCCGTACGGAACATGCGGTGGTCGTCGACGAGGACCACGCGCACATGTCGCTCGCCCGCGCTCCCGCCGGTCGACTCCACGGGCTCGTTGGCCTCGGTCGGGTCGCTCATGACGTCTTCTCCGCCCTCTCCATCTCCAGCTCGACCTCGGTGCCGCCGCCGGGTACCGCCCGGAGCCGGGCCGTACCGCCGTTGCGCTCCATGCGGCCGATGATCGATTCTCTGACGCCCATGCGGTCGGCGGGTATCGAGTCGAGGTCGAAGCCCGGACCGCGGTCCCGGACGGACACGAAGACGGTCTTTCCCTCCACCTCGGCGTAGACCTGCACGGCGCCGCCCTCGCCACCGTACTTGGCGGCGTTCACCATCGCCTCGCGCGCGGCCTGCATCTGTGCGCCGATCCTCTCGTCGAGCGGGCAGTCGCCGACGACCACGACCTCTATGGGGACGCCGTGCATGTCCTCCACCTCGGCGGCATTGCGCCGCACCGCGTCGGCGAGGTTGGCGGGTTCGTCCTCCTCGTCCTTGCCGGTGCCCTCGGGCTTGTAGAGCCACGTGCGCAGGTCGCGCTCCTGGGCGCGGGCGAGGCGACGGACCTCGTTCGCGTTCTCCGCGTTGCGCTGGATCAGGGTCAGGGTGTGCAGCACCGAGTCGTGGACGTGCGCGGCGACCTCGGCGCGCTCCTGGGCGCGGATGCGCATCAGACGTTCCTCGGAGAGGTCCTGGGTCATCCGGACCAGATACGGCCCCGCGAGGAGCGTTATACCGACGAGGACCGCCAGGGCGGCCTGCAGGACGGAACCGAGGTGGGCTGCGGAGCCCTGTAGGACGAAGATGCCGGAGACGCCTGCCGTGACCAGGACGACGCCGCCCGCGGCCCGCAGCAGACTGAGGGTGCGCCGACGCCGCCCGACCTCCATCCAGCGGGCCCTCCGGGCGTTGTCCGCCTGGCGCCAGACCAGGGCGACGCCCGCACCGACGAGGACGGCGGGCAAAAGGTAGGCCTTCGCGCCATTGCCCAGGTCCACACTGCCGACGAAGACCATGGCCACCACGACCATGAGGAGCAGCGCGACGATCTGCCCCTTGTCGGGCTTGCGGGCGACCAGTCTGCGGCGGCCGTCGGCCGCGGTCTCGGTGGTGAAGGGGGGCGGCCGCTGCGCGTCGACACCGCCGACGCCGAGCGGCACGAAGAACCAGAACGCGGCATACAACAGCGCGCCGAGGCCGTCCGCCATGAACAGGCCGACAAAGACGAGCCGCACCCAGATGACGGGCAGGCCGAGATGTCCGGCCAGCCCCCGCGCCACGCCCCCGAGCCAGCGTCCGTCACTGCTGCGGTAGAGCTTGCGCGGCGGCCGCGGTTCGACGAGTGGCGCTGCTGCGGCTTCCGGCATGCCATCGATGTTCACACGCCCGGCCGACCAGGGCATCAGGGTCGACCCCCTAGACTCCCCTGATCTTCGGAGGCCGCCGGCTCGCACACATCCCCCGCCCCCGCCTCAGGGCCGATATCAGGGTCCGACCAGGGTCATTCCGACTCCCATCCCGCCGACTCGCCCGTCACCATGGACCCATGACTGATCACCAGCACGCCGCGGACTCCGTGCCCGAGCCGGAAGCCGTGCCCACCACGGGCACCCCGTCCGGCCCGGCACCCGCGAGCGCCGCGGGTGAGGAGCCTCGCGCGCACGCGGGCGCAGAAACAGGGGCGTCCGAGGAAGCGGGCGTCCTCGACCCGCCGCACAGGTTCCGGCGCGACCGGGGGAACAAGATGCTGGCCGGCGTGTGCGCCGGGCTCGGCCGGCAGTGCGACATGGACCCGGTGATCTTCCGGATCACCCTCGCCGTGCTCTCCGCGACCGGCGGCATAGGCCTGATCTTCTACGGCTTCGCCTGGCTCTGCGTCCCATACGCCGACGAGGACGAGAACGAGGTGCGCAAGCTGCTGACCGGCCGAGTCGACGGCCAGGCGCTGACGGCCGTGCTGTTCGCGCTGGTCGGCTGCGGCGTGTTCCTGACGCTGCTGAAAAACGGCGGCGTGCTCGCCTTCGCCGTCGTCCTCTCCCTCCTCCTCGCGGGCGCCGGCTACTGGTCACGGCACCGTGGCACCCCCGACCCGGACCCCCTCTCGGCCCAGGCCGTCGCCGACGCCCCACCGGAGGCCCAGGCCCCACCGGTCCCCACCGCCTACCCCTCCTGGTGGCGCGACCCCATCGTCAAGGACGGCACCCACGATGGCGGCACGGGCTATCTCTGGGGCCCACGCGAGGCCCGCGACCGCGACATCGCGGCCGCCGTCAACATCGGCCTGGGCAACACCTGGAGCAGCCGCCAGGACATACGGACCCGACGCTCCCAGCAGCCCAAGCCCCGCGGCCCCCGCTGGATCGGCGGCTGGGTGTTCCTGCTGGCCCTCCTCGCGGGCGCCCTGGGCACGGGCGCGACCTGGGAGGACGACACGCTCGGCACCAGCCTCCAGACCGGCCTGGCCTGCGCGCTGCTGGTCATAGGCCTGGGCATAGCCATCAGCGCGTTCCTGGGCCGCACGGGAGCGGGCTCCGTCTTCCTGGCGATCATCACCGCGGGCCTACTCGCTGCCTCGGCCGCCCTGCCCAAGGACATCAGCACCCACTGGACCGAAAAGGACTGGCGACCGGCGGCCACGACACAAGTACAGGACGAATACGAGCTCGGCACGGGCGTCGGCACCCTGGACCTGACCCGACTGCGGTTCACCGAGGGCCAGACGGTGACGACGAGGGCCGACGTGGGCGTCGGCCGGCTGAAAGTGATCGTCCCCAAGGACGCGACCGTGAAGGTGAGCATCGACGTGGGCGTCGGAGACATCCAGCTGCCGGGCGACGACGAGCGGGACGTGGACGTCGCACCGGGCAAGCAAAAGGAGCTGACCCTGAAACCGACCACGGGCACCAAGAGCGCGGGCACGTTGGAACTCGACCTGAGCGTCGGCGTCGGACAGGCGGAGGTGAGCCGTGCTACGTCATGAGTTCCAGCCCGGAAGGCTGGTCGCCGGCACCTTCCTGACCCTCGCGGGCATCATCTACGCCGGTGACGCGGGCGGCGCGTGGGAGACACCGTGGTTCACGGTGATCCCCCTGGTCATCTTCGGCCTGTTCCTGGCAGGCACGACGGCCCTCCTGACCCGAGCGATACGCCGCAGACACCGCGCCTCGACACGCACGCCTGCCACCCCCCGACAGGACACACCCAACTGACCGGCGGCAGAGCTACCGATACCCACCAGTCCGATGCCGTCGCCGGGCACGAAGAGCCGCATCCACCGACAAGAAGGGAGCACCGGCCAGCACCAGCGGCAGCCAGGCCATCAGATAGGCCAGGTCGTTGCCGTAGTAGTAGGGATCGGACGCCCAGCTCACTGTCAACCACAGACTCAGCGAGATAAGCGCCCCACCGAGCGCCGCCAGACGGGCGAACAACCCGATCAGCGTCCCGATGCCGACGGCCAGCTCACCGAAGGCGATGGCATAACCGAAGGCCACCGGATTGTCCAAGGCCATGTCCACCATGGCCGGAATGGCCGCCGAGTCCCGAACGGCACGCATCATGTCGCCGATCGATCCCGCACCGGAGTCCTTCATGAAGGCGCTGTCGGTGATCTTGTCCAGGCCGGCATAGATGAAGGTGACGCCGAGGAAGACGCGCAGCGGGAGCAGCGCGTAATGGGCAGCGGTGTCCCGCCAGCTCCGTCCGCCGTCAAGATAAGGGCTGTGGGTATCCGTGTGCATACCGTGAGTCATCGCCAGTAGCCGCCTCTCGCCCGCCGTGCCGTGACCCCTCAAAGACCATACGTACGCATTGGCTGCGCCGCTCAACCGTCCCGCCCCGCATTCTCCGCCCCGGCCAACCCCCGGGAAACCCCCACGCGCCCTCAGACCCCACGGCCTGAAACGGGACTTCACCCGCAAACGGACGGCCTAAAGATGCCCAGGCGGCGTACCCCCACCGCCCGCCAGCCGCGCACGGCGGCAAGGGGACGTGCCGGGGGGTGTCCGCCCGCAGCGGCGGGCGTCAACAAACGCCAACCACCCTGCCCAACAGCAACCGCCCGACCGAGGACGGACACCCCCCGGCACGGCCCCGACCCACCCACCAACCGTTGGCGCTACACAAGCCCCCACCGACCCCGCACAGGCCGCCGCAGGCATCCCCCACCCAACCGCCGGAGGCACCCGTCACTCAGTCACATCAATGACGTACCGATTGGTCTCCACCCCCGCCGCAGTAACCACCTGCACCTCCACCCGCCCCGGCTCCACCTCCACCGGAACCGGCACCGTCAGCACCGCATCCGTCGGATTGCTGAACCCCCCGGCCACCGGCACCAACGGCACATGCACATGCACCGCCCCCACCCGCACCACCATCCGCGACAACCCGTCCGCCCCCTGCGCCCCGGGCGGCACAAACCCGGCCCCCCGGATCTCGATGTCGTCGCCCGTACGGATCGGCGCGTCCAGATCCCCGGCCTCCCGCGCCCGCACCACCGAGAGAATCACCGGCCGACCCCCCTCCGCGTACTTCCCCGCCAGATACGTCGCCGAAGACACCAGCACCACCACCGCCAACCCCCACGGCAGATCCGGCAACTGATCCGGCCGCCGCGCCAACCGCACCGCCGCGAACAGCAGCGCGACGCCACCGATCACGATGTACTGAATGTCGGCGAACGTCCCCCGCCCCGCGTCATCGGTCAGCAGATCCGCCGCCCGCGGCCGATGCGCCCGAACCTTCTGCAGCCGCTGCCCGAGCACTCGCACCCCGACCACCCGCCGCACCAGCACGGCGATCGCACACACCACGGCGAGCACGGTCACCACACCGGCCCCCCGCCCCAGTTCAAGCCCGGCGATCAGCGCATCGCGCTCCCTGTGTCCGGACGCCGCAGCCAACCGCCCCACCAGCACAAGCACCGCGTACGCCACGAACAGCACCCACGCCCCGGCCACCGCACGCGAGGTGGACAGCCGGTTGTCCTCCCCGATGACCGGCGCCAGCACGCCACCCCGCGCCCGATGGAACCACGACGCCGCGGTGAGCGCCCCGGCCGTGACGACCGCCGCCAGCAGCCCGGCCGTACGCGCGGCGGTCCACCCCGCGCCGATGGCCGTGAGCGCCTGAACCAGCAGCAGCGCCACGACGAGTCCCCAGACCACACACGCCGTACGCCACCACAGCCGCGCGAGCCACGCCTCCCCCTCGGCCCGCCCCCGCTCGGCGACGAGTTCCGCCGACTGCGTCAACTCCTCGGAGACCCACTGCCGGGAGGCCGACGCCGAGTGGGCCACCGCCGCCGGGAGGCCCTGCCCGGCCGCGAACTCGTCCCGCTTCAGCAGGAATTCGGCAACCGCGCGCCGATGCCCCGCACGCGCCCCGTGCGGACAGTCCCCGCAGGTGCAGCCACCCCCATGAGCGCCCACGACCGTGCCGCCCTGTCCAGCCTCGTGCACCGCCACGACCGACGCCCGCCTTCCTCGAACCTCACGACCGACCACACGGCCACATCGCCTTATAGCCCACAGCCCCACCTCCGGCAGCCGGGTCTCACATACCGGCCACCGCCGTTTTCGGCCACCGTCCGAGCCATCCGCAACTCCCGTACGACGACAGCGAATTGTGCCGTACACCACCCGCTCAACGGTCGGCAGGGCCGTGCGGCGCGGGTGATCAAGGAGCAGCCGTGTTGACCCGGCTGCGAGAATTTCCCTATGGCCGAGATCATCCAGCGCGACGGGACCTGGGCCTTCGACGGCACAACGGTCCGGATCACGCCGGGACTCCACCGCTCCGTGCCACTGTTCCGGCAGACGTACGGAGAGATCGCCGTACCCCTCGAAGCCGTGGCGAGCATCGTCTTCGAGCCCGAACGCAGACGCGGACGGCTGCGCATGCGGCTGCGCGAGGGCGCCGACCCGCTGCTCCAGGCGACGGGTGGCCGGCTGCCCGAGACGGCGGACCCGTACCGGCTGGCGGTGGACATCGACCGTGCGGGAGTCGCCGAGTACGTCGCCGAGGAGATCCGCCAGGCACTGCTCCTGGACCAGATCCCCAGGGAGGCGACCAAGACCTACCTCCTCCCCGGCCCACCGGTCCCGGTCTCGGTCCGCTCCTCGGACGGCATGGTCTCCTTCGACGGCACCCAGGTGCGGATCGACTGGTCCGACACCTCCGACCGGGTCAAGCGGGCGACCGGCCCGCGGATCATCAACGTGGGCGACCTCGTCCAGGTCGAGTGGCTGCCGAACTCCGGCTACGAGGACGGCTTCCTGCGCTTCGTGACCCGCGAGACGGTGTTCTCCAAGCTGCCGCCGGAGAAGGACCCGTACGCCCTGGACCTGTGGGGCAGCGCCCGCCGCGACCTGCTCACGGCCCTGGTGGCCACGGCCGTCACCGCCCGCCTGCCGCACCCCTCCACCCGCACCGGCGTCGACTACGCCGACCGCCCCCAGTTGGCGGCATCCGTCCCGCCCCCGGCCGACCACCACGACGTGCTGCTGCGCAGACTGCGGGAGTTGGGCGAGCTGCACCGGGACGGCGTACTCACGGACGAGGAGTTCGCGATCACGAAGGCGGTGGTCCTGCGGGGCTTCTGAGCCTCAGCCCTCCAAGCCAAGCCGCCCAACCCTCTCAGCCCCCACACCCCCCGCACCCCCCAGCCCACAGCCGTCAGCTCAACAGATCCGGCTCACTCCGGCTCACGTCCTGCCACATCGGCTGGTAATTGATCCACGCCACCAGGTCCCCACCCAGCTGCTCCCAGGTGGCCACCGCCTGCCGATGCTCGATCAGCACCGGACGCCCCGCCGCTTTGGCGGTCAGCTGCACCTGGCAGGAGCGTTCCATCGACAGGAACCACCAGGCCGCGGCGTCCACCGAGTCACCGACGGTCAGCAGCCCGTGGTTGCGCAGTACGAGGGCCTTGCGGGAGCCGAGCGCGGACGCGATCCGGCGGCCCTCCAGGGCGTCCACGGCGACCCCCGAGTAGGCGTCGTAGAGCGCGTGGTCCTCGTAGAAGGCGCAGCTCTCCTGGGTGATCGGGTCGAGCAGCTCCCCGAGCGCCGCGAGCGCGCGCCCGTGCACCGAGTGGCAGTGGGCGACCGCGACGACGTCGGGGCGGGCGGCGTGGACCTGGGAGTGGACGGTGAAGGCGGCCTGGTTGACGTGGTAGCGGCCCTCGATCACCTGCCCCTCGGAGTTGGCGAGGACCAGGTCGCTGACGGTGACGTGCTTGAACGGCATCCCGAACGGATTGACCCAGAAGCAGTCGCTGAACTCGGGATCGCGTGCGGTGATGTGCCCGGAGACCCCGTCCTCGAACCCGAGCCGTCCGAAGATCCGCAGCGCGCCCGCGAGCCGTTCCTTGCGATGCCGGCGCTCGTCGTCGAGGGATTCGTGCATCGGCGGCATCGCGAACCGCAGCTGGTCGGTCGGCAGCGGCGACGGCGGAGTGGGCCCGGAGGGTGTCCCGTGCATATGTCCTCCAGCACTGGGTTGCTTACGGGGCGGAAGTTACCGTCGGTCAGCGCAGGAGAACAGAGTTGTTCTGTAAAGATCCCGCTCGAACGGCGTTCGCCCGGCGGCGGAAACCGGACAGCGGATGTCGAGTATGGGCGCCACACTCACCGTATGACAGTGAACTGGGCAACCTTCGCCGAGGCGGAACCGGACCTCGCCCGCACCGCCGAGGAACGTTTCGGCGCCTTCACCCACCACATCCTCGCCACTCTCCGCAAGGACGGCTCCCCCCGCACCACCGGGCTGGAGGTCCGTTTCCTGAACGGCGAGCTGTGGCTGGGCATGATGCCGAACTCGCTCAAGGCCCTCGACCTGCGCCGCGACCCGCGCTTCGCTATCCAGGCGAACCCCGGGGAGGGCCAGTCCATGGGCGGCGGTGATGTGCGGATCTCCGGACGGGCGATCGAGGTCGAGGACCAGGAGCTGAAGGCCGCGTACACGGAAGAGGTGGAACCTCCGGAGCCGTTCCACCTCTTCCGCACCGAGCTCACGGAGGTCGTGAGGACCTCCATCGAGGACGACAAGTACCTCGTCGTCCAGATCTGGCAGCCTGGCCGACCCCTGCGCACGATCAAGCGCACCTAGGGCCCGTGAAGCCCATGGGGCCTACTCCCACTCGATGGTGCCCGGCGGCTTCGAGGTAACGTCGAGGACGACGCGGTTGACGTCCCGCACCTCGTTGGTGATCCGGGTCGAGATCTTCGCCAGGACGTCGTACGGCAGCCGCGACCAGTCGGCGGTCATCGCGTCCTCGGAGGAGACCGGGCGCAGGACGATCGGGTGGCCGTAGGTCCGGCCGTCGCCCTGCACACCCACGCTGCGGACGTCCGCGAGCAGGACCACCGGGCACTGCCAGATGTCCCGGTCGAGGCCGGCCGCGGTGAGCTCCTCGCGGGCGATGGCGTCGGCCTCACGGAGCAGGTCGAGCCGCTCCTTCGTCACCTCGCCGACGATCCGGATGCCGAGGCCGGGACCCGGGAAGGGCTGGCGCTGGACGATCTCGTCCGGGAGCCCCAGCTCCTGGCCGACCATCCGCACCTCGTCCTTGAACAGCTTGCGCAGCGGCTCGATCAGCTTGAACTCGAGGTCCTCCGGCAGGCCGCCCACATTGTGGTGGGACTTGATGTTCGCCGTGCCGGTGCCGCCACCGGACTCGACCACGTCCGGGTACAGCGTGCCCTGCACCAGGAACTCGACCGCCGGGCCCTCGTCCGCGATGATCTCGGCCTGGGCCTGCTCGAAGACCCGGATGAACTCGCGGCCGATGATCTTCCGCTTCTCCTCGGGATCCGAGACGCCCTTCAGGGCGGTCAGGAACCGCTCCTCCGCGTCCACGACCTTCAGCTGTACGCCGGTCGCGGCCACGAAGTCCTTCTCGACCTGCAAGGTCTCGCCCTTGCGCATCAGGCCGTGGTCGACATACACACAGGTCAGCTGGGCGCCGATGGCCTTCTGGACGAGAGCGGCGGCCACGGCGGAGTCCACGCCGCCGGACAGCCCGCAGATGGCGCGCTTGTCGCCGACCTGCTCGCGGATGGCCGCGACCTGCTCCTCGATGACGTTGCCCGTGGTCCAGTCCGGCTTCAGGCCCGCGCCCCGGTACAGGAAGTGCTCCAGCACCTGCTGGCCGTGCGTGGAGTGCATGACCTCGGGGTGGTACTGGACGCCGTAGAGCTTCTGCTCGTCGTTCTCGAAGGCGGCGACCGGGACGACGTCCGTGGAGGCCGTCACCGTGAAGCCCGCGGGGGCGGCGGAGCAGGCGTCGCCGTGCGACATCCACACGTGCTGCTCGGCCGGGGTGCCCTCGAAGAGGGTGGAGGACGACTTCGAGACATGGAGATCGGTACGGCCGTACTCACGGGAGCCGGTGTTGTCGACCGTGCCGCCCAGGCTCTGCGCCATGAGCTGGAAGCCGTAGCACATGCCGAAGACGGGGACGCCGGCCTCGAAGAGCGCGCGGTCGAGGCGGGGGGCGCCCTCCTCGTACACGGACGAGGGGCCGCCGGAGAGGATGATCGCCGCCGGGTTCTTGGCGAGCATCTCCTGGACCGGCATGGTGCTCGGCACGATCTCGCTGTAGACCCGCGCCTCGCGGACGCGACGGGCGATGAGCTGGGCGTACTGCGCACCGAAGTCGACGACCAGAACGGTGTCGGGGGCGGCTGCGGGGTTCGCTGATGACACGGGTTGCCTTCCGGCGGTGAGCGAGGTGTGTGTGGGGCCGAGTCTACCGGGATCCGCGGGCCCCCCTCCGGGGCAAGCCCCGTCTCAGGATGCGAACCGGCTTGGACACCCCGGGAAGGCGCGGCATACTGACCCCATGCTCACGCACCCGACCTTCCTCTTTACCTATGGCACCCGGCCCGCCGGCTGCCATGGTCGTGCTGCTTGAGCAACTGACAAGCGACTTCCCAGGCGCCCCGGGCCGACAAGGCCCGGGGCGTCTTGCGTTTCCGGGTCCTGTCGCTCCGGGGCGGCCGCACCCCTTACAGGAGCCCCGAATGACTGCCACCGCCGCCGAGCAGACCGGCGCCCGCACCCCCGAGGCCGCCGATGTGATCACCGGCGCCCGTGAACGCATCGACGCACTCGACGACCGGATCATCGGTCTGATCCAGGAACGGATGGCCGTCTCGGCGGTGATCCAGGAGGCGCGGATCACCTCGGGCGGCCGGCGGGTGAACCTCTCCCGCGAGATGGAGATCCTCAACCACTACAGCGAGGCACTGGGCAAGCCGGGCACGTCCCTCGCCATGACGCTGCTCGAACTGTGCCGCGGTCGTATCTGAGTTCGGCACCCCTCTCACCCGTACGGCGCGTGACGCCTCCCGCACCGCTTCGTTGGTACCGGTGTCCGTGCCAGCCAGGGGCGGGCCCGAAAGAACCACGCGTGGCTCGCTTGGAGCGATGAGGTGGACGGATCACGCCGTACGCCGTGGGACCTCGCTCCAGGAAAGTGACCGGACGGCAGGGGACAGCAGCCCGGTCACCCAAGAGAACGGTCGGCTCCGGGGACGCCCGGGGCCGACCGGCGGAACGGGTGAAGTCCCGCCCCGAACACCCGCATCGCCGCCGCCGATTGCCTCGGTCCGGTCGTGCGTTGCCGCACTGCCGGAGATCGAGACCATACGTTGACCAGCGGCGCAACCCCCCGGCGCCGCTCCCAGGCACCGACGCTGCCCTGACGTCGGTGCTGACGAAAGAAGGGCCCCGCGGCTCCGCCCTGCGGGGCCCTTCTCATGCCTCGCGGGCTACGGCTTCGTCAGGTGCGGGAGACGGTGCCGCACTCCTCCACTCGGTCCGCGTCGATGTCCTGGCTGCGGTCGTACGGGTCGGTCGTCGGGCCGGTGGCGGGTGCGCCGGTGGGCGCCGACGAGTCGAACTGGGGGTGCAGATATCCGTCGTACACGGAGCAGGCCGAGTTGCCGATCTCCTGGTCGTAGCGCCGCACGGCGACCTTCCCCGGAGTGACCTGGTACTTGGCCGGGTCGGAGAGCTCCACGTCGAGAACCCGGCGGACGATCGTGCGGGCCACCTCGGTCGAGCCCTCGCGGACGAGCGGGTAGACGAAGGTGTAGTCGGCGTGCACGACGACGGAGGCCTGCTCACCCGCCTTGAACGTCGTGCGCCCGCGCGTCTTGACGACGTCACCGGCGAGCCGCACCTCGGCGGGGTCGAAGCGGCTGAACATCCCTAGGGGATCGTGGTCCTTGTCCGGCTTGCGCAACGCGGTGGTGAGCAGGTCGAGCAGCTCCGTCTGGCGGGGCTCGATGACGCCGAGGGCGGTTTCCGGGCGTTCGCCGCGCAGGGTGGCCGGGTCGAGGTTGGCGTCGACCAGGAGCTTTCTGGTCTGTTGCAGCGCATGCTCCACCTGCGCCTTGGACAGCGTGCCGACCGGGGTGGCCTTGGGCAGTGCGATGCCGGCCTCGCCGTCGGCCCAGCGTTCGGCCGGCGAACCGGCGAACGGCCTGGCCTTGGTGGGGATCGCGGGACCGGCCGAGCCGGGCGCGGCCGTCGGCGCGGCGGTCTCCGCCGGGAGCGGCGACGCGGCCGCGCCCGTCGACGGGGCGGCCGTGCCGAACGGATCGCCGGGTATCAGCGAGGGCCGTACCGCCACGACGGCGACGGCGAGAGGCACTCCGACGATCGCCCACCGGCGACGGCGCCGGGCGGTCCGCCCGTGCGTCTCCTGCCAGGCGGGGCCGGTACGCCAGCCTTCGGGCAGCTCACCCCGGGCGTCCTGCTGCCGAAGCCGCTCGGTGACCATCCGGGCCCGCGCGGACGGTTCCTTCGGTACGGAGTCGTGGTCGCGCTCGGCGTCCTGGACGAACTTCTCCCATGCCTCGTCCGGAATGGACGAGCCCTCGGGCTCCGGTCTGAACCCTTCGGACGGCTTGTTGGTCACGGCGGTGTGCGCTTCCTCTCAGCGGGCTGTCGGCCGCTGAGCGTACGTCAGTTCGGAGCCGCCGAACGGATCACCCTGTCATGTGACGCAGCACACATAAAGAATCTGTTAGTGAAGGCACAACCATTCACTGCCGTCACCGATCCAACCCTGCGAAACAACGGCCGCACCCGGGCCCCACACGGGGAGGCCTCCCTTCAGCGCGTGCTGCGTTTTCGCGGCACTCCGGACTTTCGAGGTCTTCATGAAGCTTCGCCGTGCACTGGCCGCCGCGGCCACGACGGCTGTCATCGCGCCGATCGCGTTGCTGTCCGCGCCGGCCGCGTTCGCCACGGACGACGAGACCGCGACGCCGACGGTGTCGGAGAGCACGCCGGTCGCCGAGGACAGCACCCCCGCGGCCGAGGAGAGCACCCCGGCCGCCGAGGACTCGACCCCCGCCGCCGAGGACAGCACGCCGGCCGCGGACGAGAGCACCCCCGCCGCTGACGAGAGCACGCCGGCCGCCGACGAGTCGACCCCGGCCGCCGAGGACAGCAGCCCCGCCGCCACCCCGTCGCCGAGCGCGAGCGAGAGCGCCCCGGAGGAGGTCGACTTCTGCGAGGACGCGGACGAGGAGGAGGTCGGCCTCAGCGCTGACCTGCACAGCGGTCTGTCGGGCCTGCCCGAGACGATCGTCGCCGGCAGCGGCTGGACCAACTTCTCCTTCGACGTCTCCAACTCCGGCGACGAGGCCATCAAGAACATCAAGCCGCTGATCGGCGTCGCCGCGGTCGGCTGGGACGCCGAGGACTACTCCGGCGACATCAAGGTCCAGGTCTTCAACAAGCAGGCCGGCGCCTGGCAGACCCTCGCCGACGCCGCCGGTGAGGGCGCGACCTTCACCGCGTTCGGGCTCGACGCCGGTCAGTCGACGTCGTTCAAGCTGCGGCTGAGCGTCAGCGGCAAGGTGCCCGACGCCATCGGTATCACCGGCGGCTTCGCGCAGTACTCGGACGCTGACGGTTGCTGGCTCGCCGACGACCCGAACGGCTGGATCTACTTCTTCGACATCCTCGCCGCGGGCTCCGACCCGGGTGACCCGGAGGACGCCAAGCCGCAGACCGGCGGCCAGAAGCCCATCTCCGACGTCAACGAGGTCGACGTCACCGGCAGCCTCGCCGAGACCGGCTCCAGCTCCAACCTGCCGGTTCTCGCCACCGTCGGTGGTATCGCCATCGTCGCCGGCGCCGGTGTCGTGTTCGCGATGAAGCGCCGCAGGGTCGGTGCCGAGGCGTAAGCCTCAGCAGAGCAGCACGCAAGACAGAGAAGGACCTGCGCTCGGAGGGGGGTGCAGGTCCTTCTCTGTTTCCGTCTGTCGCCGCCTGCTACTTCTTCGGCGGCATCGCCGGCATTCCCAGGAACGGCAGCTTCAAGGCCCCGAACGCCTCCGCCGGCACCACCGGCGACTTCGGCTCGACCGGCTTCAGGCGTTCGTACGCCGCTCCCGGCGCCGGACGCGGGTCGGCCTCGCCCTTGTTGGGCCAGTACGACATCGCCCGCTCGGTCTGCGCGGTGATCGTCAGGGAGGGGTTGACGCCGAGGTTGGCGGACACCGCCGCTCCGTCGACGACCGAGATGCCCGGGTGGCCGTACAGGCGGTGGTAGGGGTCGATGACGCCGGTCTCGGGCGAGTCGCCGATCGGGCAGCCGCCGAGGAAGTGGGCGGTGAGCGGGGTGCCCATCAGCTCGCCGACGTTGGAGCCCGCGAAGCCGTTGATGTCGGCGGCGATGACCGACGCGGCCTGCGAAGCGGCCTTGATCTGCTTGGGGTTGGGCGCGCCGTGACCCTGACGTGCCGTCAGCAGCCCCTTGCCGACGCCGTTCGGCTTCAGATACGTCGTCAGCGAGTTGTCCAGCGACTGCATGACCAGGCCGATGATCGTCCGCTCCGACCAGCGCCGGTTGGACAGGGAGCGGGCGACGAGGAGCGGGTGGCGGGCCGCGTTCGCCAGCCAGGCGCCGACGCGCGAGCGGCCCTCGGCGTACGGCACTTGCAGGATCGACAGTCCGCCCATCGAGTTGGAGCCCTTGCCGTAGCGGACCGGCTCGATGTGGGTGTTCTCGTCCGGGTGGATCGAGGACGTGATGGCGACTCCGCGCGTGAAGTCGACCTTCGGCTCGCCCGTGGCCCGGCGGTAGCGCCGGTTGTCGGTCTGCGCGCCGACCAGGGCCTCGGAGTTGGTGCGGGTCAGCTCGCCCAGCTTCGGGGAGAGGTACGGCAGTTGGCCGCCGGCCTTCATCCGGTGCAGCAGGGTCTGGGTGCCGTAGGTACCGGCCGCGATCACCACCCGGCGGGCCTTGAACAGCCTGTCCCCGCCCTTCTTGCGGTCCGTCGGCAGGGTCGCCACCGCGTAGCCGCCCTGTGAGTCGTCGGTGATCGAGACGACCGTGGTCAGGGGGTGGACGACCGCGCCCGCCTTCTCGGCCAGATAGAGGTAGTTCTCGTTCAGCGTGTTCTTCGCGCCGTGCCGGCAGCCCGTCATGCACTCACCGCACTCCGTGCACGCCTTGCGCGCCGGGCCCGCCCCACCGAAGTAGGGATCGGCGACCTCCTGGCCCGGCTCGACCCGCGACTCGCCCTCGGCGTCCTTGCCGTCCCCGAAGAACACGCCGACCGGCGCCATGTGGAAGCTGTCGCCGACGCCCATCCGCTCGGCCGCCGCCTTCAGATGGACGTCGGACGGGGTCATCGTCGGGTTGAGCCGTACCCCGAGCATGCGCTGGGCCTGGTCGTAGTACGGCTTCAGCTCTTCCTGCCAGTCGGTGATGTCACGCCACTGCGGATCGTCGAAGAAGGCCTTCGGCGGTACGTAGAGGGTGTTGGCGTAGTTGAGGGAGCCGCCGCCCACGCCGGCGCCCGCCAGCACCATGACGTTGCCCAGCAGATGGATGCGCTGGATGCCGTACATGCCGAACTTGGGGGCCCAGAGGTAGTTCTTCAGGTCCCAGGAGTTCTTGGGGAGGGTTTCGCGGGTCCAGCGGCGGCCGGCTTCCAGGACACCTACGCGGTAGCCCTTCTCGGTGAGACGAAGGGCTGTGACGGAGCCGCCGAAGCCCGATCCGACGACGATCACGTCGTAGTCATAGGTGTCCTGTGGCACATGCTCTCCTCGTTGAGAACGGGGTGTTGCTGAACGGCTGTTCCTACTTGAACCGGAAGGCCTTCATCACCCGCAGGCTCCGGCTCATGAACTGCGCGTACTTCTCGTCGTCCATGCCCAGCGACGGCGCCATCGGCAGCAGCCGCTGCTGGGCGACCGTCTGGGCCTCCGTGTACTTGAGGATGCCCTCGGAGCCGTGCCGGCGGCCGAGGCCGGAGTCCTTCATGCCGCCCATGGGGGACTGGACGCTGCCGTAGGCGGGCGCGTAGCCCTCGTTGACGTTGACCGTGCCGGTGCGCAGGCGGGCGGCGACCGCGCGGCCGCGGCTGCCGTCCTTCGTCCAGACCGAGGAGTTCAGGCCGTACGGCGTGGAGTTGGCGTGCTCGATCGCCTCGTCCTCGGTCTTGAAGCGGTAGATGGACACGACCGGGCCGAAGGTCTCCTCGGAGCAGACGGTCATCTCCGGCTCGACACCGTCGAGGATCGTCGGCTCGAAGAAGTACGGGCCGATGTCGGGGCGGGCCACGCCACCCGCGACCAGCTTGGCGCCCTTCCCGACGGCCTCCTCCACATGCCGGGTCACCGTCTCCAGCTGCCGCTCGCCGACCAGGGAGCCCATGTCGGCGCCGTACGCCAGGGACTTGCCGAGCCGCATCGCCTTGGTGCGCGCGGCGAAGCGCTCGACGAAGGCGTCGGCGATCGACTCGTGGACGTACAACCGCTCGATGGAGATGCACAGTTGGCCGGCGGAGGAGAAGCAGGCGCGGACGGCGCCCGCGGCGGCCTTCTCGATGTCGGCGTCCTGAAGGACCAGCATCGCGTTCTTGCCGCCGAGTTCGAGGGAGACGCCGACCAGGCGGGCCGCGGCGCCCTGGGCGACCTCGCGGCCGGTGCGGGTGGAGCCGGTGAAGGAGACGTAGTCGCCGTGCCTGACCAGCTCGGGGCCGACGACCGGGCCCTCGCCGAGGACGACCTGGAAGACGTCGGCGGGCAGTCCGGCCTCGATCAGGAGGTCGCGCGCCCACAGTGCCGTGAGGCAGGTCTCCGTGTCCGGCTTCATCACGACCGCGTTGCCCGCGACGAACGCCGGGAGCGCGTCACCGACGGACAGCTCCAGAGGGTAGTTCCAGGGCGCGATCTGGCCTACGACGCCGCGCGGGTGGCGCAGTTCGGTGACGCGCGTGAGCGTGGGCACGGCGCCCGCGTGCCGCTTCGGCTTGAGGTAGGCGGGTGCCTTACGGCCGTAATGGCGGGCCGCGACGGCTACGGCCTGCACCTCCTCGTGGGCGTGCAGCCGGGCCTTGCCGGTCTCCAGCTGGATGAGGTCGAGGACCTCGGCCTGACGTTCGAGCACCAGGTCGTGGAAGCGGAGCAGGACCGCGGCGCGCTGCCGCACCGGGACCTGCGCCCAGACGGCCTGCGCCTTGCGGGCCGCATCGAAGGCCTTCGCCACGTCCTCGGGCGTCGATTCCGGCAGGTCGGCCAGCTTCTCGCCGGTGAACGGCGTGTGGTTGGCGGTACGGCCGGAGCCGACCACGCCCTTGGTCAGCTGCGCCACCAGCTCGGGGGTGACCACGTCGGCGGCGGTACGGGCGCCCTGCGGGGCGGGGGCGAGGGGGTTGGTGCCGGTCTTGGCCGGGGCCTGCGCGTCCGTCATGAGCCGCAGAGTATGCCGGAGCGGGGGCTTTGTGTACCCGTCGGTAACGGGGATTCACCGACTGCTCACATGACGCCAGTGTTCGCTGGCAACAAACGCACTGATCAGGGCGTTGCCGACGAGGATCGGGTGGCGGTCAGTCCGGTCCGATCTCAAGTCGGTCACGGGCACCCTTGAAGACCGCGGTGCCCTTCTTCTCCGTGGGCGTGCCCTTGGGCATGTCGACGCGCAGCTCGTACATACGCTCGTCACCGGTGACCACGATCAGCTGCATGACACGGCTCGGCGACTCCTCCATGTCGTAGGTGGTGTCGGAGAGGACCGCGTCATAGCCCTTGAAGGTGGTGCGGGTGGCCTGGGTGCTCGCGTCGTGGTTGTAGCTGTCCCAGGTGTCGTGCGCGTCCTGCGCCTGGTCCAGCAGCGGGCGGGGTGCCTTGTCCCACTGGGTGAGGCGGACCTGGACGAGGCCGATGTCGTAGACGACGAGCCGGGGCGGGTCGGCGGCGCTGCCCTCCCGCGCGGCCTCCTTGTACTCGGGCGGTAGGGAGAGGACGGCGTCCATGTCCTTCTCGCGGTGTGCGATCCACGTGGGGGCGGTGGGGGCCGGGGCCGGCGTGGACCCGGGGGTCGTGGGGGCCGAGGTGTGGACGGGGTTCATCTCCTTGACGTCGGCGCCCTTGTCGGCGAGGACGCGGGAGGTGGTGAACCAGGTACCGGCCACGAGGAGGGCGGCGAGGGCGGCGACGGGGGCGGGGCGGAGCAGGCGGGGGCGGCGTGGGGGCCTCGTAGGGGGCGTCGAGGCGGTTGACCGTTCGGGGGGATTTCCCGGGTTCGAGGGGGTCGTCGAGGCGGTCGGCGGCTCGGGAGCCGCTCCCGTGGCGGGCCCGGCTTCCGGTTCGGACTCGTGCTCGTGCTCATGCTCCGACTCCGGCTCCGGCTCCGGCTCCGGCTCGCCCACCGCTTCCGACGCCGCCCCATGCGCCAGCCGTACCGTCCCCGAATCCTCCGCGAACTCCCGCAGCCCCGAGGCGTCCTGCGGCCCCGCCATCGCCGGCCCCCCGGAGGGCGCCGGCACCGGCCACCCCGCCGCCACCGCCTCCAGCGCCGCGCCGACCTCCTCGGCATCGGGCCGCAGGTCGGGGTCCTTCCCGAGCAGCCGCACGATCAGCGACCCCAGCGGTCCCGCCTGCTTCGGCTCGGGCGGATCGGCGGCGAGGATCGCGGCGAGCGTGGACTCCAGGGTCGTACGGCGAAAGGGCGACCAGCCCTCCACGGCGGCGTACAGGAGCACGCCCAGCGACCACAGGTCGGAGGCGGGGCCGGCGCCCCGGCCGGACATCCGCTCGGGGGCGATGAACTCCAGGGAGCCGATGAACTCGCCGCTGACGGTGAGGGATTCCTCGCCCTGGATGTGGGCGATGCCGAAGTCGGTGAGGACGACGCGGCGATGGGGGCCGAGCAGCACGTTGGCGGGCTTGACGTCGCGGTGGACGATGCCGACCGCGTGCGCGGCGCGCAGGGCACCGAGGACGGCGACGCCGATGCGGGCGGCCTCGGACGCCTCCACCGGGCCGCGCTGGAGGAGTTCGTGCAGGGACTCGCCGCGGACCAGTTCCATGACGATCCAGGGCAGTCCGTCCTCCACGACGACGTCATGGATGGAGACGGCGGCGGGATGGTCGACGCGGGCGGCGGCGCGGGCCTCACGGTAGAGCCGGTGGGCGGCCCGCTGATGGGCGGCGTCCTCCGGGTCGCCGGGCAACCTCGGCTGCTTGACGGCGACTTCACGGTCCACCAGTTCGTCGAGCGCCCGCCAGACGGTGCCCATGCCACCGGAGCCGATGCGCTCGACCAGGCGGTAACGCCCGCCGATCACACGCCCGTTGGGTCCGGTGCCGCCACCGCCATCGCTCATGTCCCATGCCTACCCTGCGAGGTGGGCACTTCGCCAGTTCAGAGCTTGCCGATGTCCAGGTTTGCGATGGCCGTGCGCGCCACCTCACGTCCGCGGTCCGTGAAGTCGCCCCTGCCGGGGTAGCTGACGGTGAGCTTGTACATGTCGCCGGCCGAGGTCTTGTAGTAGAAGATCCTCATCTCGCGCGGGCGCGGGTTCTGGGTGTCGGTGGTGGTGTAGACGACCGTGTTCTCGGCGGACTTGCGGCCCTGGTACGTGGTCTCCTTCGGCGACGTGTTCGGGTTCGCCGGCATGCTCGCGGTGTAGTCGCCGCTCTCCTTGTAGGTGCCGTCGTCGTCGTACATCTCGGCGGCAGCGGAGCCCGCGATGGTGTTGCCGGTGTCCTCGGCCTTCTTGTCCAGTCTCAGCCCGATCCAGATGGCACCGCTCCGGTCGGTGTACGTGACCCAGTGGTCCTCGTCCCCTTTCTCGGGAACGCCCCGCTTGTAGCCGTCGGGCACCGCCAGCGAGGCGGCGAGGGCCTTCTCCTGGCGGATCTTCCAGTGGTCGGGCAGCGGTCCCGCGAACGGGTCGGCGATCACCAGATACGCCGCCACCGCACCCGCGACGACGGCCGCGCCGATGCCCAGCAGCGCCTTGCGCCCCAGCCGGATGCCGCCCTTGACGCCCTCGGACATCCGTACGACCTGTGTGGTCGCCGGCGTCGGCGGGTTGGCCGCCTGTTCCAGCAGCGCACGCGTCTGCGCGGCGTTCGGGCGACGCGCCGGGTCCTTCTGGAGCAGGCCGTTGATGGCCTCGGCGAGCGGGCCCTGCGCGGAGGCGGGCGGTGCGGGCACGGCGTTGAGGACCGACTGGAGGGTCGCGGGGGTGTTGCTGCGGCGGAACGGGGAGACGCCCTCCGTCGCCGCGTACAGCACGACGCCCAGGGACCACAGGTCGCTCGCCGGTCCCGGGCGCTGGCCCAGCACCCGCTCGGGCGCGATGTACTCGGGCGAGCCGACGAAGCCGCCGGTGTCGGTCAGATTGGTCTCGCCCTCGATCTGGGCGATGCCGAAGTCGGTGAGGACGACACGGTCATGGCGGCCGAGGAGGACGTTGTCCGGCTTCACGTCACGGTGCAGGATGCCGGCCGCGTGGGCGGCCTCCAGCGCGCCCAGCACCTCGAGGCCGATTCTCGCCGCGTCACGGGCGCCGAGCGTGCCCTCCTGGAGCGCGTCGCCCAGCGAACGGCCCCGCACCAGCTCCATCACGATCCACGGCCGGCCGTCCACGACTGCGACGTCATGCACGTTCACGACCGCCGGGTGATCGAGTCTGGCCGCGGCGCGCGCCTCGCGGCGCATCCGCTCGTAGGCGTTGGCGCGTTCGCGTTCGGGAAGGTGATCCGGGACGCGGGGCTCCTTGACGGCGACCTCACGGTCCACCGTCTCGTCCTTGGCCCGCCAGACGGTGCCCATACCGCCGTGTCCGAGCTTGGCGAGCAGCCGGTAACGGTCGGCTATCAGACGTCCGGTGCCGGGGTCGGGGGTGGGAGCCGAGGGCTGGACGGACGCGGCAGGCGCGCTGTGTCGCGGTACGGCCTGAGCGGGCACCGCGTACGGATTGTCCGGGTGCGGGACGGGCGCGGACGGGTTCGGCTGCGGCGGTTGCAGTTCGAAACTCGTCGGCTCGTCGGACCGATAAGGGGCTCCCCCGTTGCTGCTCATGGCTCCATCCATATCGCGGCGAGGGCTCCGCATCCAGCGGGAACGCTTTCCGGTCACAGACCCGTGACTCAGGTCGCCGCTTATCTCCCCTTTATTCGGGGTTGGTGGGTTCGGGGGCCGAAGTGCTCGATGAGGGTGAAGGGCTGAGAGAGGAAGACCTGCTGGGGGAGGGAGACTGGCCAGGGGAGGGAGACCTGTCGGGGGAGGGAAACCGGCCGGGGGAGGAAGACCGGCCAGGAGTACCGGAAGAGCTCACCGAACTCTCCGGCGCCGAACTCGTCGGCACCACACCCCCGTCCCCGCCCCCCTTCACCAGCAGCGCCGCCGCCGACACCCCCGCCACCGCCATCGCGGCGACCAGCACGACGGTGGCCAGCACAGTGCGGGGCGAGTATCGGCGCTCCGCTCTGCTGAACCGTTTCGGCACGAGGTCGATCCCCGTCTCCAGGTACTCCCGCAGCATCCGCTCCGCGTCCATCGCATCCAGCCGCAGCCCCGGATCCCGCTCCAGCAGCCCCTGGACGACCGGCAGGATCGGCACCGCCTGCGCGGGCGGACGTATCTCGTCGGACACCACGGCGAGCACGACGCCGCTGAGCGAGTCCCGCCGGAACGGCGACTCACCGCTCAGCGCCGCGCACAGCAGCGCCCCCACCGACCACAGGTCGGAGGCGGGGCCGGTCTCGGATCCGGACATCCGCTCGGGAGCGGTGTACTCGGGTGAGCCGACGAAGGCACCGGACTCGGTGAGCGTGGGCGTGCCGGGCACCTGGGCGATGCCGAAGTCGGTGAGGACGACGCGGTCGGTGCCGTTCTCGATGAGGACGTTGGCCGGTTTGATGTCCCGGTGCAGCACCCCGGCCGCGTGAGCCGTGCGCAACGCGTTCAACAGGTCGGCGCCGATCCGGGCGGCCTCCCGCGCATCCACCGGACCATATGTCGCGATCAGGTCGGCGAGGGAGTCACCGTCGATCAACTCCATGACGATGTACGGGCGTTCGTCGTCCTCGACGATGTCATGGACGACCATGACGTTCGGGTGGCTGAGCTGCGCGACCGCCTGGGCCTCGTGCAGCGTGCGTTCGCGCTGCCGCCGGGCCTCGGCCGCGGAGAGCGTTTCGTCGATGGGGAGCTCCTTGACGGCCACCCCGCGCCCGAGCAACTGGTCGGTCGCCCGCCACACGACGCCCATGCCGCCGCGACCGAGCCTCGCCTCGAGGCGGTAACGCCCCGCGATCACACGCAAGTTGGCGCCCTCGGTCCCCATGCGCCCCATCATGCCGCACCGGACGGACCGACTCCGGGGTGCCGATCAGCCAACTATGCAAAGGAGCAAACGACTCCAAAAGCCGCCTGGCGGTCGGAAACCCCGGGGATTCACCCTCCGACGGGGAACCTCAGGAGCCGCCCGCCTGCCAGCCCTGCAGAACCGCCTTGAACTGCTTGCGCGTCGCTGCCCAGTCCTCTTCCGGCGTGGACATGTAGATCGCGTACTCCGTGCCGTCCCGGTCGATGTACGCCTGGTCGATGGCCCGGCGCGGCCCGGGGAACGGGGTGTCCTTCGCCAGCGCGGTCCACGTGTACTCCCACAGGGAGCCCTCGCGGTCGCGGTAGAGGTTCTCCTTCAGGTACACGGTCCGGTAGTCGACCAGCTTCCGCCCCACCTGGTCCTCCAGGTCGCGCAGGTGGTCGTAGGCCTTCGCGAAGTCGGGCGTGGGGTCGACGGCGATCCGGACGAAGTGCTCGCCGCCGTCGGGACTGTAGTCGACCTGCTGGAGGCCCTCGATCTCCTTGCCGACCACCTCCCGCTGCCAGCCCTCGGGCAGATAGACACTGAAGCCGAACGGGTCCTTGTAGCGGACCCAGGACGCCGGAACTCCGCCCTCGGGGCGCGGCGATTCGTTCTCCGTGGGATCGGGCGAGGACGAGACCGAGGTGCCGCCGTCGTTGTCCTGCGGCCCCCACTTCTGCAGCACCACCGCGGTGCCCCCGCCGACGATCGCGGCGAGCGCGACGACAAGGGCGAGCGTGCGCAACCGGCGGCGCCTGCGGGGCGGTGGGGCGGACATGCCGCCGGTGCCCGTCCCTGCCGTGCCGTACGGTCGGCCGGTCGTCGTCGGCCCGGTCATCGGGGGATACGGCGTGCCGGTAGCCGCCGTCGGAGCCCCGGTGGGCGCGGGAGCCCCGCCGTACGAGGGCCCGGTGTGCGCCTCCGGCTCGTACCGGTTGTGCTGCGTCGGGACGTACACCTGCGCCGCGTTGGAGCGCCGTCCCTCGGCCGCCTCGGCCAGCATCTGCTCGGCCTCCGCCGCGCCGGGCCGGCTCTCCGGATCCTTGCGCAGCAGGGCGGTGATCACGGGCGCGAGCGGGCCGGCGTGCTGCGGCTCGGTGGCCTCTTCCTCGACGACCGCCTGCATCGTGCCCAGTGGCGACGTACGGCGGAACGGCGAGCGGCCCTCCACCGCCGTGTACAGCGTCGCGCCGAGCGCCCACAGGTCGGAGGCGGGGCCCGGGTCGTGGCCGCGGACGCGCTCGGGGGCGAGGTAGTCGACCGAGCCGACGACCTCTCCGGTGCGGGTGATGGTGGTGTCGCCCTCGATCTGGGCGATGCCGAAGTCGGTGAGCAGAACGCGGCCGTCGTCGGCGGAGAGGAGGACGTTTCCGGGCTTCACGTCACGGTGCAGGACGCCGGCGGAGTGCGCGGCGCGCAACGCCCGCAGCACCCACAGACCGATGCGGGCGGCCTCGGTCGGCTCGACGCGTCCACGCTCCTTGACCGCGTCCGCCAGCGAGTACCCCTCGACCAGCTCCATCACGATCCACGGCCGGCCGTCGTGCTCCAGCACGTCGTGCACGGTGACGACGGCGGAGTGGTTGATGCGCGCCGCGGCGCGCGCCTCGGCGCGGGTGCGGATGAGCAGCCGCTCCTGATCGCTCTCGGAGACGTAGAGCGCGGCGGTCAGCTCCTTGATCGCGACGGCGCGATGCAGCACCTCGTCGTGCGCACGCCACACACGGCCCATACCGCCGCTGCCGATCGAGTCGGCGAGCCGGTAGCGCCCCGAAACGAGCTGGCCCTGCATCTGATTCACGTTGCCCCGCAATGCTCTTGACAGGGTCAGGTTAAGGACCGGCCGACCCGACCGGAACCACGGGGGTGCCAAGGAGACCGCACTGTGATGGTTGTCGCTTTCGGCGTCCGGAAGCAACCATCACCCTGTGTCCGCGGACGGAATCATCCGGTGACCTGATACGTCGCCGACGCCTGCTCGAACAGCCGCGTCACTTCGTCACGCTCGGCATCCGGACCGCGCATCTGCACCACGTGGTACCGCCCGTCGACCAGGATCGCGAGATTGCGCACGAACAGGTCGCGGCCCTGGTCGTCGGTCCAGGTGAACTGCCCCTCGGCCATGACCCGCTCGCCGACCTGAATGGTCTTCAGCCCGCCGGAGGAGGCCCAGCTGGAGTCGCGGTACGGCTGCAACTCCCGCTCGTGCTCCCGCTGGTAGACCATCGGGTCGCTGCCGTACTGCTCGGCGGTGTCCCGGCCCGGTACGAGGATGAGGTCGAAGTCGCCGTGCGAGTAGACGACCTGGCCTCGTCCGTTCTCCGCGGTGCGGTTCCATCCGTTGGCCACCGCCACCTGGAAGCCGGCCGTGTCCTTGCGCAGGGTGAAACCGTCGGGCGCCTCGGGGCCGTTGGTCTGCGTCTCGGTGGAACCGGCGGACTCCGTGGGGCCGTCGCCGGACTCCGGGGAGGTCTGGTCGGGCCGCGGTTCACTGCTCGCCTCGGCAGACTGCTCGGGCTCCGTCTGATCAGCCTGGCCGGCGGCGCCGGTGCGATCGGCGTCGGCCGTGGCGCCGTCGCCCTGGTCGGCCTTCGGCATGAACAGCACGGCGTACGCGATCGCCGTGGCCAGGCCGAGCAGCACCAGCAGCAGCAACGTACGGCCGAGTCGTCTCGGCGAACCCACCTCCTGCTTGGCCCGCTTGTGGCGCCCGTGGTGCGCGGGCAGCCCGGCCCGCCGCCGGCGCACCAGCTCGCCCCGGCGCCGGACGATCGGCAGCCGGTTCGGGTCGACGGGCGGGGCGGCGACGACATGCGCACCGGCCTCCGGCTCCGGCGCGGACCGCACGAGCGAGCGCAGCCAACCCCTGAGCTCCTCGAAGTCGAGGCGCTCGGTGGGGTCCTGACGCAGCAACGACTCCACGACCGGCCTGAGCGGCCCGCACTCCTCGGCGTAGGCGGGCGGCTCCGCGCACACCATCTGCACCAGCTCGGCGGTCGACTCCTCGGGATACGGCGCGTGCCCCTGCACGGCCCGGAAGAGCAGCGCCCCCAACGCCCACAGGTCGGTGGCCGGTCCGATGGGCGCGGCCAACTGCCAGTTCTCATGCATGGGCCCGGCCTGCTCCGGCGCCCACCGCTCGGTGACGGGCCCGACGACGGCCATCCGCGCCTGCCGGGCCCGCTCGGCGGCGAGCGCGGTGGTGGGGCCTCGGCGGGCCGGGGCGCTGGTGACGAGGTCGTTCCAACGGGTCGGGTTCGACGAGGTGCCGGTGGCCGGGGAGCCTGTGGCGTCGGACGTGGGGAAGCCCCCGGCGCCGGGAGCAGGGACGCCACGCCCGGAGAAACCGGCGAGGCCTGGAGCGGGGGCACCGGCCGCCGGGGGCGCCCCGCGTCCGAGCGCCGGGATGCCGCCGACAGTGCCGGCAGCGGGCCCGCCCGGGTCAGCGGGGGGCAGAGCCGCGCGATCGCGCCCCTCCTCCACCGGCATGCCACCGACCCCGCTACGAGGCGCGGCGCCGTGCCAGGGCGCGGGCTGCACGCCGTACGGGTCGGCGATCTGCCCGGGGGACGTCATAGGGCCGTCACCGGAGGCGTACGGCTGTTGCGCGGCACCGTTGGCCTGGGGCACGGGGCCGCCTTCGGGCGCCGGACGGGAACCCGGCAGCGCGACGGGTCCGTTCTGCCGGCCCTCCTGCACCCGCGCCGCGGCACGCGCACCTGCCCGGTACGCGGCGATGGCTCCCGCCCGCGCCGCCCTGATGTCCCCGCCGGTCTCCACGGCACCGGGCGATGCCGCCCCCGAGGCCCCCGCGCCGTTGCCCGCGTCTGCTGCCGGCACCGGCAGCCCACCGGCCGCGCGTGCCTCGATCGCCGCACGTCGGGCAGCCTCGGGATCCGGATCACCGACACCGGGCCCACCGACCCCGGGCGCCCCCACGGCCCGGCCGGAAGCCCCAGCCCCGCCCACGCCCCCGAAGCCACCATCCGGAGCCGGACCGCCGCCGAGGCCACCACCCGGAACCGGAGGCCCGGCGCTGAAGGTCGCCGCCGCGTCGCCCCCGTCACCGTCCTCGACCGGCACCGGGTCATACCCGCACAGCGCCTCCTCCGCGGCCCCGACCGCGAGCCCGGTCAGCATGACCCGGCCGTCGTCGCAGACGAGGACCGTGCGGGCGGTGATGTTCCGGTGGACCCAGCCATGCGCGTGCAGCACCCGCAGCGCCATGAGGACGTCGGAGGCGACCTCGGCCGCCCGATACGGCGTCAACGGCTGCTCGGCGAGCAGCGCGGCCAGCGGGCGCGCCGCCACCAACTCGCTCACTATCCACAACGAGCCGCCCTCGGCGAACACGTCGAAGACCTGGTCCAGCCGTGGATGGTCGGGGATCCGAGCAGCGGCCTGCGCCGCCTCGACCGCCCGCCGTACGGCGGGGTCACTGGGCCGGCGCGTACTCGTCCGCACCGAAGGCCCGCGTCCCGGCCCGCGCTCCCTGGCGTCCCGCGCGGTGAAGCCGTCGGGCAGCCCCTCGGCGTCGAGCACCTCCGCCTCGACGACCTCCGGCAACGGCACCTGCCGGACCAGGACTTCCTGGCCGCTGTAGGTGTCGAAGGCGCGGGTCTCGGTGAGTTCGTACTCGTCGGAGGGCGGCAGCGGCAGGCGGTAGCGGTCGGCGAGCACCCGACCCGCATAGTCGTCCACGTTGCCTCCCCCGGCCGCCCGGTTGGTCAATTCCGTTCGCCTTGCGTCGCGTTCCGGACGCACGACTGGATGCGCACGGTCCGCGAGCTTTCACGATACGTGCCGGAGGCAACCCGCAAAGAGGGGTTGCCGTATCTCACGGCTCAAACCCCGCCTTCACGGGCCCAAACCCGCAGCCGCTCAGTTCACGACTTCGGCTTGAACGAACCGGTCAGTGTCTTCCAGGTGTCCTTGCGGAGATCGCTGTCCCAACCGGACGCCTTCGCGGTGTACATCAGCGCGTACCCGCGGCTGTCGTCCACGACGAACCCACGGTCGATCGTCCGGTACTTCGTGCCGCCTTCGACATAGGTGAACTCCCAGTCGGCCGCGTTCCAGTCCCGGTAGTCCACCTGCTCTATGCGGATCCGCTCGTACTGCGAGCGCTGCATGTACTGCTCCTGGTTCTTCCAGTCCGCGACCGGGTCGTCCTGCGGCGTGGACGTCCAGGCGACGAGCAGCTTCTGCCCGTCGGGCCCGGTGAACCGGTCCCCCGCCGACCCCGTGGACTGGAACTTCCACCCGTCGGGCAACCCGATCGAGTACCCCTGGCTGCCCTTGTGGGTCGAGGCGGCCCCGCTGTCGCCGCCGGACCCCACCTCCGCGCCGCTGCCTCCGGTCGCGCTCGCCTCGGCGCTCGGCGTCTTCCCGCCCTCCGCGCCGGAACCGGCCCCCGCCCCGGAGCCGCCCGTCGCGGACGTCTCACCCTCGGTACGGGTACCGCCGCTCCCGCCCTTCTTGGTGTCAGCACTCGCGCTGGCCTTGGCCGAGGCCTTGGCCCCGCCTCCGCCGGCCGCAGCCGTCGAGTCGCCGCCGTCGCGCAGCGCGATGGCCAGCACGACGCCGATCACGGCGAGCGCCACGACCACCGCGATGATCACCAGCGTTCGCTTCGGCACCACATCGGTCAGCGGCGCCCTCGGCACCGGCCGGGGCGGCAGATCCGGCGGCGGCACCACGGGCCAGCCCGAACTCCGCCCCGCGCTCTGCCCGTTCCCACTCGTCGTGTCCCGCTCACCGGCACCGGCCTTGTCGCCGGCACCCGCCGCGGAACCGGTGGTCACAGCGCCGCCTTCGGCACCGGAGCCCTGCCCCGAACTCCCGGACCCCGACGCGGCCCCGGCCCCGCCCACTGCCGTGGACGACTGGGCCGCGGCACCGCCGGACCTGGAATCGTCCTTCTCACTCCCGGACTTGGTACGACCGGCGACCGCCCCGGCCGCCCCCGCGCCGACAGCGGCCTTCCGCACGGAACGCAACGCCCCGCGCAACCGCTCCCCGGCCTCCTCACCCCGCTTGGCCCCGGACCCGGCACCCGAACGTCTCTTCTCCCCGGGCTGCGGCGGCAGCGGCACGACCTTCGTCGCGTCCAACGGCTCCGGCTCGGACCTCGGCTCGGGCGCGTGGATGACGGCGTTGAGCATCGCCCGGGCACCGGCGTCGTCGAGCCGCTTCTCGGGGTCCTTGGTGAGCAGGCCGTAGATGACGTCCTTCAGCGGCCCCGCGTTCTTCGGCTCCTCCAGCGGCTCGGTCATCACCGCCGTGAGCGTGGCGATGGCGGAACCCTTGTCGTACGGCGGCACGCCCTCCACCGACGCGTACAACAGCCCGCCCAGCGACCACAGGTCGGCCGCGGGACCCGGCTTGTGCCCGCGGGCCCGCTCCGGGGAGATGTAGGAGGGCGCGCCGACGAGCATGCCGGTCGAGGTGATGGACGGGTCGCCCTCGACCTGGGCGATGCCGAAGTCGGTGAGCACGACCCGCTCGGTGTCGGACTCCAGCAGGACGTTCGACGGCTTCACATCGCGGTGCAGGATGCCCTCGCGGTGCGCGGACCGCAGCACGTCGAGCACGGCCAGGCCCACCTCGGCCGCCCGCTTGGGCTCGAGCAGGCCGTCCTCCCGGATGACCTCGGCGAGCGACTTGCCCTCGACGAGCTCCATCACGATCCACGGCCGGTCGTCCTCGTCGACCACGTCGAACACCGTCACCGCGCTGTTGTTGCGGATCCGCGCGATCGCCTTGGCCTCACGCAGGGTTCGCGTGATCAGCCGCCGCTTCTCCTCCTCGTCGATGTTCGACGGGAACCTCAGCTCCTTGACGGCGACGGTCCGCCCCAGCGTCTCGTCGACGGCACGCCACACCGTGCCCATTCCGCCTCGGCCGAGGACTCCGCCCAGCCGGTACCGCCCCGCGAGGAGACGCTCACGGTCGTCCTGACGAGTCTCCTGACGAGATGTCCCCGCCCGCTCCGCCTCCGACATGCGTCCCCTCATACAACCCGCCCTGACAGAGCCTCCATTGTCTCTCACCCGACAAGTGCCCAGCGCCCAGGGTGGCCCCTCGCGCCGCCACCCGGCCGCACGGCCCGAACGCCCGGGTCCCGATCCGTCCGGGGGCCGATGAACCGCGTGTGCCGCCGCCCGGCATGATGAGCCCGGACGAGGGGAGGCACCCGCATGGCGCGACCGGCGAAACCAGCACTGCGGACACTGTCGGCCGTCCCTGTGCTCCTGATCCTCCTCACCCTCCTCGGCCTGCTGTCACCGGCGCTCCTCGGCCTGCCCCCGACCGCATCGTCGGTGCTCACGGCCTCGCCGACGTCCGGACCCCCGGCGACGGACGCCCTCCTCGCACGGCTCGTCACCCGGGGCAGGGCCCCCGCCGCGGCCCTGCTCGCCCGCGAGAACAGCGGCCTGCGTTACGTCCGGGCCGGCCAGGGCATCGGCCGCACCGACCACTTCCGCGCCGGCAGCATGACGAAGTCGTTCATCGCGACGGTCGTACTGCAACTGGCCGCCGAGCGACGGCTGTCGCTGTCCGACACGGTGGAGCAGCACCTGCCCGGCCTGGTGCGCGGGGCGGGCAACGACGGGCGCGCGCTGACCCTTCGTTCCCTGCTGACCCACACCAGCGGCCTGTACGACTTCACCGCCGCGACAGAGGGCACCGTCCCTGTCACTCCGCTTCGGGCCGTCCGTATCGCGTTCACCCACCCTTCTGCCGACCCCGGCAACTTCTCCTACTCCAACACCAACTACGTGCTGCTCGGCCTGGTGATCGAGCGGGTCACCGGCCGCTCGTACGCCGCCGAGTCCGAGCGGCGCATCATCGCTCCGCTGCGTCTGACGAACACCTCCTTCCCTGGATCCCGCACCTCTCTTCCCGACCCGCACGGTCGCGCCTACGCCGCCGACGGGAGCGATGTCACCGAACTCGATCCGCGGGTGGCCGGCGCGGCCGGCGAGCTGGTGACCACGCTCGCCGACCTCGACCGCTTCTACGCCGCGCTGCTGGGCGGTCGTCTGCTGCCCCCGCGCGGGCTGCGCGAGATGCTCGACACCCGTGCCGCACATGGCTCGTACGGCATGGGACTCTTCCCCGTGAAACTGCGCTGCGGCACCGTCGTGTGGGGGCACAACGGGCGCATTTCCGGCAGCTACGTGCGCTCCGCGGCCACCGTCGGCGGTCGTCGCGTCCTGACCTTCCGGGTGAACACGACGGCGATCGCAGATCCCGGCCTCGAACCCCGGCTGCTCGCCGCCGAGTTCTGCCCTCGCACCAGGTAGAACGCCCGAGGTTCGAGCAGATATCCCGACTCCGCTCACCCGTTCGGGTGACGTTCTCCCAGGTCGGCGCGATCGGCGACCACCACCCCGGGCCAAGGCGCCACGCAGTCGCCACACAGTCGAGTCGCAGTCAAGTCGCAGTCGAGTCGCGGCGGGACTACAGCGGCACGATGTCCGGCGCCCCCAACCGTGCCGCGTCCGCCGTCAGGTCGTCCGGCTGCCGCTGCGACTCCCGCTCGGCCTCCACCCGCTTCTGGTAGTGCTCGATCTCGCGCTCGATGTGGTCCTTGTCCCAGCCCAGCACCGGCGCCATCAGCTCGGCCGCCTCGCGCGCGCACCGCTGGCCACGGTCGAAGGTCTCGATGGAGATGCGTGTGCGCCGCGTCAGCACGTCGTCCAGATGGCGTGCCCCCTCGTGCGAGGCGGCGTACACGATCTCGGCGCGCAGATAGTCGTCGGCGGACTGCAGGGGCCGGCCCAGCGAGGGGTTCGCGGCGATGAGTTCGAGCAGTTCCTCCGCGAGTGACCCGTACCGGTTCAGCAGGTGTTCCACGCGCACCACATGAATGCCCGTCCGCGCCGCGATCCGCGCCCGCGCGTTCCACAGCGCCCGGTACCCCTCCGCGCCCAGCAGCGGGATGTCCTCCGTCACGCACTCGGCGACCCGCATGTCGAGCCCGTGCACCGCCGCGTCCACGGCGTCCTTGGCCATCACCCGGTACGTCGTGTACTTGCCGCCCGCCACGACGACGAGTCCGGGCACGGGGTGCGCCACGGTGTGCTCGCGGGAGAGCTTGCTGGTGGCGTCCGACTCACCGGCGAGCAGGGGCCGCAGTCCCGCGTACACGCCCTCCACATCGTCCCTGGTGAGCGGCACCGCGAGCACCGAGTTCACATGTTCCAGCAGGTAGTCGATGTCCGCACTGGAGGCGGCCGGGTGGGCCTTGTCGAGGTCCCAGTCGGTGTCGGTGGTGCCGACGATCCAGTGCCGGCCCCAGGGGATGACGAACAGCACCGACTTCTCGGTGCGCAGGATCAGCCCCGTCGTGGAGTGGATGCGGTCCTTGGGTACGACCAGGTGGATGCCCTTGGAGGCGCGCACGTGGAACTGCCCGCGCTCCCCCACCATCGACTGGGTGTCGTCGGTCCACACACCGGTCGCGTTGACGATCTGCTTGGCGCGGACCTCGTACTCCCCGCCCGCCTCGACGTCCTGCACCCGGGCCCCGACGACACGCTCGCCCTCGCGCAGGAACGAGATCACGCGCGCACGGTTGGCGACCTTCGCGCCGTAGGCCGCCGCGGTGCGCACGAGGGTGGCCACATAGCGGGCGTCGTCCATCTGGGCGTCGTAGTACTGGAGCGCGCCGACCAGCGCGTCCTTCCTCAGGGCGGGCGCGACGCGCAGGGCGTGACGGCGGGTCAGATGGCGGTGCAGGGGCAGGCCCCGCCCATGGCCGCGGGCCATCGACATCGCGTCGTAGAGCGCGACGCCCGCACCGGCGTACAGACGCTCCCAGCCCTTGTGCTGAAGCGGGTACAGGAACGGCACCGGCTTCACCAGATGCGGTGCGAGCCGCTCCAGCAGCAGCCCGCGCTCTTTGAGGGCCTCCCTCACCAGCACGAAGTCGAGCATCTCCAGATAGCGCAGACCGCCATGGACCAGCTTGCTGGACCTGCTGGAGGTACCCGACGCCCAGTCGCGGGCCTCGACCAGGCCGGTGGACAGTCCGCGGGTCACCGCGTCGAGTGCGGTGCCCGCACCCACGACGCCACCGCCCACGACCAGTAGGTCCAGCTCGCGCTCGGCCATTGCCGCCAGTGACTCGGCGCGCTCCGCCGGCCCCAGTGTCGCTGTCCTCACCGCTGCCTCCCGCTCATCGGTCGCGTCGGCCGCACCCGTCGGGCGAAGCCCGCTTCGTACCCCCCATGCCCAAGATTCTGACCGGGTTGCCCGACTTCAGCCACCACGCGCCCCCAGCCTGTGGACAACACTCGCGGAAACGCGATCATTCAATGCAGCAAATCGGTCATATTTACTCCTAGTCTGACATTGCGCTCCCTCGTCCTGTCCACAGGGGTTGCGCACCAGCCCCGCTTCGGTTACTGGGAAGGACGGCCCACGCCATGCCCGCAGATCTCGCCGTCATCGGACTAGGCCCGTACGGCCTGCCCCTGGCCAAGGCCGCCGTCGCCGCCGGCATCCCCACGCTCGGCTACCGGACCGGGCCGGAGGCCGGTTCCCTCAGTCCCGCCGAACTGCGCCGGATGCTCTCGGGGGGTTTCCGGCACGCCACCAACCCCGCCGACCTCGGCCGTGTACGCACCGCAGTCATCTGCCCGCCCACGCCGCGCGGCGCGGACGGCGGGCTCGACCTGAGCCAGCTGGAGGCAGCCGCCCGCATCCTGGCCGGACAGCTGCGCCAGCACACCACCGTCATCCTGGAGTCGCCCGTACCCCCGGGCACCACCGAGAACATCCTGCGCCCGCTCCTCGAAGAGGGCTCCGGAATGCGCGCCGGCCGCGACTTCCACCTCGCCTACTCCCCCAGCCGCGCCGACCCCGGCAACCGCCACTTCACGCCCGCCAACACCCCCAAGGTGATCGGCGGCCTCACACCCGCGTGCACCGAGTCGGCGGCCGCCTTCTACAGCCGTCTCACCGACAAGGTGGTACGCGCGCGTGGCCCGCGCGAGGCCGAGACCGTGCAGGTCCTCGAGACCAACTTCCGGCACGTCAACATCGCCCTGGTCAACGAAATGGCCGTCCTCTGCCACGACATGGGTGTCGACCTGTGGGACGTCATCCGCTGCGCGGAGACCAAGCCGTTCGGCTTCCAGGCCTTCCGCCCCGGCCCCGGCGTCGGCGGCCACGCCGTCCCCCAGGACCTCACCGGCCCCGCCGGCCGCACCCTGCGCATGGTCGAACTGGCCCAGCAGGTCAACAGCCAAATGCCCCGCTACGTCGTCCAGCGCGCCGCCACCCTTCTCAACGAGCACGGCAAGTCAGCGCGCGGCGCCCGCATCCTCCTGCTGGGCGTCACCTACAAGCCCGACCTCGCCGACCAGCAGTCCACGCCCGCCCAGGAGGTCGCGATCCGCCTGCTGGAGCTGGGCGGGTCCATCAGCTACCACGACCCCTACGTCGCCTCCTGGAGCGTCCTGGACCGCCCGGTGCCGCGCGCGGACGCCCTGTACGAGGCCGTCGCGGACGCCGACCTGACGATTCTGCTTCAGCAGCATCGGACGTATGACCTTCAGGGGCTGTCGGTGAAGGCGCAGCTGTTGCTGGACACGCGGGGCGCGGCGCCCACGGGGGCGGCGCATCGGTTGTGACGGGGGCACGTGGGAGTGGTTGCGCTTGTGAGGCTGGTGGCGCGCGATAAGCCCACTTGGGCACACAAAAGGGCCGGTCACCCCACCCGGAGTGATCGGCCCTTCCCTGACGTAGACGTAACCGCATACGGCGTTACGGCGTAACCGGCTACCGCTGGTGCTGCGAGTCCGCCACCGCGACCTCGACCCGCTGGAACTCCTTCAGCTCGCTGTACCCGGTCGTGGCCATCGCCCGCCGCAGCGCACCGAAGAAGTTCATCGAGCCGTCGGGAGTGTGCGACGGCCCCGTCAGCACCTCCTCGATCGTGCCGACCGTGCCCAGATCGACCTTCTTGCCGCGGGGCAGTTCCTCGTTCACGGCCTCCATGCCCCAGTGGTGGCCCTTGCCCGGCGCGTCAGACGCGCGCGCGAGCGGCGAACCCATCATCACCGCGTCCGCGCCGCAGGCGATCGCCTTCGGCAGGTCGCCGGACCAGCCCACACCACCGTCCGCGATCACATGCACATACCGGCCGCCGGACTCGTCCATGTAGTCACGGCGGGCCGCCGCCACGTCCGCGACCGCCGTCGCCATCGGCACCCGGATGCCCAGGACGTTGCGCGTGGTGTGCGCCGCGCCGCCGCCGAAGCCGACCAGGACGCCCGCCGCGCCGGTACGCATCAGGTGCAGAGCCGCGGTGTAGGTGGCGCAGCCGCCGACGATCACCGGGACGTCGAGCTCGTAGATGAACTGCTTCAGGTTCAGCGGTTCGTGCGAGGACGAGACGTGCTCCGCCGAGACCGTCGTGCCGCGGATGACGAAGATATCCACGCCCGCGTCGACGACCGCCTTGGAGAACTGGGCCGTGCGCTGCGGGGAGAGCGCGGCGGCCGTGACCACGCCCGAGTCGCGCACCTCCTTGATGCGCTGCCCGATCAGCTCCTCCTTGATCGGGGCGGCGTAGATCTCCTGGAGGCGTCGCGTGGCGGCCTCCGTGGGCAGCTCGGCGATCTCGTCGAGCAGCGGCTGCGGGTCCTCGTACCGCGTCCACAGGCCCTCGAGGTTCAGCACGCCGAGGCCGCCGAGCTCGCCGATGCGGATCGCGGTGGCCGGGGAGACGACCGAGTCCATGGGGGCGGCCAGGAAGGGCAGCTCGAAGCGGTAGGCGTCGATCTGCCAGGCGATCGAGACCTCCTTCGGGTCCCGCGTACGGCGGCTGGGGACGACGGCGATGTCGTCGAAGGCGTACGCCCGGCGGCCGCGCTTGCCGCGCCCGATCTCGATCTCAGTCACGTCTGTGGCCTTTCGTGATGCGTTTCAGCGTCTTCCAGTATCGCCGACGGGTACGACAAGGGCGGCCCCGGTTCGTCCGGGGCCGCCCTCGCTCGAGCCTCACGCGCGCGTGCGCGTCACTTGCGGCTGTAGTTCGGCGCCTCGACCGTCATCTGGATGTCGTGCGGGTGGCTCTCCTTGAGGCCTGCCGAGGTGATCCGCACGAAGCGGCCCTTGGACTCCATCTCGTCGATGGTGGCCGCGCCCACGTAGCCCATGGTCTGGCGCAGCCCGCCGACGAGCTGGTGCAGGACGCTGGACAGCGGGCCGCGGTAGGGCACCTGGCCCTCGATGCCCTCGGGCACGAGCTTGTCGTCGGCGGCGACCTCGGCCTGGAAGTAGCGGTCCTTCGAGTACGACTTGCCCTGGCCCCGGGACTGCATGGCACCGAGCGAGCCCATGCCGCGGTACGACTTGAACTGCTTGCCGTTGATGAACTGCAGCTCGCCGGGCGACTCCTCGCAGCCCGCGAGCAGCGAGCCCAGCATCACGGTGTCGGCGCCGGCGGCGAGCGCCTTGCCGATGTCGCCGGAGTACTGCAGGCCGCCGTCGCCGATCAGCGGGATGCCCGCGGGGCGGGCGGCGAGGGAGGCCTCGTAGATGGCGGTGACCTGCGGGACGCCGATGCCGGCGACCACGCGGGTGGTGCAGATGGAGCCCGGTCCGACACCGACCTTGATGCCGTCGACACCGGCGTCGATCAGCGCCTGGGCGCCGTCGCGGGTGGCGACGTTGCCGCCGATCACGTCGACGCCGACGCTCGACTTGATCTTCGACATCCAGCTGAGGGCGTTGCTGTTGTGGCCGTGCGAGGTGTCGACGACCAGGAAGTCCACGCCGGCCTCGGCGAGCGCCTGGGCGCGCTCCAGGGCCTCGGGGCTGGCGCCGACCGCGGCACCGACGAGAAGACGGCCCTCGGCGTCCTTGGCGGCGTTGGGGTACTTCTCCGCCTTGACGAAGTCCTTGACCGTGATGAGGCCCTTGAGGACGCCCGCCTCGTCGACCAGGGGAAGCTTCTCGATCTTGTGGCGGCGCAGCAGCTCCATCGCATCGCTGCCGGAGATGCCGACCTGGCCGGTGACCAGCGGCATCGGCGTCATGACCTCGCGCACCTGACGGCTGCGGTCCGACTCGAAGGCCATGTCCCGGTTGGTGACGATGCCGAGCAGCTTGCCGGCCGGGTCCGTGACCGGGACGCCGCTGATGCGGAACTTGGCGCACAGGGCGTCGGCCTCGCCGAGGGTCGCCTCGGGGTGCACCGTGATCGGGTCGGTGACCATGCCGGACTCGGACCGCTTCACCAGGTCGACCTGGTTGACCTGGTCCTCGACGGAGAGGTTGCGGTGCAGTACGCCGACGCCGCCCAGACGGGCCATCGCAATCGCCATGCGCGACTCGGTGACCTTGTCCATGGCGGCGGACAGAAGGGGAATGTTGACCCGGACGTTACGGGAGATGCGGGACGAGGTGTCGACCGCGTTGGGGAGCACCTCGGATGCGCCCGGCAGCAGCAGCACGTCGTCGTAGGTCAGCCCGAGTGTCGCGAATTTCTCGGGCACTCCGTCGACGTTGGCAGTCATGACACCTTCCCCAAATGGCCTTGATCGGTGCGGATGTCCATGCTAACGGGAAGCATGGCTCTCGAATTCCACGGTTCCGCGTCACCCCGGGCTTCGTATGTTCGTACGGAATTGTCGAGAGGCCTGTTCAAGGAAGGCGCTTACGCCAAAGGGGTTACTGCTCTGCGAGCGCCCTGAGCCTGCTCAGCGCCCGGTGCTGGGCCACCCGAACCGCACCGGGTGACATTCCCAACATCTGGCCGGTCTCCTCGGCCGTGAGGCCCACCGCGATCCTCAGCAGCAACAGCTCCCGCTGGTTCTCCGGCAGGTTGGCCAGCAGTTTCTTGGCCCATTCGGCGTCGCTGCTGAGCAGCGCCCGCTCCTCCGGGCCGAGCGAGTCATCCGGCCGCTCGGGCATCTCGTCGGACGGGACCGCCGTGGAACCCGGGTGCCGCATCGCCGCCCGCTGCAGGTCGGCGACCTTGTGCGCGGCGATGGCGAAGACGAACGCCTCGAAGGGGCGGCCGGTGTCCTTGTAGCGCGGCAGCGCGAGCAGGACGGCGACGCAGACCTCCTGGGCGAGGTCCTCGACGAAGTGCCGGGCGTCGCCCGGGAGGCGGGACAGCCTGGTGCGGCAGTAGCGCAGGGCCAGGGGGTGGACATGCGCGAGCAGATCGTGCGTGGCCTGCTCGTCCCCGTCCACCGCGCGACGGACGAGCGCACCGATCGCCCCTGCGGCGTTGGCCGCCTCGTCGTCGCGCATCGGTCCATGGTGCCTTGCGGCCGTAGGGTCCGTGGCATCGCGCCCGATGTTGTGCACCGAAGCGTTATGAGCAGGTGCGCCGGAACTCATCCCTTGCGCCCTCCTCTTCCGCTCGACCGACTCGTCCCCGAGAGACTCCACATCTCAAGGATGCGGCATCCGCGGCGAAACGAGCATCGGGCACCGACAGGACCGATCGACCGACCCCGCAGCCGCGCCCCCGAAGGGGCGCGGGGAACTACGCGACCAGCCACGACGAACCCGCGGCCGGCGGACGACACCACGCGGCATCCTCGGTGGGGCGCTTAACGAACCAGGCCCCACCGGAAGCCGAGCGCCACCGCGTGCGCGCGGTCCGAGGCGCCGAGCTTCTTGAACAGCCGCCGGGCGTGCGTCTTGACCGTGTCCTCGGAGAGGAACAGCTCGCGGCCGATCTCGGCGTTCGAGCGGCCGTGGCTCATGCCCTCCAGGACCTGGATCTCACGCGCGGTGAGCGTCGGCGCCGCACCCATCTCGGCGGAGCGCAGCCGCCGCGGGGCGAGCCGCCAGGTGGGGTCGGCGAGGGCCTGGGTGACGGTGGCGCGCAGCTCCGCGCGCGAGGCGTCCTTGTGCAGATAGCCGCGGGCACCGGCGGCGACCGCGAGGGCCACCCCGTCCAGGTCCTCGGCGACGGTGAGCATGATGATGCGCGCACCGGGGTCGGCGGACAGCAGCCGCCGCACGGTCTCGACGCCGCCCAGGCCGGGCATGCGTACGTCCATCAGAATCAGGTCCGAGCGGTCGGCGCCCCAGCGGCGGAGGACTTCCTCGCCGTTGGCCGCCGTCGTCACACGCTCGACGCCGGGCACGGTCGCGACCGCGCGGCGGAGCGCCTCTCGGGCAAGCGGGGAGTCGTCGCAGACGAGGACGGATGTCATGGCCGCCCTCCGCAGCTGATGCACGTCACCTTGAGCCTCCAGGCTGGTACGAAATCGTCACCTGTGCGGTCGACCGTCTCGGACGCCTGCCCGAGCGCTTGTTCCTTCAACCGCCTCCGCCCTCTCAACGACGGTCACTCGAAAGAGTTACGGGGCCATGTGCCGTCTTCGGCACTCTACGTGAGGGGACGGACACGGGGCAGACATGCACGACGGACCCACAATGTTTCATCACAACCCATGCCCCATTCAGCCCTTTTTCTTCCCGTTTCATGGCGTTTGGGGCTAGATTCGCAATGAGTCATATTTTCATCTCCTTAGATCGTAGATGTACGGTCGTAGACACCGTATCCGCCTAGAACGGCTACAAGGGGTCACGCAATGGCAGATTTCTCCCGCCTTCCCGGACCGAACGCGGACCTGTGGGACTGGCAGCTGCTGGCTGCATGCCGCGGGGTGGACAGCTCGCTCTTCTTTCATCCGGAGGGCGAGCGCGGGGCGGCTCGGAGCGCTCGAGAGAACTCGGCCAAGGAGGTCTGCATGAGGTGCCCGGTGCGCGCGCAGTGCGCGGCGCACGCGCTGGCGGTACGCGAACCGTACGGCGTCTGGGGCGGCTTGACCGAGGACGAGCGCGAGGAACTCATGGGGCGGGCGCGCAACCGGCTGGTGTCGGCGTCGACAACCAGCGGCGAGGCTGCCCCAAACTCCTGAAGGAACGTTTCTGCAATCAGGGCACGCACGCGCGTGCCCTTCCTTCTGCGCTGTCGGCTAGCGGGCGGCGGCCCGCGCCAGTTGCTCCAGCGTCGCCGCGACGGCCGGCACCTGCGCCAGGTCGGGCAGGGTGAGCGCGACGATCTCCCGGCGGACGGCCGGTTCCAGCGTCAGCATGCGCGCCCCTCGTGGCCGTACGGACTCGACGGCCAGCTGCGGCAGGACGGCCACGCCGAGGCCGGCGCCCACCAGGCCGACGACCGCCGGGTAGTCGTCGGTGGCGAAGTCGATGCGGGGCGTGAAGCCGGCGCTCTCGCACACCTCGACCAGCTGTCCCCGGCAGCGCGGGCATCCGGCGATCCAGGGCTCGGCCGCGAGTTCCCCGATGGCGACGGAACCGGCGCGGGCGAGCCGGTGCCGTTCCGGTACGAGGCCGACGAGACGGTCCGTCAGCAGGGGGCGTGCGACAAGGTCGTCCCACTCCCCCTCCTGCGCCGCACCCTCGTAACGGAAGGCGAGCGCAACATCGCAGTCGCCCTCGCGCAGCAGCTCGACGGATTTCGGCGGCTCGGCCTCCTCCAGGGAGACACGGGTGCCCGGGTGCGCGGCGCGCAGGGCGGCGAGGGCGGTCGGGACGAGGGTGGAGCTGCCGCTGGGGAAGGAGACGAGCCGTACGCGGCCGGCCCGCAGCCCCGCGATGGCGGCGACCTCCTCCTCGGCGGCGGTGAGCCCGGACAGGATCCCGGCCGCGTGCCGCACCAGCGCCTCACCGGCCTGGGTCAGCCGCATCTCGCGCCCGCTGCGGACCAGCAGGGGGGTGCCGACCGATGCCTCCAGGGCCTTCATCTGCTGGCTGACGGCAGGCTGGGTGCAGCCCAGTTCGCGCCCCGCCGCGGAGAAGGAGCCGCTGGCGGCGACGGCGCGCAGCACACGGAGATGACGAGCCTCGATCACATGTCGAGCATAAGCGAACCTTGGATATGGCGCCGGATAATGCATGGACGCTTTGACTGCTGGTCGCCTACCGTGCCGTCATGAAGCTTCTGTCCGTGAACCTGGGCCGTCGGCAGTCCGTGCCGTACACCGACCATCCCGAAGGCGTGACCGGGATAGACAAGCAGCCGGTCGACGGGCCGGTGCGGGTGGCGGCGCCCGGGCCCAAGGGGACCGCGGGCAGCGGCGTGGCCGGGGACGAGGTGTGCAGCCTGCGCCATCACGGCGGCGACGACCAGGCCGTGTACGCGGTGGCGCGTGAGGACCTCGACGACTGGGAGCGCGAGCTGGGGCGGCCGCTGGCGAACGGCGGCTTCGGCGAGAACCTCACGACTTCCGGCCTCGACGTGTCCGGGGCGCTGATAGGCGAGCGCTGGCGGATCGGGTCCGGGGTGGTGCTGGAGGTGACGTGCGGCCGGATTCCCTGTCGCACCTTCCAGGGCCATGTGGGTGAGAAGCAGTGGGTGAAGCGGTTCACGGCCAAGGCCGCGCCGGGTGCGTATCTGCGGGTGATCGAGCCGGGCGAGATCCGGGCGGGCGACCCGCTGGAGATCATTCACCGGCCGGACCACGACGTGACGGTGGCGCTTCAGTTCCGGGCGGTCACGACGGACCGGGCGCTGCTGCCGCGGCTGTTGGCGGCGGGTGCGGCCCTGCACCCGGAGTCGCTGGAGGCGGCGCACAAGTACGTGGCCCAGCACGGGGCCTGACGAAGCCTCACTTCACGGCGTCCGACGAGCGCTCACCGCCCCGGTCTTCGCCCGAGCTTCACCGATCGGGAGGGGCTGTGCAGTAAACGGATGCACACAGTCCAGGTCACTAACCTTGCTCCATGACAACGGCATTGATTACGGGATCGACCGCGGGCATCGGCGCCGCCTTCGCGCGGCGGCTGGCCGCCGACGGGCATGACCTCGTCCTGGTGGCCCGGGACACCAAGCGGCTGCGCGAACAGGCGACCGAACTGCACGACCGGCACGGCATCGAGGCCGAGGTGCTCACCGCCGACCTCGCCGAGGACACCGGCATCGAGACGGTCGCCACCCGCCTCGCCGACCGCAGGAACCCCGTCGACCTGCTGGTCAACAACGCCGGCTTCGGCAACAAGGGCCGCTACCTCGACGTCCCCATGGCCGACGAGCTCAAGATGCTCAAGGTGCACTGCGAGGCCGTACTGCGCCTGACGTCCGCGGCGACCGAGGCGATGCGGGAGCGGGGCCGCGGCGGCGTAGTGAACGTCGCGTCCGTGGCGGCCTTCGTACCGCGCGGGACGTACGGCGCCTCCAAGGCGTGGGTCGTGCAGTTCACGCAGGGGGCGGCGCGGGATCTGGCCGGGAGCGGGGTACGGTTGATGGCGCTGTGCCCCGGGTTCGTGCGGACCGAGTTCCATGAACGGGCCGGGATGGGCACGGACAACATTCCGGGGTGGATGTGGCTGGACGCGGACAAGCTGGTGGCGGCGGCGCTCGGGGATCTGGCGCGGGGGAAGTCGCTGTCGATTCCGGATCCTCGGTACAAGGTGCTGTTGGGGGCGGCGAAGTTGGTGCCTCGCGGGATGCTGGGCGGGATCAGTTCGCGGACCGGACGGAAGTACGGGCCGCAGTAGGGGCGTTGGGGCGCAATGGGTCCGTGCGGGCCGCTGTCGCCTGCTCCCTCGCGGTCGGCTCACGGCCACGCCGATGTCACCACCCGCCGAGACGGACCGTCTCCCCCCACACCCGCATGCCGTCATCATGCCGAGCGGCCAAGAGGCGCCGGGATGCCTCGGTGGGGACAATGGTTCTGTCCAGTCCCACCCAGCCCCACCGGGAGGCACCGGCGTCATGACCTTCGTGCAGCTCATCGATTGCAGGACCAGTCGGTTCGACGAGATGAACCGGCTGATGGACAGGTGGGTCGACCAGACCAAGGGGAAGCGGACGGCGACGCACGACATGATCGGGAAGGATCGGTCCGACTCGGCGCACTTCGTCGAGATCGTGGAGTTCCCGTCCTACGAAGACGCGATGCAGAATTCGAATCTGCCCGAGACCGATCGGATCTTCCAGGAGATGGTCGCGCTCTGCGACGAGGCGCCCACCTTCACCGATCTCGACGTCGTGCGGGACGAGCAGTTGAACGTGCTGGCCGCGCGGTCCTTCTTCGGGAACATGGGGCGGATGGCGCCGGAGCAGATCGGGGACCATCTCACCGACGACTACGTGGATCACGATCCGTCGTATCCGGAGCCGCTGCAGGGCGTCGCAGGGCTGCAGGAGCAGTACGCGGGCTGGCGGGCCGCCTTCGACTTCATGTTCCGGATCGACGATCAGCTGGCCCAGGGCGACCAGGTGTGCACGCGCTGGACATGGGCCGCGCGGCACAAGGGCGAGTTTCTCGGGATTCCCGCGACCGGGCAGGACGTGACCATGCAGGGCATGACCTGGCAACGGTTCCGGAACGGCAGGATCTGCGAGAGCCACTGGCTCTACGACCGGGCGGGTCTGCTGGAGCAGCTGGGGGTACTCGCTCAGTGAAGCCCGCGAAGGGGAAGGCCCCGGCCTCCGCGCATATGTGCGGGGGCCGGGGCCTTCTACGAGCGGCTTGGCTCAGTGGGCGTGGCCGTGCCCGTGGCCACCGGCGGCCGACTCCTCCTCTTCCTTCTTCTCGACGACCAGGGTCTCGGTCGTGAGGAGCAGGGAGGCGATGGAGGCGGCGTTCTCCAGGGCGGAACGGGTGACCTTGACCGGGTCGATGACGCCGGCCTTGACCAGGTCGCCGTACTCACCGGTCGCGGCGTTGAAGCCTTGGCCCTTGTCGAGCTCGGCGACCTTGGAGGTGATGACGTAGCCCTCCAGGCCGGCGTTCTCGGCGATCCAGCGCAGCGGCTCGACGGCGGCCTTGCGGACGACCGCGACACCGGTTGCCTCGTCGCCGGTCTTGCCGAGGTTGCCCTCGAGGACCTTCACGGCGTGGACCAGAGCGGAGCCACCACCGGAGACGATGCCCTCCTCGACCGCGGCGCGGGTCGCGGAGATGGCGTCCTCCAGGCGGTGCTTCTTCTCCTTCAGCTCCACCTCGGTGGCGGCGCCGACCTTGATCACGCACACGCCGCCGGCCAGCTTCGCGAGGCGCTCCTGGAGCTTCTCGCGGTCCCAGTCGGAGTCGGTGTTCTCGATCTCGGCCTTGATCTGGGCGACGCGGCCCTGCACGTCCTCGGACTTGCCGGCACCGTCGACGATCGTGGTGTCGTCCTTGGTGACGGTGATCCGGCGAGCGGAACCGAGCACCTCCAGGCCGACCTGGTCGAGCTTGAGGCCGACCTCCTCGGAGATGACCGTGGCGCCGGTGAGGGTCGCCATGTCCTGCAGCATCGCCTTGCGGCGGTCACCGAAGCCGGGGGCCTTGACCGCGACCGCGTTGAAGGTGCCGCGGATCTTGTTCACGACCAGGGTCGACAGGGCCTCGCCCTCGACGTCCTCGGCGATGATCAGCAGCGGCTTGGAGGCACCGGCCTGGATGACCTTCTCCAGCAGCGGCAGCAGATCGGCGATGGAGGCGATCTTGCCCTGGTTGATGAGGATGTAGGGGTCCTCGAGGACGGCCTCCATGCGCTCCTGGTCCGTCACGAAGTACGGCGACAGGTAGCCCTTGTCGAAGGCCATACCCTCGGTGAAGTCCAGCTCCAGGCCGAAGGTGTTGGACTCCTCGACGGTGATGACACCGTCCTTGCCGACCTTGTCCATCGCCTCGGCGATGAGCTCGCCGACCTGGCTGTCCTGGGCGGAGAGCCCGGCGACGGCGGCGATGTCCGACTTCTCGTCGATGGGGCGGGCCGAGGCCAGCAGCTCCTCGGAGACCGCGGCGACGGCGGCGTCGATGCCCTTCTTCAGGGCGGCCGGGGAGGCACCCGCGGCGACGTTCTTCAGGCCCTCGCGCACCAGCGCCTGGGCGAGCACGGTGGCGGTGGTGGTGCCGTCACCCGCGATGTCGTTGGTCTTGGTCGCCACCTCCTTCACCAGCTGGGCGCCGAGGTTCTCGTACGGGTCCTCGACCTCGACCTCACGGGCGATGGTGACGCCGTCGTTGGTGATGGTGGGCGCGCCGAACTTCTTGTCGATGACGACGTTGCGGCCCTTGGGGCCGATCGTCACCTTGACCGTGTCGGCCAGCTTGTTGACGCCGCGCTCGAGGGCGCGACGGGCGTCCTCGTCGAACTTCAGGATCTTCGCCATGACAGCGTGAGCCCTCTCGAATTCTGTGGGTTCAAAAAGACACTGCGCCCCGGGCGCCCGGCTTCTTTAAGTGGTCGCGGGGGGCCAGGGGCGCAGCTGGAAAAACTGAGGTGGTTCTACTTCTCGATGATCGCGAGCACGTCGCGAGCCGAGAGGACGAGGTACTCCTCGCCGTTGTACTTCACCTCGGTGCCGCCGTACTTGCTGTACAGCACGATGTCGCCGGTCTTGACGTCGAGCGGAAGACGCTCGCCGTTCTCGAAGCGGCCCGGGCCCACGGCCAGGACGACGCCCTCCTGGGGCTTCTCCTTGGCAGTGTCCGGGATGACCAGGCCAGAGGCGGTGGTCTGCTCGGCGTCGAGCGGCTGGACCACAATGCGGTCCTCAAGCGGCTTGATGGCAACCTTGGAGCTGGTGGTCGTCACGATCCGACCTCCCCCTTCGGAGATCTCACGGGGTTAACTGTCTGAGGTGGCGACCAGGTGGATCCGTCGTCGCGGGTGCCGGACCTGCCCGTCGCGTATTGGCACTCTCCAGTGGGGAGTGCCAGAGCCGAGACTATGACCGCGATTAGCACTCGGTCAAGCGGACTGCTAATTCCCTGCGGCGCGGCGCACCGGGTTGGCGCCAACCGGCAGCCCCCACTGGCGCAGACCGGCAGCCCGCACTACAGGTAGTCCTCCAGGCGCCCCACCGTCAGCCCACGCTCCTGGATCTCCCGCAGCAGCCTCGTCGTCCGCTCCCTCAGACTCAGTCCGGCCGGCTCCCCCGAAGGGACGGACACGATGTCGCCGGCGCTCAGCCGGACGGGTCCCTTCGCGTACGTCAGTTCGCCGTCGCCCTCCATCGCCGCCCGCCACAGCACGACCGCCGTCACACCGCAGTCGGCCGCCGCGCGGAGCGTGGTGGTGTCGTACGCGCCGTAGGGCGGGCGAAAGAAGCGGGGGCGGATGCCGAAGCGGGCGCGGAGTTTGTTCTGCTGGCCGCAGATCTCGACGCGCTGTCCGGCGTACGGAAGACCGCGCAGGGCTGCGTGGTCGAGGGTGTGGTTCTGGATCGACGCGCCGACCGCGCGCAGTCGCGCGAAGTGGCCGTAGCCCGGTCCGACCACGCTGTCCGTGAGGAACATGCTGACCGGCAGCCGTAGTTCACGGACCATGTCGACGAAGCGCGGGTCCTTCTCGGCGCCGTCGTCGTAGGTGAGGAAGACGACCTTGTGGGGCGTGCGGACGCGGTGGACCACGGGCAGCGGGTCGCCGGACGGCCACGGCGGTCTCCGCGCGGGCGGCGACGGGGGCGCGGGCAGCGGGGCGCTCAGACCCCAGTGGCGGTACGGCTGCGCTGCCGTGTGCGTCGAGTTCTTCGCCGACCGTGCCGCGCGCTCGGATCGCCCTCCACGGGGGTCGGCCGTATCCCCGGCGCCGCCGCAACCGGCGAGCAGAGCGGACGCCAGGACCATGGCGGCGAGCGCCCGCGCCCCCGGCGCCGACCTCACAGGTAGTCCTCCAGCCGGGCCACCGCGTACCCCTCGGCCGTCACCTTGTTCAGGAACCGGCGGATCATGTCGGGCATTGTGCCCTTCCAGTCCTCCCTGCCCCGGAAGTGACTGAGCACGATGTCACCCGGTCGGACCTTCCGGTCCGGCTCGCGGTACTCCCAGTGGTCGACGAACACCTCCGCGTTCCACAGCGGGACGTACTCGACACCGCAGGACTTCGCGGCGCGCAGGGTGTCCCGGTCGTAGTTGCCGTAGGGCGGGCGGAAGAGCAACGGGCGCTTGCCGTAGCGCTCCGCGATGACCTCCTGCATGCCGCAGATCTCAAACTGTTGACCGCGGTAGGAGAGGGCCGGGAGGTAGGGGTGATGGAGGGTGTGGTTGTTCAGGACCACGCCACGGCGCTGCATCCGCTTGAAGTAGCCGTAGTCGTCCTTGATCAGGTAGTTGCTGAGGAAGGCGGTGTACGGCACCCGCAGATCGCTCATCATCCGCAGGAACGTCGGGTCCTTCTCGGCGCCGTCGTCGATGGTGAGGAAGACGACCCGCTGTCGGGTCGGGACGGTCGTGAAGACGGGCGGGAGGCCGAGTTCCTCGTGCCCGTCGACCTCGAAGCCGTCACGCGTGGTGATCCTCGCCTTCTTGGCAGGGGGCGGCGGGGGCGCGAGCGGGACCCTTTCCAGGCGCCAGCGCCGGGCGGCGGCGACCCGGGCGGCGTGTGCCTCCCGGGCGGACTGGACCTCCTTGGCCTGCGGGTCCTCAGTGACCACCGGGGGAGGCGCCTTGAGGGGCCGCCGGCTCGCGGTGGGACCCGCGGCCTCGGATCCGCCGCCGGCCCCCGATTCCCCTGGGACCCCCACTCCGCCGGGCTGCGCACAGCCGGAGGCCACGGCGGCCGCGGCGAGCCCGGCGATGACACCGTGGACGCGTGAACGCCGGGTCGTCCACTGACCGCGCCGCACCACCGCTGCCCCATTTCGGGGACTTTTGTCATTTTGTACTACTAGTTGCATGGAGCCGGATCTTGGCAGGCTCCCGCCCCGAACCCGGGCCGACACCGCGGCAGTCGCCGGACCATCCACCGACTGGCCCACAGAGCGGGCGGCGCACCGCGTGGCCCATTCCCATTGATCGACCCATCGGCCCATTGGCCGCCTGGCCCCTTGAGCGGGCAGCAGGCCGTCTGGCCGACAATGACCCGGTGAATGACCACCTCGCCGCCTTCGCCTCCCTCCTCACCCCCGAGGGCCGCGCCCTCCTCGACGCCGTCCGCGACACCGACCCCGCCGACGAACTCGCCGTCGCCACCAGGCTGCGCCGCGAGCATCCCGCCGAACTGGTGTCGGCGGCCCTCGGACAGGCGCGGCTGCGGCAGCGGGCGGTGGCGAAGTTCGGCGCGGCGGACGCGGGGCGGATGTTCTTCACGCCGAACGGGGTGGAGCAGTCGACGCGGGCGAGCGTGGCGACGTATCGGACCGAGCGCTTCCAGGCGACCGGGGTACGGTCCGTCGCCGACCTGTGCTGCGGCATCGGAGGCGACGCGATCGCGCTGGCGCGGGCCGGGATCCGGGTGCTGGCGGTGGACCGGGATCCGGTGACGGCGGCGGTGGCCCGGGCGAACATGGCGGCGCTGGGGCTCGGGGAACTGGTCGAGGTGCGGGAGGCGGACGTCACCGAGGTGGACACGAGCGGCTACGACGCCGTGTTCGTCGACCCCGCCCGGCGCGGCGGCCGCGGGCGGGTCTTCGATCCCGAGGCGTACTCACCGCCGCTGTCGTGGGCCGTGGAAGCGGCGCGCAAGGCCCCTCGCGCCGCGCTGAAGATCGCGCCCGGCATCCCCCACGAGGCGATTCCCGACGACGCCGAGGCCGAGTGGATCTCGGACGGCGGGGACGTGAAGGAGGCGGTGCTGTGGTTCGGCACCGACCCCGGGGCGGTGCGGGCCACCCTGCTGCCGGGCCCGCGCTCACTGCTCTCCCGCGGCCTCCCCGACCCCGAAGTCCGCCCCGTCGGACGGTACTTGTACGAGCCCGACGGCGCCGTCATCCGCGCCCACCTGGTCGCCGAGGTCGCCGACGCGCTGGACGGCGGGCTGATCGACGCGACCATCGCGTACGTCACGGCGGACGAACCGCGGCCGACGCCGTATGCGACGGCGTACGAGATCACCGATCAGCTCCCCTTCAACGTCAAGAAGCTGAAGGCGCTGCTGCGGGAGCGTGAGGTCGGGATCCTGACCGTGAAGAAGCGGGGGTCGGCGGTCGAGCCGGAGGAACTGCGGAAGAAGGTCAAGCCGCAGGGACCCAACTCGGCGACCGTGTTCCTGACCCGGGTGGCGGGGGCGCCGACGATGCTGGTCGGGCGCCCGGCGTAGTCACGCCCCGGCGTCCGCCGCCCGCCTCAGCAGCATCTCCCGCTCCGGCTCGTTCCGCGTCAGCGTCGCCGCGCGCTCGAGTTCCGCCCGTGCCTCCGCCGTACGGCCGAGACGCAGCAGCAGGTCGCCGCGGACGCTGGGCAGCAAGTGGTAGTCCCGCAGGGCCGGTTCGGTGGCGATGGTGTCGACGATCTCCAGGGCGGGCCCCGGACCCTCGGCCATCGAGACGGCGACGGCACGGTTCAACTCCACCACCGGGGAGGGGGAGCGGGCGGCCAGGAGGGCGTACAGCGTCGCGATGGTCCGCCAGTCGGTCTCCTCGTACGTGTACGCGTGCGCGTGGCAGGCGGCGATGGCGGCCTGGAGGACGTACGGGCCGGGGGCGCCCGTGGCTGCGGCCTCCGCGCGGGACAGGGCCGTGATGCCGCGGGCGATGAGCATGCGGTTCCAGCGGCTGCGGTTCTGGTCCTTGAGGAGGATCGGTTCGCCGGACGGGCCGGTGCGGGCCGCCGCGCGGGACGCCTGGAACTCCAGGAGGGCGGTCAGGGCGTGCACCTCCGGCTCCTTCGGCATCAGCCCGGACAGCAGCCGGGCCAGCCGCAGCGCGTCCTCGCACAGCGCCGGGCGCAGCCAGTCGTCGCCGGCCGTGGCCGCGTACCCCTCGTTGAAGATCAGGTAGATGACGTCGAGCACCGAGCCGACGCGGGCCTCGCGGTCGGGGCCGTACGGGACCTCGAAGGCGATGTTCTTCGTCGCGAGCGTGCGCTTGGCGCGGACGATGCGCTGGGCGACCGTCGCCTCCGGCACCAGGAACGCGCGGGCGATCTCCGGTGTCGTCAGGCCGCCGAGCAGACGCAGGGTGAGGGCGATACGGGCCTGCGGCGACAGCACCGGGTGACAGGCGGTGAAGACCAGGCGGAGCAGGTCGTCGTCGATGTCGTCGGGGTCATGCAGGGCAGAGGGCTCTTCCGGCGGTGCGGTCGTCTCCAGGTCGCGGCCGATCTCCGCGAGCTTGCGGGCGTAGTTCTCGCGGCGCCGGATCAGGTCCACGGCGCGGTGCTTGGCGGCGGCCATGAGCCAGGCGCCGGGGTTGTCCGGGACGCCGTCCCGGGGCCACTGCTCCAGCGCGGCGACCAGCGCGTCCTGCGCCAGCTCCTCGGCGATGCCGACATCGCGGACTATGCGGGTGACGGTGGCGATGACACGCGGGGACTCGATACGGAAGACGGTCTCGACGGTCGCGGCCGTGTCGAGGGCACCCGTGGTGCCGCGGGTGTCTGCGGTGGGCTGGGGCTGCGGTTCCACAACCCACCATCAGACACCCGTACGGCTACAGAGCCAAGGAACCGGCTCAGCCCTCGGCGATCTCCCGCACCTCGCAGGTCACCGTCCACTCCTCGCCGTGCACCTTGACGAACCGCTTGGTCCACTCCAGGGCCTCGGCCATGTCCTTGCACTGCATGAGCGCGTAGCCGCCGATGACCTCCTTGGACTCGGTGAAGGGACCGTCGGTGACGGAGATCTTTCCGCCCTCCCAGTGCACGCGGCTGCCCTGCGCGGGCGGCGTCAGTCCGGCCGTGTCGAGCATGACGCCGGCCTTGGTGATCTCCTCCAGCAGCTCGCCCATCCGCTGCATCAGCTCGGGGCTCGGGCCCTCGGCGGGGGCGGTGGACTCGTCGATCTTCACGAGCGACAGGTAGCGGGGCATGGTGGCTCCTCGGTGGTGCGGGGCCGGGTCCTTCCCGGCCTCTCACCCCTGCGTCGATCGGCGGACCACCGGATCGACACGCTCCCCCGGATTTCTCCGAAGATCTTTTCCAGCGGCCTCTCTCACCAATCTTTCGCGCCGGTCTCTCTCACCGCAGCGACTCCCACAGCTCCCCCGCCGCCGGCTCCCGTGCCACCACCCGGTTGCGGTCCGACGCCGCCGGCACCACCGGCATGGTCACCGTCCGTACCGCGTCCGACGACAGACCCCGAAGGCTCTGACCCAGGCTGACCAGCTCGCCCAGCGAGTCCAGGCCGGTGTCGGTCGTCAGGCCGGCCGTCACCGCGTCGGCGGCCCGGTACAGCTTGGCGGGGTCGGTGAGGAGGGACGTGGCGGATATCTGGTCCAGGAGGGCCTTCACCAGTTGCTGCTGGAGGCCGATACGACCGAGATCGCTGCCGTCGCCGATGCCGTGCCGGGTGCGGGCCAGGGCGAGGGCCGTCTTGCCGTCGAGGTGATGGGTGCCGGCGTTCAGGGTCAGGTGGCTGTCCTCGTCGTCGATGTCCTCGTCCGTGGTGACCGTGACGCCGCCCAGCGCGTCGACCAGATTCGCGAAGCCCGAGAAGTCGATCTCGATGTAGTGGTCCATGCGTATGTTCGTGATCGACTCGACGGTCTTGACCGCGCATACCGGGCCGCCGATCGCGTACGCGCTGTTGAACATGGAGTTGTACGACACCTCGGTCGAACCCCCCGACGGCAGCGGGCAGGACGGGCGGGTGACCAGGGTGTCGCGCGGGACGCTGACGACCGTGGCCCGTGTACGGCCGGCGTAGAGGTGGACCACCATCGCCGTGTCGGAGCGGGCGCCGGTGCTGCTGCCGCCGCCCAGTTCCCGGTTCTCCGCGCCGCTGCGCGAATCCGAGCCCAGGACCAGGATGTTCAGGGCCCCGGTGGGCAGCGGGGACGCCGAGGGGGACGGGGCCGTCATCGGCCTCGGCGGACGGTTGTCGCCGAGGGCGCTGTCGATGTCGACGCTCTTGATGTTGTCGTTGAGGTGCCAGTAGACCCAGCCCGCCGCGGCGACGGCCAGGACCAGCGTGCCCGCGAGGAGGAGGCCGACGGTCCTGAGCGCTGTGGACCGCCGGCCGAGGTGTCTGGCGTCGTCCCCGTCCGTTTCCCGCCCGTTCGCGCCGAGTCCCGTCATACGCAGGAACGTACGTCCGATTTATTACGGGCAGCGCCGCCAGACCGCCTTTCTTCGGAAATTCTCAGACTTCCCGACGAAACCGCCCTCACTAGGGACAGCGAAAGTTTCGGCGATGTAACCGACTGACTTCGGTGCGGCGTGGAGTGCCCCGCAACAACCCGCCAATACGGCAACAGGCCTCTCCCGCTAAACCGCCGACGGCTCCCCCGTACTGCTGCGCACCACCAGGCTGGTCGCCAGCTCCACCCGCGTCGCCACCGGCGCCCCCTCCTCCCGCGCGAGGTCGAGCACCAGCTTCGCCGCGGCCTCGGCCATCTCCGTCAGCGGCTGCCGTACGGTCGTCAGCGGCGGCCCCACCCAGCGGGCGATGGGCAGATCGTCGAAGCCGACGACGCTCAGGTCCTCCGGGATCCGCAGCCCCAGCTCGCGCGCGGCCTCGTACAGCCCGAGCGCCTGGAGGTCGTTGCCGGCGAAGACGGCGGTCGGCCGGTCCGGGCGGCGCAGCAGTTCCAGGCCCTGCCGGTAGCCGGTCTCGTGATGGAAGTCGCCGGGCCTGACCAGGTCGGGGTCGACCGGGAGTCCGGCCGTCTCCAGGGCGGCGCGGTAGCCGTCGACGCGGGCGCGGCTGCACATCATGCGGGACGGCCCGGTGATCGCGCCGATCCTGCGGTGCCCCAGCTCGACCAGATGCCGGGTGGCGGCCAGCCCGCCCTGCCAGTTGGTCGCCCCGATCGACGGCACGTCGGCGCCCGGGTCGCCCGCCGGGTCCATCACCACGAACGGGATCGAACGGCTGGTCAGCAGCGCGCGCTGGGACTCGTCGAGGCCGGACAGCACGAGGATCACACCGTGCGGGCGACGGGCGGCGACCTGGTCGGCCCAGGTGCGCCCGGGGGTCAGCCGCCCCGCGCTCTCGCTCAGCACCACACTCAACCCCGCGTCGCGGGCCACGTTCTCCACGCCCCGGATGACCTCCATCGCCCACGCGCTCTCCAACTCGTGGAAGACCAGGTCGATGAGGGGGGAACGGCTCGCCTCGGCCCGCCGTCGGCGGTAGCCGTGGGCGCGCAGGAGTTCCTCGACGCGGGTGCGGGTGGCCGGGGCGACGTCGGCACGTCCGTTGAGGACCTTCGAAACAGTCGGCGCGGACACTCCGGCCTCGCGGGCGATCTCGGCGAGGGTCGCGGTCTGCGTCGACCGGCCGGTGGTCGCCGCCGTCGTCGCGGTCGTCCGGGTTTCCGACGTTGTCGACCGGCTTTTCGACACTGTCGTCCGGCTTGCTGCGGGCTCACGGGCAGTCATGGCGGCGATCGTATCCCTGCGCGACCTCTTGACGAACCCTTCTTACCGGCCCTAGGTTCCCGGAACATTCGAGGTGAATAACGAAACATTCGTGAGTGGGCCCTCGCCCCGACAGGAGTTTCATGACCACCGACCCCTGGCGCGACCCCGCCCTGCCCGCCGCCGCCCGCGTAGACGACCTCCTCTCCCGGATGACCCTGGAGGAGAAGACCGCCCAGTTGTACGGCGTGTGGGTGGGCGCCGCCACGGACGGCGAGGCACGGGCCGAGGGAGTCGCCCCGCACCAGCACGACATGACCGCCGACTACGACTGGACCGAGCTGATCACCCACGGCCTGGGCCAGCTCACCCGCTCCTTCGGCACCGCCCCCGTGGACCCGGCGCTGGGCGCGCAGGCATTGGCCCGCGCCCAGCGCCGTATCGCCGAGGCGGGTCGGTTCGGCATCCCGGCGGTGGCCCACGAGGAGTGCCTCGCCGGCTTCACGGCCTGGCAGGCCACCGCGTACCCCATACCGCTGGCCTGGGGAGCGTCCTTCGACCCCCCGCTCATCGAGGAGATGGCCCGGCGCATCGGCCAGGACCTGCGCTCGGTCGGCGTCCACCAGGGTCTCGCGCCGGTCCTGGACGTCGTACGCGATCCCCGCTGGGGCAGGGTCGAGGAGACGATCGGCGAGGACCCGTATCTGACCGGCACCATCGGCGCGGCGTACGTCCGGGGCCTGGAGTCGGCCGGCGTCATCGCGACGCTCAAGCACTTCGCCGGGTACGCGTCCTCGGCGGGCGCGCGCAATCTGGCGCCGGTGCGGGCGGGTGTGCGGGAGCTCGCGGACGTGACGTTCCCTCCCTTCGAGATGGCGCTGCGCGAGGGCGGGGCGCGGTCGGTGATGGCGGCGTACAACGAGACGGACGGGGTGCCGGCGTCGGCGGACCCGGGACTGCTGACGGAACTCCTCCGGGAGGGCTGGGGCTTCACGGGCACGGTGGTCGCCGACTACTTCGGCATCGGCTTCCTGGAGACGCTGCACCGGGTGGCGGGCAGCCCGGCGGAAGCGGCGCAGGTGGCGCTGGCGGCGGGTATCGATGTGGAACTCCCGACCCTGAAGTGCTACGGGAAGCCGCTGCTGGAGGCGGTCCGGGCGGGCGGGATCCCGGAGGAACTGGTGGACCGGGCCGCGCGCCGGGTGCTGCTCCAGAAGTGCGAGCTCGGCCTCCTGGACGAGGACTGGGCCCCCGAGCCGACGGGCTCGCGGATCGACCTGGACTCCCCCGCGAACCGGGCGCTGGCGCGGCGGGTGGCGGAGGAGTCGGTGGTGTTGCTGGACAACCCGGACGGCGTCCTGCCGCTGCCCCCCGACGCTCGTATCGCGGTGGTGGGCCCGCGCGCGGCCGACGCCCTGGCGATGCTGGGCTGCTACTCCTTCCCCTCCCACGTCCTCACGCACCACCCCGAGGTGCCGATGGGCATCGAGATCCCGACGGTCCTGGAGGCCCTGCGCGCCGAACTCCCCGACGCCAAGGTGACGTTCGCGGAAGGGTGCGGGGTCTCGGACCCGGACACGGCGGGCTTCGAGGAGGCGGTTGCGCGGGCGTCGGAGGCAGATGTGTGCCTGGCGGTGCTGGGCGACCGGGCGGGGTTGTTCGGGCGGGGCACGTCGGGCGAGGGCTGCGATGTGACGGACCTGCGGCTGCCGGGGGCGCAGGGCGAGCTGCTGGACGCGTTGGTGGCGACGGGCGTCCCGGTGGTGCTGGTGCTGCTGACCGGCCGACCGTATGCGCTGGGGCGCTGGCAGGGGCGGCTGGCGGCGGTCGTCCAGGCGTTCTTCCCCGGGGAGGAGGGCGGGCCGGCGGTGGCGGGAGTGCTGTCGGGGCGGGTGAATCCCTCGGGGCGGCTGCCGGTGAGTGTGCCTCGGGAGCCCGGGGGGCAGCCCTGGACGTATCTTCAGCCGCCGTTGGGGCTGGCGGGGGAGGTGAGCAATCTGGATCCGACGCCGTTGTACGCGTTCGGGCACGGCAGGTCGTACACGTCGTTCGCGTGGGAGGACTTCCAGGGGACGGCGTCGGAGATCACCACGGACGGCACGTACGACCTCTCGCTCACCGTCCGCAACGCGGGGGAGCGCGCGGGGGCCGAGGTCGTCCAGCTGTATCTGCACGACCCGGTGGCGTCGGTCACTCGGCCGGATGTGCGGCTGATCGGGTATCAGCGGGTGGAGTTGGGGGTGGGCGAGGCGCGGCGGGTGACGTTCCGCTTCCATGCGGATCTGTCGTCGTTCAGCGACCGGTCGGGGCGGAGGGTGGTCGAACCGGGGGTGCTGGAGCTGCGGGTGGGGGCGTCCAGCGGGGATGTGCGGCATACGGAACGGCTGAACCTCACCGGGCCGATCCGGAGGCCGGGACCGGATCGGTGGCTCCGATGCGAGTCGGAGACACGGGCTCTTTCCTGACCCGGCCGAGCCTCGTCCCCTGTGGCCGACGGCGGACCGGCCGGGTCAGGCATCCACCGACTCGAACCGCCACCGATGCACCGCCCGAGTCACCAACTCCCCCTTGGGCTCAGGAAGTTCAGGCAACTCCGCGTCGTACTCCGCGTCCCACCAGGTGATGACGAGAACCCGGTCCTCCGGCGCCCGAAACGTCTCCCACCGCAGCGGCCGTACGCCCAACTCCCGCGCCCGCGCCCCGGCCCACGCGAGCAGCTCCTCACCCCGCCCCACAGCCGCCCGCGCCTCCCACATCAACGCGACCGTCACGAGTACAGGTTCTCCTTGCTGACCTCGTGCACATGGTCGTGAGAGTGGTCGGTGCCCGGCACGTGAGGATCCGTCACCGGCAGCGACGAGTCCGCCGACAGGTCCCAGCTCGACGCGGCCCGATTGCGCGCCACCATCTCCGCCCCGAGCGCCGCCACCATCGCGCCGTTGTCCGTGCACAGCTTCGGCCGCGGCACCCGGAGCCGGATACCGGCCGCCTCGCACCGCTCCTGCGCCATCGCCCGCAGCCGGGAGTTGGCGGCCACACCGCCGCCGATCATCAGATGGTCGACGCCCTCGTCCCTGCAGGCCCGTACGGCCTTGCGGGTGAGCACATCGACGACCGCCTCCTGGAAGGAGGCCGCCACATCACGCACCGGCACCTCCTCCCCCGCCGCCCGCTTCGCCTCGATCCAGCGGGCGACAGCCGTCTTCAACCCCGAGAAGGAGAAGTCGTACGCCGGGTCGCGCGGCCCGGTCAGTCCGCGCGGGAAGGCGATCGCGTCCGGGTCGCCCTCGCGGGCGTACCGGTCGATGACCGGACCGCCGGGGAAGCCCAGGTTCAGCACCCGGGCGATCTTGTCGAAGGCCTCGCCCGCGGCGTCGTCGATGGTCGCGCCGAGCGGCCGTACGTCCGAGGTGATGTCGGTCGACAGCAGCAGCGACGAGTGGCCGCCGCTCACCAGCAGCGCCATCGTCGGCTCCGGCAGCGCGCCGTGCTCCAGCTGGTCCACGCAGATGTGGGAGGCCAGGTGGTTGACGCCGTAGAGCGGCTTGCCCAGCGCGTAGGCGTACGCCTTCGCCGCCGACACGCCGACCAGCAGCGCGCCCGCGAGGCCCGGACCGGCGGTCACCGCGATGCCGTCCAGGTCGCGGGCGCTCACCCCGGCCTCCTTCAGCGCGCGGTCGATGGTCGGGACCATCGCCTCCAGGTGCGCCCGTGAGGCGACCTCGGGCACGACACCGCCGAAGCGGGCGTGGTCGTCGACGCTGGAGGCGATGGCGTCGGCGAGCAGGGTGGTACCGCGGACGATGCCGACACCGGTCTCGTCACAGGAGGTCTCGATGCCGAGGACGAGGGGAACGTCCCGCGAGTCAGCCATTGATCTCGGTTCCTTGTACGGAGTTTTCGGGGGCGGTCAGTCGCATCACCAGGGCGTCCACGTTCCCCGGCTGGTAGTAGCCGCGTCTAAAGCCGATGGCCTCGAAGCCGAAGCGCTCGTAGAGCTTCTGCGCGCGGACGTTGTCCACGCGGCACTCCAGCATCACTTCGGCGCACTCGAAGTCGGTGGCGGCGCGGAGGAGTTCGGTGAGGAGACGGCCGCCGAGACCCGTGCCCCAGTGGTCGCGGGCGACGGCGATGGTCTGGATGTCGGCGAGGTCCCCGGCGGAGGTGAGGCCGGCGTAGCCCACGACCCGGTCGGGCCCCTCGGCGACGACATAGCGCCGGGTCGCCTCGGGGCCGCGCGCATGGGCCAGCTCGGACCAGAACATGCCCCGGGACCAGGCGTCCTCGGGAAACAGGTCCTTCTCCAGCTCCAGCACGCGGTCGATGTCCCACCAGCGCATCTCGCGCAGCACGGGGCCGGAGGGAGCGGCGGAAGAGGTTACGGGTCCGGTCACTTGGGGGTGACCACCTTGTAGTTCTTGGGGACCTGGGCGTCGGGCCGGCGCAGATACAGCGGCCGGGGCGCGGGGAGTTCCTCGCCCGCCGCCAGCTTCTCGGCGGCCAGACCCGCGAGCGCCGCCGCCGACACATGCTCGGGTTCGTGGGCGCTGGGGAAGGTGTCGGGGTACAGCAGCGCGCCCGCGCCGACGGCGGGCAGTCCGGCGACCTGGTCGGCGATGTCGGCGGGCCGGTCGACGGCCGGGTCGGTCAGGCGGGTGCGGGAGTCGGCGTACCGCGCCCAGTAGACCTCCTTGCGCCGGGCGTCGGTCGCGACGACGAAGGGGCCCTTCTCGATGTCGGCGGCGTAGGCGAGGGCGTCCAGTGTGCACAGGCCGTGCACGGGGACGCCGAGGACGAGCCCGAAGGTGTCGGCGGTCATCAGTCCGACGCGCAGTCCGGTGTACGGGCCGGGTCCGATGCCTACGACGATGCCGGTGACGGCGTCGAGCTTCACACCGGCCTCGGCGAGGACGCGGTCGACGGCCGGCAGCAGCAGCTCGCCGTGCCGGCGCGCGTCCACCTGGCTCGACGAGGCGATGACGTCCGTACCGTCGTGCAGCGCGACGGTGACGGCGGGGGTGGCGGTATCCAGAGCGAGCAAGAGCACGCAAACAGCCTACGGCGCTCACGGCTCGGGAAGCGCCGCCCCGGTGCGTCGGTCACTGGCTGCTACGGTCGGGCTGGATCACGACATACGACGCGAATGCTGAGGTGGGCGACGGTGGCAACAAGCAGCTCCGGACTTGTCGCGGGGCTCACCGCTGTCGCCCTCGGGACCGTCGGCTTCCTCGCCTTCCAGGCCTCGGCGACCGTCCCGGCCGACCTGAGCAGGCCGCGCGCCGCCGGCTCACTCGAGGTGAGTACCTCCAAAGTGCCCCGCGACAAGAAGGAGCCGGACTCGCTGCCGACCGGGTCCGGTACGGGACAGCGGGTCGTGTACTCGGTGGACGACGACCGGGTGTGGCTGGTCGACGGGGCCGGCAAGGTCAAGCGGACGTTCCGCGTCACCCCCGGATCGGTCGACCCGCTCACGGGCGTCTACACGGTGACCTCCCGCTCCAACATGGCCACCGGCACCGAGGGCACCCCCGTCGAGCACGTCGTCCGCTTCGCGACCGTGGACGGGGTGACCATCGGCTTCAGCACGGCCGTCCAGAGCGCGTCACCCCTTCCCAACCCCAACCCGACCTTGCGGACGGGCGGCATCCGGGAATCGCGGGCGGACGGCGACGCGATGTGGGACTTCGCGACGATCGGACGGCCAGTGGTCGTGATCCACTGAACAGACGGTTCGGCAACGCCCCAAGGGGCGCGGGGACAGCAACCGCCCATCACCGCACCGCCGGCGGAGCGCTACGCGGCTTCGCGCTGCCCTTGATCGGCGGACGACCGGGGCGTCTCCGTGTCGGGGACGCGGGGCGGAGTGGAGATCACGTTCGCGGCGGCGCCGGCGGCCAGCAGGTCGCGCATGGACACCCCGGCAACCACCTGGGGCCGCTGCTGGACCTTGTTCTCCGATGCCGGCATGGACGCCTCCTGGGGGCCGGGGGCGGACGTAGTTAGGTACACCTAACTACGAGCTGGGTACCATGTGACCACGCACAAGACCAGGAACGCAATATCTTGCCGACGTCTTGTCGGAATGTTCATGAGGGGCGGGGAGGCTCACCGGCCCACCCCGCTCATCACGCCGACAGCACGCTCAGATCCACCGCGGCCCAGCGCTCTCCGAGGCCGGTCACCGTCACATGCCGTACCTCGTCCGTCGTGTCACCGACGGTCCGGTGGATGACGACCTGGAGCCGTTCCTCGGTCAGGTCCTCGACCTTGCCCTCGCCCCACTCCACGACGATCACCGACTCGGGCAGCGAGACATCCAGGTCGAGGTCCTCCATCTCGTCCAGGCCGCCGGACAGCCGGTAGGCGTCGACGTGGACGAGCGGCGGACCGTCGCCGAGGGACGGGTGCACCCGGGCGATCACAAAGGTCGGGGAGGTGACCGCTCCTCTGACCCCCATCCCCTCGCCGAGCCCACGCGTCAGCGTCGTCTTGCCCGCGCCGAGCTCCCCGCTCAGCATCAGAAGGTCGCCGGCGCGCAGCAGCTTGGCGAGTCGGCGGCCCAGCTCCCGCATCTGTTCGGGAGAGGTGACGGTCAGCTCGAGGTCACCCGCGTTGTGCGGGGCTGCTGGTGCTTCCATAGCCACTAACCGTAGCCCCTGCGGGCACGGCGCCCGCCCGGGTGAGCAGGTCGGCCATACGGTCCGTGACCACCTCTGGGTGCTCCAGCATCACCAGGTGGCCGGCGTCCGGCACGAGGACCAGCTCGGCCTCCGGGAGCAGATCGGCGATGGCCTCGCTGTGCTCACTGGGGGTGACGAGGTCGCCCACGCCGGCCAGCACGAGCACCGGCATGTCCGTGAACAGGGCGAGCGCCTCGGTCTTGTCGTGGTCGGTGAAGGCCGGGTAGAACTCCGCGACCACGTCGATCGGCGTCCCCTCGATCATCCGCTCGGCGAACCGGGCGACGGCCGGGTCGACGTCCCGGGACGAGAAGGAGTACCGCTTGATGATCCCGGCGAACAGGTCGGCGGTGGCCCGGCGCCCCTTCTCCACCAGCTCGGCCCGCTGGCCCAGCGCCCTGAGCACGCCCGGCAGCACGCGCCGTACCGCGTTCACCCCGGCGACGGGCAGCCCGAAGTTGACCTCGCCGAGCTTCCCGGACGACGTACCGACGAAGGCGGTGGCGACCACCCGCTCACGGATCAGCTCGGGGTACTGGTCGGCCAGTGCCATGATCGTCATCCCGCCCATGGAGTGCCCGACCAGCACGAGCGGCCCCTCCGGCGCGGCCGCGTCGATGACGGCCTTCAGGTCGCGCCCGAGCTGCTCGATGTCGACGTGCTTGCCCTCCTGCGTCTGGGCGACCCCGCGCCCGGAGCGGCCGTGGCTGCGCTGGTCCCAGTGCACGGTGCGCACGACGCCGCGGAGCGCGGCCCGCTGGAAGTGCCAGGAGTCCTGGCTGAGGCAGTAGCCGTGGCTGAAGACGACGGTGACCGGGGCGGGCGCCTTGCGCCCGAAGAGCCGTCGCCGGCGCGGGGTGAGGGTGGGGGCGGCCTCGGGGTCGACGTCGTCGACCTCGTAGTACAGCTCGGTGCCGTCGTCGGCCTGCGCCTTGCCGGGCGTGCCGCGCAGCGAGCCGTACGGTCCCGCCGAGTCGAGGGCGAGCCGGGCCTTCTGCCGCATGCCGCGGCCCACCGTCATCCGCTCTATGGCGACGCCGGCCGCCGCGCCCGCCGCGATCACGCCTATCGCCGCGCCGGCGATGCCGGTCGCCCTGCGCCAGTTCGCGGCCGCCCCCGTGGCGGAGGCGACGGCCGCGACGGCCTCCGCGCTGCTCTCGCTCACGTACCGCTCCTCTTCGCTGGGTTGTGCCGGTCTGTCGGTGTGATGCCGGGTCCGTTGGTTTGATGCCCGGGGTCTCGTTCTGATGCCCAGAACGGGTTACCCGTCTCGTTCCTCATTCACATAACCGCATTCGGACGGACGCATCACATTGCCCGCGTCACATAGCCGCATCACGAAGACGCATCACATGGGCGCGTCACACGTACGCACCACACGAACGCACCACGCGGACGCACCAAACCGACCCATCACACGTACGGGCACACGGCCACATCACTCGGACGCATTCCTAGAGACGTAGACGCGTGGAACGCGCGTTCCGATCCGCGTGACGATTTCGTACGCGATGGTCCCGGCCGCCTGCGCCCAGTCCTCGGCGGTGGGCTCACCGCGGTCGCCGGGCCCGAACAGCACGGCCTCGGCACCCGGCTCGGGCTCGTCCCCGCCCAGGTCGACGACGAACTGGTCCATCGCGATCCGTCCCGCGACCGTCCGCCATTTACCGCCGACCAGCACGGGCCCCGAGCCGGAGGCGTGCCGCGGGATGCCGTCCGCGTAGCCGAGGGGGACCAGGCCGAGGGTTGTCTTGCCCGGGGTGAGGTAGGTGTGGCCGTAGCTGACGCCGTGGCCCGCCGGCACGTGCTTGACCAGCGCGAGGGACGCCGAGAGCGTCATCACCGGCCGCAGCCCGAAGTCGGCCGCGCTGCCGAGCTCGGGGCTGGGCGAGATGCCGTAGGTCGCGATGCCCGTGCGCACCAGGTCGAAGTGGCTCTCCGGGAGGGTGAGCGTGGCGGGCGAGTTGGCGATGTGCCGCACCTCGGGCCGCACGCCCTGCCCCTCGGCGTACGACACCATCTCGCGGAAGACGTCGAGCTGGGCGGCGATGGAGGGATGGCCGGGCTCGTCGGCGCAGGCGAAGTGCGACCAGAGCCCGGTGACACGGATCAGCCCGTCGGCCTCCGCCCGCAGGGCTTCCCGGACCAGCTCGGCCCAGTCCTCACCCGGCTGGCAGCCGTTGCGCCCGAGCCCGGTGTCGGCCTTGAGCTGCACGCGCGCGGGGGCGCCGGCCTGCCGGGCGGCCTCGGTGACCTCCCGCAGGGCCCACATCCCGCTCACGGAGACGTCGACGTCGGCCTCGATGGCCTCCCGCCAGGGCCCGCCCGGCGTCCACAGCCAGCACATGATCCGCATGCCGCGCAGCCCGGCGGCCCGCAGCACGAGGGCCTCCTCCGGCGTGGCCGTACCCAGCCACTCGGCACCCGCCTCGACGGCCGCGCGGGCACAGGGCACCGCCCCATGGCCGTACGCGTCCGACTTCACGACGGCCATCAGGGCCGCGCCCGGCGCGAGGGCGCGCAGGGTCCGCACATTGGCCCGCAGGGCGGCCAGATCGATCTCGGCGCGGGCTCGCAGGGGCGCGGTCCGCAGGGCTGTTGTCTCTGTCATCGCGCCCCCAGTGTCTCAGAGCGCTCCGACAACGCGGCCGAGCCGGGCCCCCCTCGGCCGACGGGGCTAGTACTGCAACGGTGCTTGTTCTGATTGCTGGGCAGTTTCAGGGACTGTGTCCGCGTCGTTTGTAGTGGCTGATGCGGGCTTGGTGCTGGCGTCGTCGTCGCCAGTGCGACCAGTGCAGGATGTGGTCGATGGGTGTGAGGCGGCGGTCGGTGAGGCGGGTGATCAGGCGTCGAATCTCGGCGAGGCTGAGGTGAATGAGCTGGGAGGATCCGTTTCTGCTTTGTCCGTGTCCAGCTCCCGTGCCCGCAGGACGGTCAGGCAGGCATGAGCGGCCATGGCGAGGGTCATGTGGCGGTGCCAGCCGGGATAGCGGCGGACCTGGTAGTCGTCCAGGCCGCATTCCTGCTTCGCGGTCTGGAAGCATTCCTCGACAGC